>JAUREI010000016.1 GCA_030827515.1 Prosthecobacter sp. | reverse complement strand
TCTGGCAGGGCTGGGCCCATCAGAATTACATGGACATCGCCCGGCTTGACATGCTCTATCCCACCCGGAACGACTTCAAGCTACTGCGCCTTGCACGCTGGTTGCTGACCTTGTTGGTTTTTGCCCTGCTTGGTACGGGAGGATATGGCACTTGGTCGCTCTTGGCAGCGATGAATCATCCTTCTTGGCACTTGACTCAGGAAGATGTTCAGCAGGCCAAGGCTAGCAACACCAAGCTCCTCAATGAGCAGAAACAGATTCAGCGGACTGAGAAGCTCATGTTGCCGCGATCGCGTGGTTGGGTGACGATGGAGTTCCTGCTGCAGCTCTTTCCCGAGGATTCAGGGGTTCGGGTAGACAGTTACAATTATGTCCTTGATACGGCCAGGCCGGCACCTTCTGCCGCCCGCGGCAAAGCGCCCGAGCCGGAATTCAGCGGACTTATTCGCAGCTGGCAGATTAAGGGACTGGTCAAACCCAAGGCCATGGAGTTGCTGAGCGGTATCAACAGCCAACGCGGAGTCAGTGCCTTTTTTGAGCAACTGGCCACCGCAACCGGCGACGACTCCTACCGACCGGATCCCGACCGACAGATTACCGTGAGCCTGACCCAGGGTCGCAATTCGCGCTATGATCCCCAGGCCAGTATCGGCGACTTGGCACGCGACCCGGTCATGGCCTACCCTTTCAATTTCGAGATCACCATCAGCCAGACGCTCACTGACAAGGATGTGTTAGCGCTCCCTGTGGCCAAACCCTACGGAACATGAGTGCTTACACACAGCCCATTATTCGTTTTGGTCTGGTGACGCCAGCCGCCTTCAACCTACTCATTCTTGTAGGTGTGCTGTCAGCGGTTAACAAGCTCGAACAAGTTCGTTTGCAAAAGGAGGAGATTTACCGTGATCACACGATGCGGCAGAATGCCAACCGGAAGCTGGAGAGCGACAACGCGCCCAAACGACCCGTCTTTGAGGGGCAAAAAAAACTCCTGGCGACCGACCCTGGACAGGTCTTTACACGCCTGCTTGACAGCATTTTGCCGAAGTATAAAGAAATCGAGTTGCAGCGCGGCAGCCTGATCTTCCCGCTTGATCGGGGACGCCTTGGCAAGGCTGCGAAAGCCGATCTGGCCCGCGTCAAAACCAGTTTTAGCGGCGGTTACGGGCCGATGCAGGAAACCCTCTATCAGGTTGAGTCGATGTTGCCGCAAGCCGTGCTTGAAGATCTCAAAATCACCCGCAAGGCCCATCTGCTAACGCAGCGCGAGCATCTGGTGATTGAAGTCACACACACCTGTTGGAAGGCTGTAGAGGAGGGCAGGAAATGACATTGCGTGTGGTTTGTGTGTTGCTGCTTTGGTGCGCTGCCGTTGATGCTGCGGCACAGGCACCTGCTGAATCGACCAAGCGTGGACGACTCTTCCTAGGCAGCGACAGCTCTGGAGCCGGCTGGCTGCCAAAGACCGAACTGCTGCCCAAGGAGATGGCCTTGGAAAACGGGGCTCAAAAGCTCGGTGCTCGCACGCGCAACATCGACCCGCTGGGTGTGTCCACCTTTCCGCGTGAGGACGAAACGTTGCTCGTTGAGGAGGAGCCGTTGCGCGAGACTCCACGCATCACCCTAAACCAGGCGCTGCAGACCCTTCGTATCAATGGAATAAGTATCAGCCACAAGGAGTTCCTTGTCGGCGGCCGCAATGTCTTCGAGGGCGATGTTGTTGAAATGCTCTTCAAGGGCGAGGTTTTCCAGGCTCAGGTCGTGGAGGTAGGCTATGCCGAGCTTCGCTTTCGCGATCTAATTCGTGGTGAAACCGGTACACTGCCGCACAAGCTTGTGCCGCGCTTGGCACTGGAGCCGCTTAGTGGCGCGGCCCATGTGCTCGGCGGCATGGCTTTCCCCGTAGAACCCTCCAAGCCTGATTCACCATGAGTGCCGTTTTTCCCCGCTGGATCACCCACATCACTGCAGGCCTGCACCTCGTGGCCGTGGCGCAGGAAGCGCCCGTGCCCGGAAGCTCCCTTCAATCGTCTCAGCCTGCGCAATTCCAGCCTAGCAACGCTTCGAACGGTGGCTTGCCGGCCCTTGCAGACGATGGTTACTGGATTGACAACGCCCCGATCAATGAGGTCTTCCAGTATCTGGCTCGCAGCGCCGGCTTGCAGTTTTTTCACAACAACGAACTTAACGCGCCCCAATACAACGTCACCGGGCAGCTTAAAATTGATGATTCGCGCCAGCAGATGGAGAATCTGGCCATTGCCTACGGCTTGACGGTTTACCAGCAACGCAATTCTGTCAGCCTGCTCACGGAAGCCCAGCTAGGCCGTTTGCCGGTCGAGGTAATGAGCTACCAACTCAAGTACCTGCGTGGTGCGCCGCTCAACCGCAGCACTGTAGGTTCTGCCGCCGGAGCGGGTGGTGGCGCGGGTGGTGGCGCGGGTGGTGGCGCGGTTGGTGGCGCGGGTGGTGGTTCGGCTGCCGGGGCGACGGGAACGGCTGACTTTGAAAAGCTCAAGGCGATCCTCCGACCCATGCTGACTCGGGATGTCGGTCTGATCGAATTTGAAGAGAAGACCAACACCCTGCTCGTCACCGACAACTCGGTGAAACTCGAGCGCATCCGCGCCTTGCTTGCCGAGATCGACCGCCCAAAGCAACAAATCCTCGTCAACGTTCGCGTGCTGCGAATTCGCCGTGACGAGTCGCGGCAGGTCGGCATCGACTGGAGCCAGGCGCTCGGTGATGTGGGAACCACCATCAGCATGTCGCAGAGCCTGAACGCGCTTTTCAATCTCCCGGACACCAAAACCATCACGAGCACCGGGAATCCTTCCAATCCCACCGCCACGCTCGACCAGTTGAATCAGGAGGGGATCGGTCTTGTCTTTGGGAACACCCAGGTTCAGGCCATCCTCCGTGCCTTGGAAGAGGCGGACATCGTCAGTCAGGAGGCGGCTCCTACCCTCATCACCGAGGACAATGAGCAGGGGACAATTTCCATCGTCGATCGTTTTCCTGTGATTACCGCAACCGTGTCCTCGACCACCGCCGGCCAGAACATCTCCGAGGAGGTGCGTTACCAGATCGACGAAAAGGATCCTGATCCGAGCGTGAATCCGGACAAAAGCCGCGAAATTGGCGTCAGCCTAACGGTAACGCCGACACTCCTGCCCGACGGCACAGTACGCATGAAATTGCGGCCCCGCGTAGCCAAGATCGTTGAACTTGTCGCGGGTCGAAGCAGCAACGGAACAGCCGGAAATGCCTATCCTCGCGTCAGCGAATCGACCATCGAAGCCATCAGTCGCATTCCTGCTGGCAAGTCCCTTTTCCTTGGCGGTTTTTATGACTACAACAGCACGAACGGTAACAGCAAGGTGCCGATTTTGGGAAGCATTCCAGGAATTGGCAGGCTATTTGGCGCCGAGAGCAGGAAGCTTGAGCAGATTAGTCTGGTGTTTGTGATCACTCCGCAGGTTTACGACGCAAGCATGGAAGGCGATATTCGGTTGATGAACGAGCAGGTTAGCGACTACTCCGCCATTTCACCCGGCACTTTTGAAGGGCTGTCACCACTGGTGCCCGGTGCCGGATCGCAACAGTCTCTCCCAGTGACTTCCCCCAGTCCTGTTGAACCACGCAAATCATGGTTCAGACGCCTTTTCAATCACAGATCCGCCGGCGCGACCCCGTCCGAAGAGCATGCGGGTCGGGCGACCTTCCGCTGAAATTTCATGGTTACGCAAGCTGAGACCGTCGCCGGGCTGCCCTTTTCCGCCGCCGCTGCGCCCACTGACATTCGACCGGTGCTTGAACGCGTCGCCGGCACCTGCCTCAAGCATCTGCGCCAGGACGGTTACTTGTCCGAGGCGGATGCCGAATCCATGATCGAGGCCTATCGGGCGACGCTGTCGATGCCGGCGCCTAAGGATTTTTTGCTTTTTGTCGCGGAGACGCAGGCGGAAAAGCACTCGCTGACGGTCGAGGCGGAGGTGAGCCGCATGCAGAAACTCCTGCGCAGCAGCCTCAGCGACCGTGTTTATTACTGGACCTTCGGCCCCCTTCCGGGTCGCTCGGGCTCGCTTTATGAGCATTGCCCGTCGCTACGTTCGATTTGTTCGGCGCTTGGTGCCCCAGCGGTTGTTGCGGGTGAAACCAGTATCGTCCATGTCGCCTCCATCAATCCCGTGGCGGTCACCGTCGCATCGTTCTGGATCGGCCATGAACTCAATCACATTACTGGGGGAGACTCGCCGTTCGTCTTTCCCTTCCTGACTGACTTGTCGTCCTGGACCCAGCTCATGCAGAGCCACTTTGCCTCATGAACCTGAACCTCGGTATCGAATTCAACGACACCATTCAGCGGCTCATCATCAGCCAGCTGCGTTCGTCGACGGCCGTTCAGGATGGCATCACCGATGAGGCTCTGGTTCGCAAGTCATCGAAGACGCGCATTCTTGGGGCGGTTGGGCGCGCGTCGGGTCTGCCTGCTTTTCCTCAGGTGCGGGAGATGGTTGATCCGGAGTTCGTCGGCTACTGCGATCCCGCTGTGTTGTCGCGCGGCATGTTCGTTCCCCTGCGTCGCAGCGCCAAGCAGGTGCTGCTCGCCGTCGCCAATCCCTGGGATTACCGGGCGGACGACTACTGCGCCTCGCGTTTTCCGGACGATGAACTGCTCAAGATCGTCACTCTGTCCTCCGAGATTTCCTCGGTCATCGAGGGCTCCGCCAGTTCGTCGGGGCCAAGCCGGGCGGAACTTGAGGCGCTCGAGGTGGAGGAGTACTCAAATGAGAGCCCGGACTTTGACGTCACACGCCAGTATGACGAGCCGATTGCCCAACTGGTGGCCAGCATGGTCTCGGACGCCATCAAGCAGCACGCCTCCGACATTCACATCAAGACCGAGAAGACCCTTTTTCAATACTGCTACCGCATGGACGGGTCGCTCGGACCCCGTGTCGACATGCCTATGAAGCTGCGTGACCGTGTCGACGCCTTCCTGCTTAACCTCATGAGGCTCGCACCCGAGGAGCGCAACAAGCGGCCGGGCATCTCGGGCCGCTTCACTGCCAGTTACTACGGTCGCGCGGTCGGCGTCCGTTATGAGCGACACCGCACTTACCGCGGCTATCACGTCACGATGCGTCTGCTTGACAAGACGCATTTGGAGGCGCGTCTGGGCATGGGCACGCTTGCCTTTGACAAGGAGACACTGTTCGAGCTCGACAAGGCCATGGCGGTGCCTTCGGGTATCATCGTCATGTCCGGACCGACCGGCTCCGGCAAGTCGACCACGCTCAACGCCATGCTGCGCGAGTTGAACCATCCCGAGGACAACATTCTGACCCTTGAGAACCCGGTCGAGGACGAAATCCCCGGTGTCACCCATTGTGACTTGAAGGATTCCAGCGAGTTCAAGCCAATGATCGCCAGTTTCATGCGGTCCGACCCCGACGTCATCCTGATGGGTGAGGTGCGCGACCGTGAATCGGCCGAACTGGCCATTGAGGCGGCGATCACCGGGCACAAGGTGCTGACCACGATTCACACGCCTCGCGCATCCCAGATCATTGAGCGCTTCCAGCAGCTCGGTATGGAACGCTGGAAGATCGCCCAGACGCTCAAGGCGGCCTGTGCCCAGCGCCTGGTGAAGATGCTCTGCCCTGCCTGCAAGGAGCGCCAGGAGGGTGTGTCCGAGCGAGAGGTCAGGCTTTTTCAGCTCGATCCCTCCTGGGCTACCCGCACGGTCTATGTCCACCGCAAGGACGGCTGCCCCGAGTGCAAGGGGCGCGGTTACTCCGGCCGAACCGCCATCCTTGAGATCTTGCCAATCAGTCCGAAAATTGGCGACAAACTGGCCAAGGGCGAGATCACGCCCTACGAGCTTGAGCAGGAGGTGCGGCGCGATAGTGGACTGCCGTCCCTGCGCGACAACGGTCTAAAGTTGCTTGCCGAGGGCAAGACCGATCTCGAGGCCCTCAAGAAGGTGCTCGACATGACGTACGAATCCTGAACATGAACGTTTTTCAGGTCACCCTTCGCCACAGCGAGCGTCCGGACGTCTCCAAGGTGCTGGAGCTCGAGGCGCCCAACCGCGAGCAAGCTGCACAGATGGCGGCGCGGCCGGGTTTCCGGGTGGCGTTGGTCAAGCCGCTCAACCGGGCCAAGCGCGACAACAAGAAGCCGCGCGGTGTGCCTCGCAAGGAAATGATCAAGATGTTTCGCGGTCTCGCCTCGATGCTCAAGGCGAACATCAGCACCTCGGACGCAATTCTTTACTACGCTCAGGGCCTGCCGGATCCCGCCCTGAAGGCCACGCTGATCAACATCCGAAACCGGCTGGAGGCGGGTTTGCCTGTGCACGTGGCGTTCGCCAAGGAACAGGTCTTTGACACCACAATCATCACCATTATTGAGGCTGGGGCTGACTCCGGCCAGCTCGGTCAAGCTTTCACTTCGCTGGCACACCGCATCAAGATCGAAATGACCTTTGCCAGCAAGCTGCGCACGGCACTGCTGGTGCCGACCCTGATCATTCTCTTCCAGATTGGCCTTTTCATTTACTCGCAGGTGCACGTAGTTTCCAAAGTTGAGGAGACTCTACAGAGTGTTCGCCAGGCACCTGATCCCATCTCCGTTGTCATCTTTTCGGTGAGCCACGTTGTTCAGAAGGTTTGGCCCTTTTTTGTCATCGCACTCACCAGCTTCTTCATTGCTCTGTTCCGCTCGGCAAATTTTCGTCAACGACTGCTTATCCTGCTTATGGGCCGCTGGGGTCTGCTCAAGAAGCTCATCATGAGTCTGCGCCAGAGCGCGTGGATTGGCACCCTGCAGATGCTTTACGCCAACGGCATCAACTTGGCCCGTGCCTCGATGCTTTCCGCTCGGGTGCTCAACGGTACACCGATGTACGAGGACTTCGTCAAGGCGGCGCGTGTCTACGAATCCTCGGGCGTGCCGTTCGCTGAGTCGCTGAAGCGCAACACAGAACTCGATCCTCAAGTCACGCACATGATTGGTATCGGTGAGAAGTCCGCCTCCCTGCCGCAGCAGCTGGAACTGCTGCGCGACATCTACGAGGAGGATACCGCCGCCATCATGGCGGACTTCACCCAGGTCATCAACTTTGTCACCCTTGCGATGGCCGTCTTTCTCATCGGCTTTGTCTTCACCGGGTCCATGCTCCCCATCTTCCTGATGGGCCCGCGCATGATGCAGTCGGGCAACATGTGATTTGTCATGCAGCGCATCCTTTCCGTCGTCCTCAGCCTGACCGCCGTGCTTGCCGTGGCCCAAGAGGTGGGCACGCGCTTGGTGCCACGTCCCGTGCCAGGCTTGGTTTCCAAAGAACGCAGTCCCAAGGAATCCACAGATCCACTTTTTTCGGCACTCAAGGTTCAGAGGGCGAGACCCAATTCGGCGCCTGCCATGCCCGTGAGGCCGCAGTCGTCCGGAGCCACGCAGCCTGTCGTCATGCATGAGCCGGCACGCATTCTGTTTGTGCACCGGCACAATCAACTGCCGGCGGCCATGCAGCAGCGCCTGAAGGCTTTTCCCGCCGCTCCCTCCGGTACGGGAGCAGCGAACCCGTCAGGAGCCGTGGAACTCCTGCAGGAGCGTCCCGCCGCGGTGCGCATCATTCCAAAAAGCGAGGTGCCGCTGCTCAAAACGCCGGCCGCGGCAACACCCCAGACAGAAGCCATGAAGCCATGAAAGTCCTGCCACACCCTGCGACCGCCGCCCGCGGTTTCAGCCTGATCGAAATCAGTCTGGTCATCGCCCTGCTGCTCGCCCTCGGCACGCTTGCCGGCCTCACAATCACATCCGTGCGCAACTGGCAGCGCGGCAAGGACGCGGCCCTCTCGCTCCGGGCGGTTTACTCCGCCCAGCGCGGCTATATGGCCGATCATCCGACGGCCAACATCGCCTTGGTCAGCACCGTTCAGCTGCAGGCCTATCTGCCCGAGGGTTGGTCGGCCATGCCGGTTTTCACAGGCCTCGAAAACGAGGCGCTCACCCTTGATCACACTGTCATGCCGCCGAAACTTTATGCCAATGGCGCCATTTACGATCCTTCCGGCAAGGCCGATGACGGCCTATGGGACACGGGCAATTGAGTCTTTTATCGCCGATGCCTGATGCTCCTCGCTTGACCATCCCCGCCGGCACCCGTTTCGGCTACCGTGAGGGATTGCCATGGCAAAGGCGCGACCGCTGCCTGGCGAGCGCCCCCGAAGCCATCGACATCGGACCCGGCCTGCATCTCTTTGTGGCCCCCAATGGCTCCGGCAAGACAACCCTGTTGCGCTCGCTGGCCGGCTTGCTGCCCTTTCTCGAAGGAGGGGCCGTTCCGCCGTCCGGTGTTCACTACGTGGCTGATGAACTGCGCGCGGACCCGGAATTGAAACCGCTTACCTTCTTTCGCTCCTGGTTTCAGGGTGAGGCACTGGATCTGGCCAGGAGCCTGGCTCAAACCCTGCGCCTGGATCTGAACCAGCAGATTGGAAGGCTGTCCCGTGGCAACCGTCAAAAGGTTCTGCTCATTCTTGCCGAGGTGAAGGCTGTCTTCACCAGGCCCGGAGTGCTGCTCATGGACGAGCCGCTCACCGGCCTCGACGTTGAAACACGCGCGCAGGTCGCCGATCTTTGGGCGAGTTCTGCGGCGAGCATGGTTCGGCTGGTCATCCTGCACGAACTGGAGTCCGTGCGCACCGCCGACTCCCTGCTTTCCATCCACGGAGGCAAACTGCTCCACTCCCGCGAGTGCCGGGGCGGATCGTGGCTGGCCACCTACCAGTCCCTTCAGGCATGAAGCATTTCCCCCTCTTTCGCCTGGGCCTCGCCGGCCTGATGAGTCGCAGCAGTTGCTGGCTGCTCCTTGGCGGCGCCTTGGTTTTCGCCTGGCTGGCGCCGCTCGTCACGCCCTGGGAGGAGAATCCCCAAATCCTCCAGCCGGCGCGTGCGCAGGCCATCTGGGCCTACGCCTGGCTGGCCCTGTTCACCTGGCTGCCCTTTCAGGCGGCGGCTCTGGGGCATCGGATGCGCACGGAGGGCATGCTGGAGCATGAGCATGCCATCGGCGCCAGTCGCTGCCGCCTCTGGTTGCAACTGGGCGGTGCCGTGGTCGTCTGGCTTCTGGCCCTCGCCCTGATTGCAGTGCTGCTCAGCGTCACATGGTGCCTGCCTGGGCGAGCCGGGGAGGTGGAGCTTTGGCTGCAGCTTGTCGGCCAGTATGCCGCCTTGTACACGCTCTGTGCGGTGCCCCTCGTCCTGCTGGCGACGGCTCTCGGCACCCGCACGGTTGAGGTCATCGCCTTCCTCGTGCCAACCGGCCTGCTTCTCGCCGGCCTCTTTGGCGCCGTCTGGCTCGCGCCCCTGCTTGGCGGCTCCTCCTCGAAACTCCTGCAGTCGCTCTGGCTGGCTGTGCCCCATTATCATCTCGCCGACCTGACCCCGCGGCTGGTGTTCAAGATGGGGCCGCTGCCTGCCGCCGATTTTCTTGCCTCCGCCGGTGTGCTCGGCCTGCAGGGGCTCGCCCTCTCGCTGACCGGCCTATGTCTTTTTCGCACCCGCTCCTGACCCTGTCCGTTGCCGGGCTGCTGTGGATCGCGGGCGATCAGCTCGCGGCGAGGCGCGACGCCGGCTCCTGCGGACTTCTCGGTTTTCCCGGGAGCCCCTATGGGAGTCTGGCCGCGCGACTCGTGCGCGACTCCCTGCACAGCTACTGGCATGGCGGCGAAAGTGCCGCCCAGGCCCAGCATCCAGCTGCAACGGCTGCCACACCTCCGACGCCTCCTGCGGTGGGTGTGTTTGCGCGCCGGGCCGCGGCGACCACCGCCGCGGCGGCACCGGTCCCCGAAGTGACCTGGCTGGAGGCGCGAGTGCACGCGCTGGCCCGTCTGGAAAAGGAGCGGACCCGGCGCAACAGCCCTTTTCCCATGACTGCAGCCCACCAGCGCTACCTGGATTCCTCGGCCTTCTGGAGGCTGAGGTCGGCCTACGCGCTTGATCGCAGCGATACATCGCTCTACGAAATCCTGCACTTCCAGCTTGCCGCGCGGGCCCTGCAACGTCCGGAACTGAAGCCCGAGGTGGTTCGCCTCGCCGAGCAGGCAATCGCCATGGCCGACATGCCCATGGCGGGCTTCGCGGCTCCACTCACCGGTGCGGGGGCCGCCATCAACCTGCTGAACGACCTGCTCGACCCGAAGCAGGTGCGCCGCGACGACGCGGCCATCCTGAAACGCTGGGCGCAACTCGGCAGCTGCCTGCGCCGCTACGAGGAGATCCTCGGGCAGGCTCAGGCGGAGGATTGGTGGCAGGGGATTCCGGAAGTTCGCCGGGAGGAGGTCGAGTCGCATGCAGCCTTTCTCGGGCGCATCGCCGCAATCATTCGGCAGCAGTTGGTCGTCCTGCAGTTGCTGCCGGCGTCCGAGGCTCCCTGAGCAGGCGTTTTTCATCGGAACCGGCCAATCCAAGGTTGCAATCCCGTTAGTTGGTGCGATTTCTGAATTAGAATCATTCTAATTCTAAAAAGCCATGCCGCCCACCCCCAACCGTCAACCTGCCAAGCCCACCGGCCTGGAGTGCCGGATGGCCGTACTCGGGGCCGATGTGCGCCTGACGCCGCACCGCCGTGAAGTCTTTGAGGTGCTGCAGGCATCCACCGACCATCCCACGGCCACGGACCTGTTCACCCGGGTCAAGGACCGTTCCCCGGGAATCTCGCTGGCGACGGTGTACAATTGCCTGGAACACCTCACCGGCGCAGGCCTGATCAAGCAGGTGCATCTGGAGCGTGGCCAATCGCGCTACTGCGCCAATCTGCACGAGCACGTTCATTTTCACTGCGAGACCTGCGGCAAGGTCATCGACGCGCATCCTGCCGCCGATTTTGATCCCGCCAAGTTCTGGAACCTGCCGGCCGGCACCCGGGTCAGCCGCATGGAACTCGCCATCCACGGCACCTGCAGCGCCTGTGCGGCACGCTGAGGCGCATCTCAAATATATCTCAAATTTCAAATTCCCTTCATGTCCCTCGAAATCCAAAACCTCCAAGCCCAGATTCCCGGCCGCGAAATCCTCAAAGGCCTGAACCTCACGATCAACCCGGGTGAAGTCCACGCGATCATGGGCCCGAACGGTTCCGGCAAGAGCACGCTCAGCAAGGTGCTGTGCGGTCATGAGGATTATGAAGTCACCGGTGGCCAGGTCCTGCTCGACGGCCAGAACATTCTCGACATGGAGGTCGATGCGCGAAGCCGTGCCGGCCTCTTCCTTGCCTTTCAGTACCCGCATGAGATTCCCGGCGTCAGCAACGCCAACTTCCTGCGTGCCGCCCTCAAGGCGCGGCTGCCGGCCGGTGAGGACATCGACGCCGTGCAGTTCTACAAGCGGCTGTATGCCCGCATGGACGCCCTTGAAATGGACCGCAGCTTCACCGGGCGCAGCGTCAACGAGGGGTTCTCCGGCGGTGAGAAAAAGCGCAACGAGATCCTCCAGCTCATGATGCTGGAACCGAAGTATGCCATCCTCGACGAGACCGACTCCGGCCTCGACATCGACGCCCTGAAAATCGTTGCCCGCGGCGTCAACGCCATGCGCAGCGGGGACCGCGGCTTTTTGCTCATCACCCATTACCAGCGCCTGCTCAATTACATTCAGCCCGACATCGTTCACGTCCTCATGGACGGCCAGATCGTCAAGACCGGCGGCAAGGAGCTCGCTCTCGAGCTCGAGGCCAAGGGATACGACTGGGTCAAGGAGGAAGTCGCCGCCGCGGCGTGAACGTGAAGGCTCAACCCTCAATCTTTTCCAGCCATGGTCTCCGCTCCAGAAACCCTTGATCGTCCCGAAGCCCCCGACCTTGCCGGCATCACGGTCGACAGCGTCGGTGATTTCACCTTCCCGGAACGCAACAAGTTCGATTCCGGCTTCGGCATCACGGAAAAAACCATCGATTACATCTGCGACGTCAAGGGTGATCCCGACTGGATCCGCGAGTTCCGCAAGAAGGCCCTCAAGGTCTTCCTCGACAAGCCCATGCCCACGCATTGGGCCACCAAGGATCTGGAGAACATTCACTTTGACGAGTTCCGCTACTACCTGAGCGACGGCCAGAAGCCGAAGCGCTCCTGGGACGAGGTGCCCGAGGATGTGAAGAAGACCTTTGACCGGCTCGGCATCCCCGAGCAGGAGCGAAAGTTCCTCGCCGGCGTCGAGGCGCAATACGACAGCGAGGCCGCCTACTCGAACATCAAGGCCGCCGTCGAGGAGCAGGGCGTCATCTTCGTCAACAGCACCGAGGGCCTGCACAAGCACCCGGAGATCTTCAGGAAGTGGTTCGGCAAGGTCATCCCCACCGGTGACAACAAGTTCTCCGCGCTGAACAGCGCCGTCTTCTCCGGCGGCTCCTTCATCTACGTGCCGCCGGGCGTGAAGGTGAAGCACCCGCTGCAGGCCTACTTCCGCATCAATAGCGAGCAGTTCGGCCAGTTCGAGCGCACCCTCATCATCGCCGACGAGGGCGCCGAGGTCATGTACATGGAGGGCTGCACCGCCCCGAAGTTCGAGACCGCCACCCTGCACAGCGCCGTCGTTGAACTGGTCGCCCTCAAGGGCGCGAAGATTCAGTATGTCACTGTCCAGAACTGGAGCAGCAACGTCTTCAACCTTGTCACCAAGCGCGGCATCGCCCACGAGGATGCCGAGGTGCGCTGGATCGACTGCAACATTGGCAGCCGCCTGACGATGAAGTATCCCGGCGTCATCATGAAGGGCCGGCGCGCGCGCGGCGAGGTCATCAGCATCGCCCTCGCCAACAGCGGCCAGCACCAGGACACCGGCGCCAAGATGGTGCATGCCGCCGACGAGACGACCAGCAACGTCATCTCCAAGTCGATCTCCATCGGCGAGGGGCGCTCCACCTACCGCGGCCTGGTCCACATCCCCAAGCATCTCAAGGGATGCAAAAACAACACCGAGTGCGACGCCCTGCTGATCAATCCGAAGAGCCGCACTGACACCTACCCAGCGATCAGTGTGCGCGGCAACCAGCACGCCACCCAGCACGAGGCCAGCGTCAGCCAGGTCAGCGCCGATCAGATCTTTTATCTGATGCAGCGCGGCCTCAGCGAGGCCGAGGCGATGAGCCTCAGCGTCAACGGCTTCATCAACGACCTCGTCAAAGAGTTCCCGATGGAATACAGCGTCGAGCTCAAGCGCCTCATCGATCTCGAAATGGAAGGCAGCGTTGGCTGATGCAGCTTTTGCAGATCATGTCACCTTCCACTGCGATCCAAACCGGTCAGTCTGCACGTGGCAACGTCATGTGGCGTGCGGTGCCGTTGGAACAGGCCGGACGTGAGTTTGATCTCGCCTTCTGGCAAACCCAGCCTGCCTGCGCGCGTTTCACGGCTGCTTGGGAACTCGTCGAAACCGCCTGGCTTCTCAAAGGCCGTCCCGCTGATGAACTCCGACTTCAAAGAACTGCTCACCATTTTGAACGACTGCCAGGTTGAGTATCTCGTCGTCGGTGGTTACGCGGTCATTTTTTATGCCGAGCCACGCTACACGAAGGACATCGACCTCTGGATTCTGCCCAGCGCAGAGAACGCCGTGCGAGTGCGCGAAGCGCTGCTGCGTTTTGGTGGCTGGGTGGAGGGAATGACACTGGAGCACTTTTCGACGGAACGGACGATGTTCCAAATCGGCCTGCCTCCCTGTCGCGTGGACTTTCTCACGTCTGTTCCGGGTTTGGATTTTGCCGCAGCGCATCAAGCTCGCGTCATCTCTGATGTGGGTGGTGTTTCCGTGCCTTTCGTCTCGTTGAAGCACCTCATCCAAGCCAAACAAGCCGCAGCTCGCCCCCAGGACTTGCTCGACGTCGAGGCCTTGACCGAGGTTGCTCGTCAGGACGCCGATTGATTCTCAAGCTTTTTTCCCTTTCCCCCAATGCCTCCCGCCTCCGGTCTCCTCACCATCGCCCCCCTCCGCCCTTCTGACGCTGCCCCCGAATGGTTCCTGAAGCGTGCCGCAGCCGCCTGGAGCGAATTCCAGTCCCTGCCGCTTCCCGGCCTCAAGGATGAAAACTGGCGCTACTCGAGCGCCAAGAAGATTGAGCTCGCCGACCATGCGCCTGCGCAGTCGCCGACGTTCGAACAGTCCAAGGCCGCGCTTGCCCTCACGGAAGGCCTGAAGGAGCGCGCCGCGCGTTTTGTCTTCGTCAACGACACGCTTGTCGAGTCCGACAGCACCGGCCTTCCCGTCGGGGTGGTTTGCTTGAGTTTCGCCGAGGCCCTGAAAACCCATGGCCCGGCCCTGGAGGCCCATTTCATGAAGGCCGACCTGCCGCTCGGGTCGGCCAAGTTTGCCGCCCTGCACCTGGCCCACGTCAAGGCCGGCACGGTCATCCTGGTGCCGAAGAACGCAGTCATCGACAAGCCCGTCGAAATCTTCCACTGGGTCGTCGGCGACCACGCGGCGATCTTCCCGCACACGCTGGTGGTTGCCGAGGACAATGCCCAGATTAGTGTCGTCGACCACTACCGCAGTCTGGAAGGTGAGGGCGGTCTCAGCATTGCCATCGCCGATCTGGTTGGCGGGCCGGGCAGCAAGATCACCTATGCCGCCTGCCAGGAACTCGCCGATGACGCTCAGGCCCTGCATCTCTCCGGCATCCGTGCCGGTCGCGATGCGGCGGTGAAAAGCTTCCAGGTCCAGCTCGGCGCCGCCTTCAGTCGCAGCGAAAGCGTCAGCGACCTCGTCGGCGAGGGGGCGCGCAGCGACATGCTGAGCGTCTCGATGCCGGTCGGTGAGCAGGTCGTGGACCAGCGCACGCTGCAGCGTCACAAGGCGCCGCATGCCACCAGCGACCTGCTGTACAAAAACGCCCTCTACGGCCAGGCGCGCACGGTGTTCAGCGGCCTCATCATCGTCGACGAGGGCGCGCATTACACCGACGCCTACCAGACCTGCCGCAACCTGCTCAACAGTGAGGAGGCCGAGGCCAACTCCCTGCCGGGATTGGAGATCAACGCCGATCAGGTCAAGTGCAGCCACGGCAGCACCAGCGGCCCGATTGCCGACGAGGAACTCTTTTACCTCAAGGCGCGCGGCATTTCCGACGGCCAGGCGCGCAAGCTCATCGTTGAGGGTTTCCTGGCCGACGTTATTGAGCGCTTCGGCAACAGCGAGGTGCTCGACACCCTGGTGGCGCGCATCGACGACAAGTTGCAGCGCGCGGTCTGAGGAGGCGGCGCAGCCGCCGTAGATCGGAGATGGAAGATCGGAGTTGCTTGATGGAGGCCAGGGGGTCTTTTATCGATCAGCAATCATCCATCAACCTCCGGTTGCTGGCAGCGGTGCAAAAGAAAGAAGGCGGCAGAGGTCTGCGGCCTTCGAGTTTGGTGAGCCAAGCCGGGGCCGGTTCAGCCCTGGACCGCGGCGACGATCTTCTGGGCGGCGTCGGTGAGGCCGTCGGCGCTGGTGATGGCCAGGCCGCTGGCGGCCAGGGTGGCCTTGCCGGCCTCGACGTTGTTGCCCTCGAGGCGAACGACGAGCGGGATGTTGAGCGAAACCTCCTGGGCTGCGGCGATGATGCCGTGGGCGATGACGTCACAGTCCATGATGCCGCCGAAGATGTTCACCAGGATGCCCTTCACATTGGGGTCACCGAGGATGATCTTGAAGGCTGCGGCGACCTGCTCCTTGGTGGCGCCACCGCCGACGTCGAGGAAGTTGGCCGGTTCGCCGCCGTGCAGCTTGATGATGTCCATGGTGGACATGGCGAGGCCGGCGCCGTTGACGAGGCAGGCAATGTTGCCGTCAAGGCCGATGTAGTTGAGGCCGAACTCGCTGGCGGCGACCTCGCGCGGATCCTCCTCGGTCGTGTCGCGCATGGCGACAACGTCCTTCTGGCGGTAGAGCGCGTTGTCGTCGAAGTTGAACTTGGCGTCGAGGGCGACCACCTGGTCGTCGCTGGTGATGGCCAGCGGATTGACCTCGACGAGCGAGCAGTCGCTCTTCAGGTAGAGGTTCCAGAGCGAGAGGAAGAGCTTGGTTGCCTGGGAGGCGAGTTTGCCGCGCAGGCCGAGTTCGGCGGCGATCTTGCGGGCCTGGTAGGCCTGCAGGCCGAAGGCCGGGCTGACAAACTCCTTGATGATCTTCTCAGGGGTCTTTTCGGCGACCTCCTCAATGTTCATGCCGCCCTCGGTGCTGGCGATGAGGGCGTGGTTGCTGCTGCCGCGATCGAAGAGGATGGCAAAGTAGTATTCCTTGACGATGTCGACCGACTTGGCGACGAGGACCTTGCTGACCAGCTTGCCTTCCGGGCCGGTCTGGTGGGTGACCAGGGTCTGGCCGAGCATTTTGCCGGCGATGTCCTGGGCTTGGGCGGCGGTGTCGATGACGTGGACGCCGCCCTTGAAGCCGTTTTTGAAGGTGCCCTTGCCGCGCCCACCCGCGTGAATCTGGGCCTTCACGACGAGGCCGGCTCCGCCCAGCTCCTCCGCGACCGTGCCGGCCTCTTCCGCTGTCGCGGCCACACGCCCGGGCGGGGTGGCGACGCCGAATTTCTGGAAGAGTTCCTTGGCCTGGTATTCGTGGATGTTCATCGGGGGGAAGGGGGGTGCGGCCGCCAGCATAGAAGGCGCCGCCGCGCGGTCAAGCCGTGGGGGAGGATTCTTTGATCACCCCAGCACCAGCCAGAGCGCCGCGACCAGGGTAAGCAGGAAAAGGGTGCGTTCGAAGGCCTTTTGCGGGATGCGCTTGAGGATCTGCCAACCGAGCAGGATGCCGAGGACGACCACCGGCAGGAGAACGAGGTTGGTGGCGAGCGAGCGCGGGTGGATGATGCCGAGGTTGGCGGAGAAGGGGACCTTGAAGAGGTTGATGAAGAGGAAGAAGCGGCTGAAAACACCGAGGTGATCCTTCTTGTCCAATCGCCGTGACAGGAGGTAAACGGTCATCACCGGGCCTGCGGCATTGGCGAGCATCGTGGTGACACCGGCGCCGCAGCCGAGGGTCCAGGCGAAGCCTCGGTGCTCGGTCAGCGCGAGCAGGTCCTGTCGGCGGCGGTCGAGCAGCAGGTGGAAGCCTAGCAGGCCGATGATGAGCCAGCCGATGACCGTGCGCGCCGCCTGATTGTCGATGGTGTCCAGCAGCAGCCAGCCGGCGATGACGCCGACGATGGCGGGAGGAGCCATCGGCAGCACCTGGCGCCAGCTGCCGCCGCCGCGATTCAGAAAGTAGCCCATGAGGTCGGCGGCGATGAGCAGCGGCAGCACCAGCCCGACCGAGGCCTTGGCGCCAAAGGCCTGGGCCATCAGGACGACATTGAGAGTGGCGGTGCCGGAAAGGCCGCTTTTGGACAGGCCAATGCAGACAGCCGCGATCGCCGCGAGCAGCAGGATGCGCGGCTCGCCGGTGAAGAGGGTGTGCTGGATCAGCCAGTCGGGCACGGGAATCGGTCAGGGCTGGCGGCGTTGGTTCCAGTAAATCTTGACGTTTTTGCTGCGCCGGCCGGCAGCGACCAGGTCGGAGTCGCCGTCGCCGTCGAGATCAGCCGCCACGAGATCCTCGCAGGCCATGCCGTTGTCATCGATGAGGTGCTGCTGCCAGCCGCCGCCGTCCTCCTTGGTGGTGTGGAAGAGCTTCACACCGACGCGCGGGCCGACCTTTTGGGCGGAACGCCAGCCGACGGCGATCTGGCGGTTGTTCAGGCCGAGGTAGTCGTAACAGGCAAGTGCGTGGCCGTCGGCAAGGGTGTCGTCAAGGATCCGTCGCTCCCACAGGCCGTCCTTGGGGCCGCCGGCGGGAGGTGTGTAGAGGACCAACTGGTGGCCGTGCATGGGTTCGATGGCGGCGACATAGGGCTGGCCGCCGCCAAAGGCGCCCCAGCGGACCTCGCCCACTCCGGCAAGGCCGGATTTGCCGTGGTTTGCCAGCCACTGCGCCTTCCAGCCGGTGTCACCCGGAGTGAGCCGGACAATGCCCTCCCTGCCCGCCAGCAGCAGGGTTTCCGCCTCGTGGGCTGGTGCCGGCACGACCTCAAAATTGTGAGTCATGTGCATGCTGTCATGGATCAGGGTTGTGTTCCAGGGCCGGGAGACGTCCTCCGGCACGTGGTAGGCGAGCAGACGCACGCCGGCGCCTTCGCCATTCTTGTTGCCGCGACCGTGCAGCGGCGCGACGACGAGATCGTAGCGGCCGGCTCGATTGCGCACCCAGCGCATCCGGTGGGTGGTCGGCTCGTGGGTCAGCTGAACGGGCGTCCAGGGCTGCAGGCGGTCGGCCGGTGCTTGCAGGTAAAAGACGGCGCCACTTGTTTCGGTGTCCCCGGGATTCCACTGGGCTCCGACGGCGACCTCGGCTTTGCCGTCGCCGTCGATGTCGCGTGCGGCGATGCAGACATGGTCGCGGTCGGTCAATTTGGGGGCCAGCACTCGCTTTTGCCAGGTCGGGTTCTGGTACCAGACAAAGGCGTCTTTGTCGGCGAGCAGGACGTCCGTGCGACCGTCCCCATCGACGTCGGCCAGGGCGAGGCCGTAGCCAATGCCGATGTCGGCGTCGATCTCTTCGGCGCGAAACTCGGGTTGGGCCTGGGCGAGGGCCAGGGAAGGCAGGAACAGGAGGACAAGGCGGCGCATGGCCGCGACCATGCGCGCAGCAGGGCCGGCTTGGCCAGTGAAAAACGCCGGGGGAACGGAAAAGACGTCTTGTCGGGTCCGAATGAACTCCCTTTTGATTGGGATTGACGATGTAATGACAAAAAAGATAGTCTCATCGAACAAATCCCCCCCTGGGAACTGTCCAATCTTCATTGAGCCGACGGTTCCCTGCTCGCATGTCCGCTACTTTCTCCTCTTTTTTCTGTCGCTTGGCCAGTCTGGTCCTGCTGCCGTTTGCTGCCGCCTTGGCGCTGCCTCCAGGGGCACCTACCGGGGTGAAGGCCAGTCTCAGCCTTGGCGTCAAGAATGGCAACACCGCGCTTACGGGCGACACCTATGTGTTGACCTGGGACGACAACGCCATTGATGAGACCGGCTATCGGGTGGGATTTCGTGGCGGCAACACCGGGCAATTTTACAATGCCGGCTACTTCGGCCCGAATCAGGAGGGCATGTACCTCGGTGGCGGCACCAGTCCGCCCTTCAACCTGCAGCCCGGACAGACGGTGCAATTTCAGGTCACCGCCTTCAAGTACAACGGTGCCGTCATTGAGTCGCGTTCAGGGCCGATTCAGACCCTTGTTTATCCGAGCGGGACGGGTGTGATCAACACTCCCACGGGGCTGACGGCGGCCCTGCAAGGCGATGGCCGGGTGCAGCTCAACTGGGTCGATACCAGCACCGCCGAGACCTACCATCAGGTGTTTTACAAGAAGCAGGCCGATGCCGGCTACACGGAGTCCTTTTACATCGAGCTCGACCGCACGGAGGTCCTGCTCCGGTCGGGGCAGTTGCCGCCGAGCAAGCTGGCTCACCTGCGTAGCGGCAGCCTGGCCAACAGACGGGTCGATTTTGAACCCGGGACCACCTACAATTTCAGGGTCCGCTCGGTGCTGCGCCTGATCCAGTCGCTGGACAACTATCACAATGCCACAGCGACACGGATCGTTCCCTATGACTCGGAGCTGTCCAACGAGGTTTCGGTGGCGGTGCCGGTTCTGACGGCACCGACGAACCTGCAGGGTTCGGTGCTCGACCAGACGAGGATACGCCTGCGCTGGACGGACAACTCCGAGAACGAGGGGGGCTACCGCATTGAATACAAGGATCCGGAGGAGACGGAATGGAACGCACTGGGCAGCGGCGATACCACGACGGCTGCGAACGTCACCCAGTATGACGTTACGGTGGGTTCCAACGTGAATTTGGACTGGCGGGTGCTCGCCGTGTATCTCGACCCGGTATCCGGCGAAGAAGTGAGCGTGTCTGCGCCGAGCAACGAGATTGAACTGGGCACCAGTTTCCCCGGCCCCGGCAATCTGACCGCCACGGACACAGGCTATGCCGGTCAGATTCGCCTGGAGTGGGAGGATCAGTCCGAGGCGGAAACCAATTTCGAGGTATTCGCCCGCCTCAAAGGCCTGCCGGAGTGGGAGTATGCGCTCACGCTGCCGGCGGACACCCGGCGCGTGAACGTCAGCCAGGCGGAATTCACCGGCAACACGCTGAGTGATTTTGAGAAGGGCAGCGCCCATGAGTTTCGCGTCGAGGCCGTCATCTACACCCGGGACGGCAGCGGCAACGTCATCGGCCGGGTGGCGGCCCAGGATGGCGCCGAGGCCGAGGCAACGCCGCATCATGGCTTCACCAGCCGTTCCTTTGAGCCGGCCACCCAGAACGGGTTTTTCAGCTATCAGATGACGACCTCCAACGAGGACGCCGTGGTGGAACGGCAGGTCAGCGGCCTGCCGGACGGTCTCGAATTCAATGCGCTGAGCGGCATCATCAGCGGGACACCCACCGTGACCGGCCTGTTTCCCTGCACGATGACCGCGGAGTTCAATGATGGTCACATTGCGACCGCCGTTCTCAACCTGCGCGTGCTCCCTGCGGGCGCCGCTCCGGCAGTTGCCACGGCCATTCCCGACGTCACCTATGCTCCCGGATTGCAACTCGTGCTGCCCCTGCAGGACAAGTTTGCCGATGCCGATTCCCAGGCGGCCGTGCGCCTGCGAACGACCCTCGGGGATCTCGATGTTCTGCTCTATCCCGACCTGACCCCCGAGTCGGTGGAGAATTTCCTGCACTACGTGAACAACGGCACTTACAATGGCACCGCCTTTCATCGATCGGTGCCCGGTTTCATCATCCAGACGGGCAGTTATGTGCCGGTTCAGGCACCCAACTACTTTGTGCTGAGCCAGCCTTCGCGGGCCTCACCGCGCAATGAGCCGGGCATCTCCAACGTCCGTGGCACCGTGGCCTGGGCCAAACTGCCGGGGTCGCCCGACAGCGCCACGCTCGACTTCTTCGTCAACCTGGCCGACAACGCCGAGAACCTCGACAACCAGAACGAGGGCTTCGCCGCCTTCGGCCGTGTCGCCGGAGGTGGCATGAGTGTGGCCGACGCCATCGCCGCCCTGCCCATCGGGGTTTATCGCAATTTCAACAGCGGCGGCGGCACCACCGAGTCCCTCGACAAGCGCGTTTTGCTGTATGAGCTGAGCAACGGACAGTATCAGTTCCTCCGGCGCGAGGCGATGGAGACGGTGCCGATGAACACCGAGGGCAGTGCGCCGGTGGACATGGATGTCAACCAGACGGTGCGCATCCAGCAGGCGGCGCAGATCCCGGTGTTTCGTTACAGCGTCACCGCCAACACCGACAGCAGTGTCGTCGCCGCTGCGGTCAGCGGCAACAACCTCGTCCTGCAGACCCTCAAGGAAGGCAGCGCCCAGATCACCGTGCAGGCCGCCGATCTGGATGGCAATGTCAGCAGTCAGAGTTTCACCGCCACGGTGGTGCGCAACTACAAGGCACCGGTCATCACCCGCCAGCCGGTCTCGGTCACTGTCGTGGAAGGCGCCACCACCAAGCTGGCCGTCAAGGCGTCCGGCAGTGGTTCCCTGACCTACCAGTGGCTGAAGGATGGAGACGAACTGGATGGGGAAACCCAGCCCCTTCTGGTCGTTGCCGGCGTCGACGCGGACAAGACCGGGGAATATGCCGTGCGGGTTTCCGACGCGGGGCTGAGCGTCTTGAGCAACATCGTCCGCATCGATCTGCGTGCGCCACCCGTCTTTACGAGCCAGCCGCAGGCCAAGGTGGTCGAGGTGGGGAACCCCTTGGAGCTCGAGGTGAACGGCACCGGGTCGCCATTGCCGGCCCTCGCCTGGCTGCGCTCGGGCAAGGTGGTGCCCAAGCAGACCTCGACCAGGCTGAGCATCGCCTCGGCAACCCTGGCGGATGGCGGCGTGTATCAGGCACGCGCCAGCAATCTGTCGGCCAAGAACGTTCTCAGTGATCCCGCCGAAGTTCTCGTGGTCGACAAGGCTTCGAAGCTGGCGCTGGGCCTGCCGGGCAAGAAAGTCGTGCTCACCGCTCAGGTGGCGGGCGGGCCGGGTTTGCAATACCAGTGGTTCAAGGGCGGTGAACTGTTGCTGGTCGAAACCGACACGCTCAAGGGGGTTGCGACTTCGGCCCTGACGCTGGGGGCGCTCAGCGAGGACGATCTGGGGGATTACACCTGCCGTGTGAGCAGCCCCGGCAGCGATCTTGAAACTGAAACCGGCGCCTGGCGTGTTCATCTCGCGATTCGTCCGGTCCTGTCGAACTTCACGCCGGCCACCGCCTACATCGGACTCGACTACGATCACACCCTGCCCTTCGGTGGCGACAACAACACCTCGGTGATGACGTTCAGCATCAAGGGGTTGCCGGCGGGGCTGCGCATGGACCCGGCCACCGGCCGCATCCAGGGCCGTCCGACCCGCCCCGGGTTCTACACGCTCACGGTGACTGGCAGGAATGCCGCCGGCACCAGTCTGCCAGTGACCGGCACGTTGACCGTGCTGCCAATGCCGGAGCCGGCCGTCGGCTCGTTTCTCGGCCAGATTGCGCCCTCTGCGGTGCTCAACGGTAACAAGGGAGGCCGCTTTGACATGACCGTCACCGACGGCGGTCAGGTCAGCGGCAAACTGGTCGAGGGCAAGAACTCCTACCGCTTCACCGGCACGATGCGCCAGACACCCGGCAGCAATTTTGCCAGCGGGCAGGCGGTCATCGTTCGCCGAGGGCAGTCCACCCTGACTCTGCTGTTTCAAACGGTCGCCCTGCAGGGATTCTCCGACAGCGGCGACATCAGCGGACTGGTCACCGACGGTGCCAACACGGCCGAGATCTACGGTTATCGCCGTGTTTACAACACCACTTGGAATCCGCTCGGCCTCGAGCAGACCTTCAACATCGGCCTGCATCTCGACGAGGATGATGTGGGGGATGACGACATTCCGCAGGGCACCGGTTTTCTGCGCGTTGTGCTCACCAACAACGGTGTCATCACCTGTTCCGGCCGCATGGGCGATGGCGCCAGTTTCACCTGCGGCTCCCATTTGGGCAGTCAGTTCCAGTTCGTGGTTTACCAGTCCCTTTACAAGGGCACCGGAGCCGTGGGGGGCGTCCAGAACATTCTTGGCGTCAACCTGGCCCCGTCCGGAGTCAATGAACTGTGGCTGCGGGTCTCCGGCAGTCTCAACTGGAGCCGCGATCCCCAGACTTCAAGCAAGGAACGCGCCTATCGGGATGGTTTCGGGCCGCTGGTTCTGGACACCCTTGGCATTTCCTACAACCCGCCGGCCTCCGGCCTGCCCGTGCTTGGGCTGCCGCAGGGCATCGACAACAACGCCAGCCTGGCCTTCAGCGAGGGAGGCATCGAGCAGGCCCAGACGGATCCAGACGTTCCTCTGCTGACTCTCAACGGCAGCAACGTTCCCGTCATTCCTTCGGCCGGCAATCCCGGTTCCGTCAACCTGGCCGTCATTCGCACCACCGGACTCGTCAGCGGAAGTTTCAGCGTCGACGATGACCCCGAGCTGAAACCCAGGCGCAAGGCCTCGTTTTACGGCTTGGTTATTCCCCGCATTCCGGACACCCAGACCCAGAGGCGTGATGAGTTCGGGGACATTGTCACCGTCGATGTCCCCGGCGACACCGGCAAGGGAGTCGGCAGCTTTCTGCTCGCGCAGAAGCCCTCGGACGGCCTGCCGGCGACGACCTCGCCGATCCTGGCCGGCGACGTCCGTCTCAGTTCAGCGCCGATCCAGATCCTCAGTCAACCCTCGGCGGCCACGGTGGATCCGGGCGCAACCCACACCTTCAGTGTCACCGCCCAGGCGCTCGGTGCCCTCAGCTATCAGTGGCGTTTCAACGGAACCAGCATCAATGGCGCCACGGCTTCGACGTTCCAGATCACCGCGATCGACGAGGGTGATGAGGGGGATTATGACGTCGTCATCAGCACCCTTTATGGTCGTGCCGTCAGTGCCGTCGCCGTCCTCACCGTCAACGATCCCGTCTCCTCGGTCATCATCAGTCGCAGCCCCGCCGACGCCCTCATTGACGAGGGCTCGTCCGTCACCTTCAGCGCGGCGGCGAACGGCAGCGGTGATCTCTCCTACCAGTGGCGCCGCAATGGCGAGGACATCGAGGGGGCCACCTCGAGCACCTATCTGATTGGCAGCGTGGAATCGTTCCATGCCGGCACTTACACCGTGAGGGTGACCAGTCTGCTGAGTCCCTCCGGAGTGATCAGTAACGAGGTGGTCCTTGAGGTTGCCTCCATGGTGCGCAATCCGATCGCCTCCCGAACGCCGCCCGACGCACAGGTACCCATCGGCAGCAGCGTGACCTTCCAGGTCGCCGCCGACGGCACGGGTCCTTTCACCTACCAGTGGTTCAAGGATGGCGAGGAAATCCCCGATGCCACCCAGGCCACCTACACCATCCCGTTTGCCGGGGCTGGGGCGGAAGGGGACTACACCGTGCGTGTGGCCAATGCCCTGACGAATCCGGGGGTGCTGAGCAACGAGGTGCCGCTCGCATTGGACGCCCGTGTCGCCAACGTCTCGGTCGAACGCACCCCGGGTGTGGGTGCGGTCGCCGTCGGGCAGCGGGTCGACTTCACGGTCAGCAATGCCGGCCTCGGCCCCTTCACCTACCAGTGGTACAAGGACAATGTCATCATCGCCGGCGCCAACAGTGTCACGTACACCCTGATCTCGGTCCTGGAATCCGACACCGGCGATTACACGGTGCGTGTCTTCAACGCCGAGACTCCAGCGGGGGTGCTCAGCGACCCCGTGGAACTGGCCGTCGGCCTGCCGGTCAGCGACGTGACGGCCGCCATCACGCTGCCGGCTGAGCAACCCGTGCCGCTGGGCGCCCGGGTTGAGATCACCGCCACGGCCCAGGGCACCAGCCCGTTGTTCTATCAGTGGTTCAAGGACGGTGTCGAGATCGACGGCGCGACCAGCTTCAAGCTGGTGTTCGATCCGGTGGTGGCGGGCGACGCCGCCAGTTACACGGTGCGGGTCAGCAACGCCCTGACGCCTGGCGGCGAGGAGAGCAATGCGGTCAACCTGGAGGTCCAGCAACCCTGACGGGTTCGGGTCACTTCATGAGATAGGCGAAGAAGTCGCGCAGGTCGGCGTCGCTCATGCCGGTGGTCAACCCCTCGGGCATGAGTGAAACCGGGCTGGCTTCCAGGGTTTCGATGTCGGCTTGCTTCACCGGGGTGCGGTTGCCGGCGATGTCCTTGAGCACGATGCCGGAGGCGTCCTGCGCGTCCATGATGCCGGTGAGCAGCTGGCCGTTCCTGAGCTTGACGACGTAGTTGCCGAAGCCCTCGCGGATTTCGAGGCTGGGGTTGAACAGGTTGTCGAGCCAGAAATCGGTGCTGCCACGGTCGTAGCCGGTCAGTTCGGGGCCGATGGTGCCGCCTTCGCCGAAGAGCTTGTGGCAAATCGCACAGCGGGCGGCGTATTGCAGCCTGCCTTTCTCCGGGTCGCCGGAGCCTGACTGGAGCACGGTCTTGATGCGTGCCATTTCCTTCTCCTTGGCCTCACTCGGGCCGGTGGCCAGCAGGCCCTTCCAGTGGGTGTCGAGGGCGGCGTCGATCTGGGGGTCGTGATGCAGGCTGAGCTGGCGGACGACATCCACCGGAACATGGCGTGCGGGCACCTTCCACTGATTGACGAAATGGACCAGCTCAAGCGCCCAAGCCTTGCGTCCGGCAAGTGTGCGCAGGGCGTCCTCGCGCAGGGCCTTGTCACCCGCGATCTGCGATTCATAGGAGGTGAGCAGGGCCTCGGCGATACGGCGGTCGTCAAAGCGGGAGGCCGCCTGCAAGATGCCGCGCTTGAGGCTGGCGGGGTTGCCGCTTTTCAAAATGGCAACCATGGGTGCCACCGCCTCCGTCTTGCCAAGCTCGGCGAGCGTTTTGGCCACGGCGATGCGCGCGGAGCTGGGTTCCTTGCTGCTGGCAAGCAGGGCCAGTCCTTTCTTCAAGGCATCCGCGCTGCCGCTGCGCAGGGCGAGCGTGAGGTCACCGCCGCCCTGCTTCGCCATGAAATCATTCAGCGCCTTTGCAAGCGCGTCCGGCAGCGGCGGCAGCTCCGCGCCCTCGAAGGCGGAGGCGATGCCGGCGATGAACTTGGCGCGCAGGGCGGCGTTGTCCGTCAGGGCGATCAGGGCGGCGCAGGCGTTGAAGTTGGCTTCACCGCCAGCCAAGGCGTAACGTTTGGCGAGCTTTTCGGCGAGGTGGCTTTTGAAAAGCTCGGTCTGGAGGAAAGCGGTGTCCGATTTGAGGAAGGTGAAGACCGCCTCGCGCTCCTTCTCGGCCTTGGACTCCAGGGCCCACCAGGCGAGCAGGGGCAGGTGGCCGCTGGTGTCCTCGGCCACGCCGGCCCAGAGCAGGGGCAGGGCGGTGGCGGCCGGCAGGCGCTTGGCGCTGGCGAGAATCTGGGCGCACACTTCCAGGTGAGATTCGCTGCGCGCCAACCGGGACAGGGAGTCACTGTCCGCTTGCCGGCGTTCGCCGATCATCTTCACGGCCCAGCGGCGGACATGGGGGTCGCGATGATCGAGGGGAGGGGGGAAATCCGGGCGCAGGGCATCCAGCGCCCAGAGCGCCTCGAGGGCCTGCGGCCCGTCGAGCAGGGTTTCCAGCTTCGGGGCCACATCCGTCAAGCCGCGCCACCCCATTTCCAGCGCCGCCTGCCTGCGGAACCAGCGGTTGGCATGACTCAGATACCCGAGCAATTCCTCCCCGCTGGCCTTGCTCAGATCAAACGGCTTGAGCTTTGGCGCGCCACTGGCGGGGCGGACACGGTAGATGCGGCCGCTGGTCTTGTGCCAGTCATCCACGGGGCGCACATGGCTGAGCCGTGTGTCATACCAGTCGGCCATGTAAAAACCGCCGTCGGGGCCGACACCGGCCCACACCGGGCGGAACCAGCGGTCGGGGGCGCTCATCAAAAGCTCCTCGTCCCTGGTGCGGAAGGTGGAGCCATCAGGCAGGCGCTCGCTGACATAGACGGTGTTTTGGAGGGAATTGGGAGCGATGATTTTTCCTTCGTAGGCGCTGCCCAGCAGTCCGCCTTCATAGATGACAAAGGCCTGGGGGAAGCGCTTTTCATCGCCCTCGTGCCTCATGTGCTCGAACCAGCCGAAGGCATAGGGATTTGTCAGCGGCCCGTGCTTGCCCCAGCCTTTGATGCCGTAACCGCCCTGCTCGTAGTGCATGCCGCGGGTCTTGCCGTTGTTCGTGCCGGAGAAGACGCGGCCCTTGCTGTCCATGTCGAGGCTAAAGGTGTTGCCTCCGCCTTCGGCGTAGATTTCGAAGGTCTTCTTGCGCGGGTGGTAGCGCCAGATGCACTGGCCCTCCCATTTGACATTCTTGCTGTTGGCGCTGCTGACGTTGCCGGTGGTGGTGCTGCCGTTGGCGCCGTAAAGCCAGCCGTCCATGCCCCACATGAGACTGGTGGCCACGCTGTGGGTGTCCTCCAGGCCGAAGCCGCTCAGTTCCACCTCGGGGTCGCCGTCGGGCAGGGCATCGAAGTCGGCATCCGGGTAGCTCAGCAGGTAGGGCGGGTTCAGCACCCAGATGCGGCCCATGCCGTGCAGCGCGGCGCTGGCAATGTTCAGGCCGGTGATGACATCGGTGTGCTTGTCGAAATAGCCATCGCCGTCCGTGTCCTCGAAGACAGTGATCTTGTCCGCGCCCTTCGGCCCTCGCGGCGGCGGCGGCGGCACTTTGTCAAACTTGGCGCGCAGGTGCGGGTCATAGCTGACGATCTTCAACCCGGCGGGGAACTGATACTGGCGGTAGAGGGTGACCCACATGCGCCCCTTCGAGTCCCAGCTCGCATACAGGGGTTGCTCGACCTCCGGCTCGGCAGCCATGAGGTCGATGGCGACATCCGGGCGCAGTTGGAACCGCTGGACGGCCTCCTTCGCCGGCGTCGGTGGCGTGTCATCGGCCAGCGTGCCGCGGCCGGCGAAGGTTTCGATGATCTTTTGGACTTGGTCGTTGCCGGCCACATCCTGGGCGCGGGCGGTTGCGGCGTTCAGCAGTAGCAGGACGGGGAACAGTCGTCGATTCATGGTGTAAGAGCAAAAACGCGCCGGCCGGGATATTCCTGCGGGGGTTGTCACTGTCTCAGGTACTCCTGTGATGACACGCGTCACCGGGTTTCGTGAATGCTGTTTTTAAACCTTGACGCGCCTCTCGATGGTCAGCATTACTTCGACAACCCGGCGACAGCCCGGAATCCAGTCCCCCGTTCCCAGCTCCCCTTCCTATGACGCCCCTCGGAGTCCTCACCCTCGCCCGCCGGGTTGCCGGCGCGCTTGTCGCGGCCGCACTGCTTCCCGCCGCCCCTCTCGCGGCCCAGGTCGCTCTGGATGCGCCAGCCCCCGCCAGCCGCAAGATTGTCCGGGCCGTCGACGTTGAATTTCAAGGCGTCTCCGCCCTCGACCCTGACCGCGTGCGCGCGCAGATGTCCACCCGGGTGGGTGAACCCTACACCGACGAGGCTGTCGAGCGTGACCTGCGCAACCTGTATCAGACCGGCGCCGTTGAGAATGTTGACATCCGCGCGGTGGATGTTTCCGGGGGTGTGCGCGTCATTGTCACCATCGCCGGCCGCGGCGGAATCGGCGAGATCAGCTTCCTGGGAAACGGGGCTTTCGACAACGACAAGCTGCGCAAAGAAATTGAGGTCAAGGTGGGCGATTCGGTCGACGAGATCAAGATCTCGGCCGCCCAGCAGAAAATTCTTGAACTGTATCAAAAGAAGGGCTTCTCGGACGCGCTCGTCACCTACGAGACCTCGCCTTCCAGCAAGCCCGGCTTCACCAGCCTGCTGTTCAAGATTGAGGAGGGCGGCAAGGGCTTCATTGGTGACATTCGCTTTGAGGGCAACACCGCCATCCCCGACAAGAAGCTGCGCGCCGAGTTGACCTCCAAGGAAAAGACCTTCTGGCGCCTCTGGGGCAAGGCTGGCAAGCTCGACAATCAGGCCGTCCTTGAGGACGTGCGAAAGATCGAGAAGGCCTACCAGGACAAGGGATACGTCTACGTCCAAGTCGGTTATCGCCGCGAAACCGTCAGCGATGACCGTGTCGCCCTCGTCTTCGAAATCACCGAGGGCGGACAGTATGAGGTGGCCGGCCTTGAGATTGAGGGGCTGACCCTCTTCACCAAGGAGGAGTTGATGCCCGCCGTGCTCACCGAACCCGGCCAGATTTACTCCGGCACCGAGGTCGGTGGCGACGAAAAGATGATTCAGGACTATTATGGCTCGCGCGGCTACGCCGATGCACGGGTCGAGACCCGGCTGTCTGACGCCGGCCCCGGCAAGCTCAATGTCACCTTCAGCGTCTATGAGGGCGGCAAGTCCTTCATCCGCAAGATCAACATCAGCGGCAATAGCAACACCGAGGACCGCGTCATTCGCCGTGAATTGCCGCTGACGCCCGGCGACGAACTCAACACTGTCCTCCTTGAAAACGCCCAGCAGCGCCTGCAGAACCTCAACTACTTCGAGGGCCCGGGCGAGGCCAACCCGCTGACTGTGCGCCCCGTCACCACCGAGGTTCCCGGCTTCAAGGACATCGAGGTCAACGTCACCGAGAAGCCGACGGGCACCATCAACTTCGGCGCCGGCTTCAGCTCGATCGACAGCGTTGTTGGCTTCATCGACGTCACGCAGACCAACTTTGACATCACCGACTGGAGCGACTTCCGCGGCGCTGGTCAGCGCTTCAACATGAACATCCGCTTCGGTCCCCAGCGCCAGGACTTCAACATGTCCTTCACCGAGCCCTGGTTCATGGGCCAGAAGCTGGCGCTGACCACGGAACTGTTCTACCGCAACATGTTCTACCTGTCGGACCGCTTCGACCAGCGCAACGCGGGCACTTCCATCGGCCTGCGCAAGCCCATCGGTGATCACGCCTACATCGAGGGGCTTTACACCCTGCAGTCCATCGACATCGACGTCGACAACCGCCGCAGCACCTCGCAGGTCCTGCGGGACGAGGACGGCCAGTTCACCCAGAGCAAGCTTGACTTCAGCCTGGTCCACGACACCCGCGACACCGTTTTCATCACCCGCACGGGTCACAAGGTGGAAGCCGGTTTGATGGCGTCGGGTCTGGGTGGCGACGCGGAAGTCTGGGGCGCCAACTTCGGCGGCATCCAGTACTTCAGCCTGCCTGGCGACGGCATCGTCAGCTTCGAGGGCATGGCCCGCTTTGTGGATGCCTGGGGATCGGGCGACGTCCCGATCTATGAGCGGCAGTTCCTCGGTGGCGCCAACAACGTCCGCGGGTATGACTTCCGTGAGGCCGGTCCGAAGGACATCTCCGGCGAACCCATCGGCGGCAGTTCCTCCATCTTCGCCAGCGCCGAGTATTCCTTCCCGATCATCGAGAAGGTGCGCGGTGCCGTGTTCTACGATCTTGGCTACATCAGCACCGACATCAACGCCTCCAAGGGGCGCAATGCCAAGGGCATCCGCAACGGCGGCCCGATCGTCGGGGACGGTGAGCTCTACTCCAACGCCGGCATCGGCCTGCGCATGTTCCTGCCCATCGGCCCGATTCGCCTTGACCTAGGCATTCCTGTCCACAAGGACGAATTCACCGGCAACAGCCCGCGCTTCCAGTTCAACATGGGCTACAAGTTCTGACCCCCGTTTCCATCGTTCCATGATCCGCCCCCTGCTTTCCCTTTTTCTCGCCGGCGCTCTGCTGTCGGGAGCCGCCGCCGCCGACCTCAAGTTTGGCGTGGTCGACATGTCCAAGGCCTTTTCCGAGTTTCACAAGACCAAGCTGGCGGTCGACAAGTACAAGGCCAACGTCGACAAGGCTCAGCGCGAGATGAACGAGCGCTGGACGGGTTACAAGACGCTCATGGACGGCATGCAGAAGCTGAAAAAGGAGATCAGCGATCCGATCAGCTCGCCCGAGGTCCGCAACAAGAAGGCCGTCGAGTTCGAGGAAAAGGCCAAGCAGCTGCGCGAGCTTGAGCAGGAGATCAGTGAGATGCAGAACCGCCGAACCACCCAGCTCAAGCAGGAGGATGTGGAAATCCGCCGCGGCATCTACGACGAGATCCTCGTCGCCGTGCGTGACAAGGCTGAGGCCGAAGGTTTTGATCTCGTTTTTGACCGCTCGGGCATGAGTCTTTCGACGGTCCCCGTGCTGCTTTACTATAAGGACGTCACCGACATCACGGATCTTGTCATTGCCGAGCTCAACAAAAAGCCCGCCGAGTCCGCCGAGACGCCGAAAAAGCCCTGAGCCGCACCGCGTACAGCCCAGGCACGCCGAGCGACTTTGCGGCGTGCCCCTTGTCATTTCACGTGATGAGTTCACCCCTCACCCTCCAGCAACTGGCCGGACTGGTCGGCGGTGAGATCCGGCGCGGTGATCCGGCGCTGAGCCTGACGGGCATCAACTCCATCACCGATGCGGGGCCCGGCGAGGTGAGCTTTGTCGGCAATGAGCGCTATGTTGCCGCGCTGAAAACGACGCGTGCGTCGGCCGTCCTGATTGGCGAAGGCCTTGAGTGCGAGCCTGGCGAGGTGCCTGCGTTGATTGTCGTGGCGAATCCGACCCTCGCCTTTTCCGCCGTGGTGCGTCATTTCACCCCGGAACCACCGGCCTTTCGCCCCGGTGTTCATCCATCCGCCCAGGTGGCACCGGAAGCCTGCCTGGATCCTTCCCGCGTCTCCATCGGTCCCTGTGCGGTGGTCGAGGAGGGGGCCGTGCTCGGTGATGGGTGCATCATCCAAGCCGGCGCCTTCGTCGGCCGCGGCGCCCGGCTTGGCGCGGACTGCGTGCTTCATGCCAACAGCATCGTGCGCGAACGCTGCCAACTCGGCAACCGGGTTGTGGTTCACAGCGGCACAGTGGTTGGCAGCGACGGTTTTGGTTACGAATTCACCGATGGTCGGCACGTGAAGATTGAGCAGGTTGGCATGGTCGAGATCGGCGATGATGTTGAGATCGGTGCCTGCACGACGATCGACCGCGCCCGCTTCGGCCGCACGATCATCGGGGAGGGAACCAAAATCGACAACCTTGTGCAGATCGGCCACAACGTCCGCATCGGCCGGCACTGCATCATCGTCTCGCAGGTGGGCATTTCCGGCAGCACCCGTCTGGGAGACTATGTCACCGTTGCCGGACAAGTCGGCATCGCCGGGCATCTGGAGATCGCCGACAGGGTCATTCTGTTCGCCAAGGCGGGTGTGACCAAGAGCCTCACGGAGCCCGGCCCCTACACCGGTTTTCCCGCCAAACCGCTGCAGGAAGGGCGTAAGTTGCTTGCGCTGCCGGCAAAGATTCCCGACATCCTCGACCGTCTCAGGACGCTGGAGAAGCGCCTGACCGCCCTCGAGTCCAATTCCGGCGAACCCCGCTGATATCCCATGCCATCCGCCCCCACCCTCTCCATCATCGTGCCACTCTACAACGAAGAGGACAATGTGGGGGAACTCCAGGGGCAGGTGGGTGCCGCACTCTCCGGACGCGACTATGAGCTGATTCTGGTCGATGACGGCAGCACGGATGCCACCGTCGCCAGGGTGATGCTGGACGGCCGCACGCAACTCATCGAATTCGCCGCCAATGCCGGCCAGAGCGCGGCGATGTATGCCGGCCTGATGGCCGCCCGCGGCGCGGTGCTTGTCACCCTCGATGGCGATTTGCAGAACGATCCGGCCGACATCCCCGCCCTGATCGCGCGGTTGGACGAGGGTTGGGATCTGGTCTGCGGCTACCGCGCCAACCGCAAGGACACCGCTTTCAAGCGCTGGCAGAGCCGGATCGCCAACGCGGTGCGCTCGCGCTTTGTTGGCGATCATGTGCGTGACACCGGCTGCACGCTCAAGGTGATGCGTCGAGAATGTCGCGAATCGCTGCTGCCGTTCAACGGCATGCACCGCTTCATCCCCGCGCTGGTTGGCGCCATGGGCTACCGCGTCACGGAAATGCCGGTCAACCACCGGCCGCGGGTGCATGGTGCCAGCAAGTACGGTTTCGGCAATCGCGCCCTGCGGGCGACGCTCGACATGTTTGGCGTGCGCTGGCTGAACAGCCGGCGGGTCCGCATTCGGTGCAAAGAATCCGCGTTTCCATCTTGACCTGCGCCGCCTTCCACTTGCATCCTGCGTCACCCAAGCACCGCCTGCCGGAATGAACCTGCGCGAACAACTGAGAGTCATTCTCCCGGACATCCTTCCCGATGATCCCGAACAGGCCATCAAGGGCACCGAGCTCATCCGCATGGTGCGCCTGCGTCTCGCCGGTGACTACAGCGACGCCACCCTGCGCTACCACTTCTCCATCCTTTCCTACGACTCCACCTCGCCCATTGCCAAGGTGGACCAGGGACAGGGGTACTACCTGCGCCAGGCGCGCAGCGTGGTCGCATCTTCTTCCGGCTACCTGTTCGGCGCTGCCGAGGGCGACCAGCGACTTGGCCGTTACCTGCGCCTGCTTGCCATCTTCGAGCGCCTCTGCGTGCTGCGCGCCCAGCACCCCTTCCTGCTCAATGGTCGCGCCGGCCACGGTGTTGAGGTGCGCAGTCACTGGGATGTTCCCGACATGGTTGTCGCCGAATGGGACCTCGAGACCGGCCCGGATGACGTCACCCGTTTTGACACGGCCATGCTGGGACTGCGCCGGCACCTCGGCGGTCCGGAGGCCATCGTCACCGGCGTGCAGCTGAAGACCGGTATCAACCACGAGAACTTTGCCGCCGAGTTTTTCCAGACCCTCAGCGCCAGCCGGTGGACGCTGCAGAGCGAGATGGTGGTTGCCGAACCCCTCAGTGACGAGGCGCTCGTCGAGGCCCTGCGCAGTCTCGGCAACCAGTTCGGTGTCGGCATCAGCAGTCTGGGCATTCATGCCGCCCAGCTGGACGACCTGCCCGCCGCACGGGATCTCCACGCCATGGGCGTGGCCGAGTTTGAGAGCGTGCTTGCCAAGCTGCGACTCCAGCGGGTCACCGCGCCGGTGTTGCGGCCGCGCATCGACTGGCAGGCGCTTTCCGCGCTGGCCAAGAAGCACGAGGCGATCGGCGAGCTGGTGCGCTGGCTCGGCGACAGCCTCACGGCGGGCATGCCGGCGGTGCGTTGATCCTGTGGCGTTGACTTCGCCGGCTTCCGCCGCGTAATGAGGAGGATGAAGAAAAATCGGCAGGATGGCAGCACTGCAGCGACGCCCTCGCGGGCGCGCGGCTTGGCCGTGCTGCTTGCTTGCATCGGTGCCTTCGTTGCCCTCGTCGTTGCCCTGCTCTGGCCCCGTGCTGATCACATCACCGTCCCAGTCGAGGCGCCTGCGTCCGTGTCGGTCGTGACGTATGTCCTGCCGGAGGAGAAGGCCGTGTTCGCCCAGTATGCCGGCGACGCCTCCTGCGCACAGTGTCATGCCACTGAGCATGCGAAATGGAAAGGTTCCAACCACGGCCTCGCGGAGCGCCTGCCCGATTCCCGGCTCGATCTCGCCGCCTTTGAGCCGGCTCAGTCCTTCCGGCATGGCAGCCAGACCAGTGAGGCCCGCCGGAATGGCGACGCCTTCGAGATTGTGTCCCCCGGTTTTGACAACCAACCCGGGCCCTGGCGGGTGGAGCGCGTCATTGGCAATGACCCGCTGCGGCAGTTTCTGGTCGCGGGCGGCGGCGGACGCCTGCACGCCATGGAGGCCTGCTACGATCCCCACAGGGGCGACTGGTTCAATGTGTATGGCGACGAGGACCGTCGGCCGGGTGAATGGGGGCACTGGACCGGACGCGGCATGGTCTGGAACCAGATGTGCGCGAGCTGCCACAACACGCGACTACGCAAGAACTACGATCCGGAGTCGGACAGCTACCACACTTCCATGGCCCAGCTCACTGTCAGTTGCGAATCCTGCCACGGCCCCATGAAGGCGCACGACGACTGGCAGAGAGCCAACCCCGGGGGCAAGGGCGATCCGCACCTCGTCAAGTGGAGCCGCGACCAGCACATCGAGAATTGTGCCGGCTGCCATGCCCGCCGCGGTGAGATCACGGGTGACTTTGTGCCCGGAGAGTCTTTCTGGGATCATTACCTGCTGACCGTCACCGATGGCACTGACATCTACTATCCCGATGGCCAGATTCGCGACGAGAACTACGAGTTTGCCAGCTTCCTGAGCAGCCGCATGTATCATGCCGGCGTTCGCTGCATGGACTGCCACGACATGCACAGCATGGAGACCCTGCTGCCCGGCAATCAGCTGTGCATGCGCTGCCACACTCCCGGAGGCTTTCCCAATGCCCCCCCCATCCTGCCCGAGGTCCACAGCTTTCACAAGGCGGAGAGCACCGGCAACCAGTGCATCAACTGCCACATGCCGCAGACGACCTACATGCAGAGGCACCCGCGCCACGATCACGGATTCACCATACCCGATCCTTTGCTCACCAAGGAGCACGGCGTGCCCAACGCCTGCAACAAGTGCCATCAGGACCAGAGCGTCGACTGGGCCCTGCAGGCCGTCGAGAAATGGTATGGCCCGAAGATGGAGCGCCACACCCGCAAGCGCGCCTTCGCCATGGCTCAGGCGCGCCTGGGCCGGCCCGAGGGCCGCGACGGCCTGCTGGAACTGCTCGGCAGTGAGGAAATTCCCGTCTGGAAGGCCAGCGCCACGCTCAGCCTCGATCGCTGGATCGGCGAGCCGCGTGTGCAGGAGGCCGTGGCCGCCCAGCTCGATCATCCGCATCCCCTTGTCCGCCAAT
>JAUREI010000178.1 GCA_030827515.1 Prosthecobacter sp. | reverse complement strand
GCCTTTGACGCGGCGCTGCGCTGGGACACGGGGCTGTTTGCGAGCCACGGGATTCTGGTGGTGGCGGTGGTGCCGGAGCCCGGACGCGCGCTGCTGCTGGTGCTGGGCCTTGCCGCCCTGGTCATGCGCCGCCGCCGGTGAACGTTCATGGCGCGCGCACCGCGAGCAGGCGGCAGCCGCCCAGCCAGGTTTCCCGCTGGTGTGCCAGTCGCCAGGAAGAGTCGAGACCCAGCCGTGCCGGCAGTTCGCCGGCGCGGAAGCCGGCGCGCAAACTCACCTGCATGTCGTGGCGGGTGATCGCGTGCAATCGCGCCAGACTGCAGAGAAGGCGGCCGCTGTAGGTGTGCCATCGCCGGCGCGAGGGTTCGACGGCGATGAACACACGCGCCGTCGATGGCAGGCGCGCCCCGAGATCTCGAAGGGTGTCGTCCTGCAGGTGGTGCAGGAAGAGATTGGCCACCAGCACCTCGCTGTCGGGCAGCGGGTGCCGCAGGAGGTCCCCCTGGGTCCAGTCCGCCGCAGTCGGCCAGTTGGCGGGTCGTGGCGCCAGGTCGAAGGCGTGTAGATGGCTCACCGGACAGACACCGGCACGCGCCAAGCGCAGGGACAAAGTCCCGTCGCCCGCGCCAATTTCCGTGATGCGCCAGTCGGGTTGGCAGACACGCCGCAGGGTGCGCACGATCCAGCGGTGGTTGCCCATCACGGCATTGATCAAGCGAAGGTCGGCACGGCCGCGCACCGCGTCCGGATGGTCGGCCGGATAAGTTTCCAGCAGTTCCGGTTCGACGCGCCGCGTGAGCAGACAGGACCGGCTGGGCGAGGCGGGTTTCATGGGGTGAGCCTGGCGCGCAGGCGTGCGGGCAGGCGGCGCACATTGCCGCAGGGAATGGTGAGCATGGCAAAGCGTCGCGCCAGCCAGCGCGCCGAGGAGGGGTGGTTCAGGATCAGGCGCAGAAAGGCATCGCGCACTATCGACGGCACTGTTCCGGTGAGGGTGCCGAGCCACATGCCGGCGGCCGCCCGCGTGGTGGCGACCCGGGCGGCGCGCACGCGGCAACGTTCATACGCCGCCAGCAGCGGACCGGGGGTCTGGCCCTGACGCTCGATGGCAGCGAGGGCATCGGCGAGGAACTCCGCGTCCGCCCAGCCGGTGTTCATGCCCTGACCACCGATGGGACTCATGACATGAGCGGCATCTCCGCAGAGGATGACGCGGCCGTCGAAGTAACGTTCCGCACGCAGCCAGCGGGGTGAGAACCCGCTTTCGTTGAGCTGGTCGGCAGCCTCCAGACGGATCCCGGAACGGTGGGCCACGAGCTGCGGGATTCGCCCGGGTCCGGCTTCGCCGGCCGGCCGGTCGAGCTGGGCAATCCAGCGGCGCTGTCCGTCGGGCAACGGAAAGGATTCGATGGCGCCATCCGGCGTGAACCAGAGCTGGGCCGCCTCGCCCAGATCCGATCGGTCGATGAAATCGCCCATGACAAAGTGGCGACCATAGTCGCCGCCGGTGGTGCGCACTCGCAGCAGATCGCGCACGACACTGCGATGGCCGTCGCAGGCGGCCAGCCAGCGTGCCCGCACCGCGAAGCCTTCGGCCTGCAGGGTGACAGAGGTCTCATCCTGGTCGATGCCGGTCACTTCCAGACCGCGTCTCAGGGTCACGCCCGGCAGGGCGGCGACGGCGGTCTCGAGAAGGTCGATCGTCATGCGCTGGGGCAGCGACAGGATGAAGCGGCGCGCCCCGGGCAGGTGGCGGAAGCTGGCCGTGCCGGCAAGACCGCTAGAGCCGGCGACATGGCAGTCGCGGATCGGAACGCCGCGACAGAGGAAGCTTTCCTCCAGGCCGAGACGCGCGAGTATTTCCAGCGACGGCGGGGTGATGCCAATGGCCTGGGAGTGGGCGGGTGGGCCGGTGCGCTTGTCGATCACCAGCACGCGCAGACCATGTTGGGCGGCAAGGCCGGCAAGCAGCAACCCCACCGGGCCGGCACCGACGATGGCGAGATCATGCTCGGGGGCTGTGTCTGCGCTTGGGTAGGGGTCGTGCGGGCGGCCGGGCAGCCAGTAGGGGACGCGTTTTTGATAGCGCGCAAAGGCCGCGCCATACCAGCGCAGGTAGCGGCGCTCTTTGAACACGGGCGCCCACACGCAGTAACCGGTCCAGGCGAGGGTGAGCAAAAGGCGGTCGGGCGTCCAGTCCGGCGCCGTCCAGAGGATGAGGGTGAAGGACAGGTAGATGGGTTGGCGCGTGTGACGATACAGGCCGGCGCGGGGGAAGGGGGGGTAGTTGGGACGCCCGCCGCGCCAGACCGACAGCCATCCCGTGATGCCGAGTTGCACACCGAGGCCTGAGTCGTGCATGGCCTTGGCGAGCAGCAGCCAGGAGATCACGTAGAGGCCGGTCAGCCCGCTGCGCAGCGCGCCCTCCGGTGCCGCCCAGAGCACCCCGGAGGGCGACCAGAGCAGGAAGACCAGCAGCAGTTGCAGGGAGGCGGCGGCGGCAAACAGCGTGGTGGCCAGTTCGCGCCCAAGTCCGAGCGGCGTGATCCGGGCAAGGAAACGGCGGCCGCGGTCGCTGAGCAGCCAGGAGTGACCGAGGGCAAACTGGATGGCCAGCGCCGTGTTGGCCGCCAGGGCCGCCCAGCCGGACAGTTTGGGAGCGCCCCAGGCAAGCCCGTGGTGGAGGCTCAGGAACATCACCGCCACCGAGACGGCGAACAGGGCGTGACCGCCCAGGCCGATGACCAGCGCGGCACCCCGCTGGAGCGGGGTGAATGGGGGGGCTGGGTTCATGAGGGCTGCAGGGCGTGCCGACGTTTCTCCGCCAGGTGTTGCGATGCCTGCGGCACGGTGCAGCCGAGACGCTCGAGGAGGGCGGTTTCCAGGGTCAGGCCCGGGCCGAAGGCCATGGCGCAGGTGAGAGCCGGTGCATTCTCGGCTTCATCCAGCAATTCCTTGAGTACGAACAACAGGGTCGCGCTGCTCATGTTGCCGTAGTCGCGCAGGACGTTGCGCGAGGCGCGCAGACCGTTGCGTTCCAGCCCCAGGCTGTCCTCGACGCGGTCCAGGATGGCCCGGCCACCAGGATGCACGGCCCATTCGTCAACCTCACGGAACTGCAGTCCGCGGGCCGCCAGCGTGCCGGCAATGCGCTCGCGCAGATCGCCTGCGAGCAGGTCCGGCACATAGCTTGACAGGGTGATGGCAAAACCGTCGTCACGAATGTCCCAGGCCATGGCGGCCTCGCCGGTTGGCAGCAGCGCCGATGCAAAGCCTTCCAACCGGTAGGCGGCGGCACCCGGGGGCGGTGTCCGGGCGCTCACCACCGCGGAGGCGGCACCATCGGCGAAGAGGGCGTTGGCCAGAACGGAATCGGGACGATCATCCATGCGCATGTGCAAGGTGCACAGTTCGGTGCAGACAACGAGCACGACGGCATCGGCATCCGCCTCGCAGAACTGGGCGGCCATGCGCAGGGCCGGCAGGGCGGCGTAGCAGCCCATGAAACCCAGCGTGTAGCGCTGCACGGTGGCGGGCAGGCCGAGTTCGCGGATCAGGTGGAAGTCCGGCCCCGGGTTGGCGAAACCGGTGCAGGACACATAGATGACATGCGTCACTTCCGACGCCCTGAAGCTGCCGCCTTCGCCGAGAGCCTGGCGGGCGGTGTCGACCGCGAGGCGGGGGGCGGCCTGAGCGTAGCAGTCGTTGCGCGCCGCCGTGCCCGGCGAAACGAGTCGGCCGTCGGCTTCCGGTCGGTAAAGCGCGGGCGCGACCCCGTCCTGGAAGTCGGGCAGGACACTGTGACGGGTGTCGATGCCACTGTGATTGTGGGCGGCATGGATCAGTCGGCGGGTGCGCGTGTCGGAGGACCAGGACTTCAGCCGGTCGCGCGTGTGGGCCTGACTGTGGGCGTATTGCGGTACACGGGTGGCGAGGGTGTGAATGAAGGCGGACATGGGGGTCAGTTGAGGGTAAGTTGGACGGTGGCGCGGAGCTTGATGGTGTCGCCGACGCGGATGAGCCAGAGCACGGAAGGCACCTCGATGCCGGCGGCCTTGAGTGAGACGTCAAAGTCGAGATCGAATTCCGCCCGGTTGCCGGAGCGTTGCCAGCGGCTGATGTTGCCCGTGATTGGCAACGACCGCCCCAGAAGGTTCAGGGTGAAGGGCAGTTGGGTTGGCATTTTGCCGTCGGCGGCGACCGAGGCGACCGGAGTGTCGATCACCGCTTCAATGAGCGGATGTTCGGCGACCTTCATGCAGCGGTGCATGTTGGCGTCGCGGCGCTTGTCGTCGGTGTCCATCTCGCTGGCGGCGACGACGACGCGCGAACGCAGGTGTCGGGGACGGCCATCGGGGGTGGTGGAGACCAGGAGGTCAAAGGGGCGGGCGCCGACAAGGCCGCTCCAGTCGTGCAGGGTGGAGGTGCCGCTGAAGGAGATGCGGGCGCTGCCGGACCAGGCGGTTGCGGGTTCGGCGGCGGGAGAGAGGCCCGCCACAAGGGACAGGCAGAGGGTGAAAAGACGCAGGGACATGGGGTGACAAAAAAGGGGTGGCACGCCGGTTGAGGCGGAGTTTCCGATGGCTTTGGCCGCGGATGCGGGAACGGGGGTGGAGTCGGACCGTGATTCAATTCAAGTCCACACCACACCAGCGGTGCCGCCGCATGCCTGCGCGGTGGTCAAGCCGGCATTCCTGCGCCTGTGCGACGAAGGCCAGGGGCGTCATCATCGGCGGGTGGTTGCCGGCCATGCTTAGGTCCGCCGAGTCCGTTTCGTTGGCCCCCTCTGTTTCGCCAGGCACCCGGGTGTCTTCCGTGCCGCAGTCATGCACCTGATCGGTTTGCACGATTGGCAGGCCACTCGCCGCTGTGAGCACCTCAGCGCCGACGCTGAAACAGGTCAGGACGAGCAGCAGGAGTTGGAAATGGCGTGCCATGCGGGCTTCACTCCCGGAAGTCCACGGACACGAGGTGATGCGGTTCGGACAGGCGCCCTTGTTGCGCGTTCAAAAAAACGTGGGGAAGGCGTGGAATCGCCTGGATCGCCTGCTCCTTGCCTCGCGGCAAAGTCGGCTTAGGCTATTGGGCATGACCGATTGGGATCAGTGTTATTTGCAGGGGGCGACTCCTTGGGACAAGGGTGCGCCTTCGCCGCCGCTGGCCGCTTGGCTGGCGGGACGCAGGCTCGAGGGTCGTGCCCTCGTGCCCGGCTGCGGGCTCGGTCACGACCTCGCCCTGGTCGCCGCCGCTGGGGCGGACGCGATCGGTCTCGACATCGCGCCGACAGCGGTCGAGCGCGCCCGTGCGGCGCATCCCGCGCTGGCGGAATGTTTTCGGCTTGGCGACCTGCTGCAGCCGCCGGAGACTTGGGTCGGCCATTTTGACTGGGTTTTTGAGCACACCTGCCTGTGCGCCCTGCCGCCTGAGTTGAGGGAGGCTTATGAGCGCGCCGTTGCCCGCCTGTTGAAGCCGGGTGGCCGTCTGGTCGGTGTCTGGTTCATCGATCCGGAGATGGATCCCGGTGAGAGCGGGCCGCCCTTTGCCCTGCCACTGGGAGAACTCGACGCCTTGTTCCCGCCGGAACGCTGGCGGGTGCTGCAGGACGGGGTGCCCGACTCGGCCTACCCGGGCCGTCAGGGACGGGAGCGACTGCGTGTTTTGGAAAGGCTGCCATGATGCCGGAGGACGAGACCCTGCGCCCGACCCAGGTCCGCGTCGACCTCGCTGCCCTGACGCACAACCTCGCGCTCCTGCGCGCCCATGCCGGCGGTCGGCCCGTGATGGCGGTGGTCAAGGCGAATGCCTATGGACACGGTCTGGTTGAGGTGGCCCGGCATTACGAGTCCTGCGGGGTCGACAGTTTTGGGGTTGCCCTGCTCGAGGAGGGGCTGACCCTGCGCGAGGCGGGCATCACCCGACCCATTCTCGTGTTTGGCGGCATTCCGGCCGTGCAGATGCCCGAACTGCTGCGCCACGGGCTCGAACTGACCGCGCCCTCGGTTGCCAAGCTCGAGCAGATTGACGCGGCGGCTGCTGCGACCGGTCTGCGTGCGCGGGTGCACTTGAAGATCGACACTGGCATGGGCCGCATCGGGGTCCAGTATTTCAACGCCGAAACGCTCTTGGAGGCCAGCCTGCGCTGCCGTCATGTCGAGGTCGCCGGTGTATACTCGCACTTCGCCAACGCCGATGCCGCCGACCTCGGGCACGCCAGGTTGCAGCTTGAGCGCTTTCTGGAGGCGCTCACGTTTTATGAACGCCGCGGCCTGCCCTGTCCGACGCGGCACATCGCCAACAGCGCCGCCCTGCTGCAACTGCCGGAGAGCCACCTCGATCTGGTGCGCCCCGGCATCGTGCTGTACGGCGTCACACCAGGCCCGGAATGCCCGCTTGCCCTGCCGCTGCGTCCCGCGCTGACCTGGCGCAGCCGCGTCGTTTATTTCAAGGTCCTGCCCGCCGGCCATCCGGTCGGCTACGGCTCGGCCTGGTGCAGTGACCGCCCCGAGCGCCTGGTGACCGTCCCCTGCGGTTATGGCGACGGCTACCCGCGCGCGCTTTCCAACTGTGCCGAGGTGCTCATTGGCGGACGCCGCTGCCCGATTGCCGGCAAGATCTGCATGGACCAGTTCATGGCGGCGCTTGGCGAGGGCAGTGCTTACAACGGCGACGAGGTGGTGCTGGTCGGCTGCCAGGATGGCGAATGCATCCGCGTCGAGGAACTGGCTGAACGCGCCGGCACCATTGCCTACGAGATCCTGACCAGCATTAATGCGCGCGTTCCGCGCGTGTACGCCTGAGTCAGGCCTCGTCGCGGCATTCGACGTCCTGCAACTGCAGGTCAAGAGCCCGGCCGGAGAGCTGGATTTCGACGAGTGAGAGCAGCAGCGAGCCGAGCATGAGCAGCAGGCTGATGCCAAAGCCAATCTGACCGGCGACCTGGTTCTCGAAAAACAGCAGGCT
>JAUREI010000027.1:0-30000 GCA_030827515.1 Prosthecobacter sp. | reverse complement strand
GTCTTTAACCGGACGTGGAGGACCGAACCGGTGGACCTTGAGACGTCCTCGGATGAGCTGTGGGTAGGGGTGAAAGGCCAATCAAACCCCGTAATAGCTGGTTCTCCCCGAAATGTATTTAGGTGCAGCGTCATGCGCTGATCAAGGGGGGTAGAGCACTGAATGAGCTAGGGGGCATACCCGCCTACCAAACTCAATCAAACTCCGAATACCCTTGAGTGAAGCATGGCAGTAAGACTGTGGGGGATAAGCTTCATAGTCGAAAGGGAAACAGCCCAGCTCGGCGGCTAAGGTGCCCAAATAGCGCTCAGTGGAAAGGAAGTGGGATTTCTTTGACAGTGAGGATGTTGGCTTAGAAGCAGCCACCATTTAAACAGTGCGTAATAGCTGACTCATCGAGAGATCCCGCGCCGAAAATGATTGGCGATCAAGCGCTATACCGAAGCCCCGGACTGCATTGTCTACGGACAGTGCTTTGGTAGGGGAGCGTTCCTGCCGCGTCGAAGCCTGAAGGCGACTGACGGTGGAGTGGCAGGAAGTGAGGATGCAGACATAAGTAACGTTAAGACGGGTGAAATCCCCGTCCGCCGTAAACCCAAGGTTTCCTGGGCAACGATCTTCGTCCCAGGGTTAGTCGGGAGCTAAGTCCAGGCCGAATGGCGTAGGCGATGCACAGCAGGTGAATATTCCTGCACCGGCCCTGGTTAAAGCACGGGTCCGCGTTAGAAGAGAAGACATGCCGGCTGAAAGTGGCAGAAGGGCAAGGGGCAACCCGAACCCGGTTCTTCGAATCAAGCGCCTAGAAATGCCCGTGCCCCTTTCCAGGACCGCCCGTACCGCAAACCGACACAGGTGGGTGGGTAGAATATACCAAGGCGAAAGAGTGAAACCTCGTTAAGGAACTCTGCAATCTAGTCCCGTAACTTTGGGAGAAGGGATGCCTGCTTCGGCAGGCCGCAGTGAAAAGGCCCAACCGACTGTTTATCAAAAACACAGCACTCTGCCAAGACGAAAGTCCAAGTATAGGGTGTGACACGTGACCAATGCGGAAAGATTAAGGCAAGGGGTTAGCCGCAAGGCGAAGCTCTGAACCCAAGTCCCCGTGAATGTCGGCCGTAACTATAACGGTCCTAAGGTAGCGAAATTCCTTGTCGGGTAAGTTCCGACCTGCACGAATCGTGTAACGAGTTGGGCGCTGTCTCAACGAGGGGCTCAGTGAAATTGTAGTGGCGGTGAAGATGCCGCCTGCCCGCAGAAGGACGGAAAGACCCTATGCACCTTAACTGTAAGCTGTCACTGGTCGTTTGGTTTTCATGCTTAGCGTAAGTGGGAGGCTGTGAAGCGAGACTTTCGGGTTTCGCGGAGCCATCAATGAAACACCACCCTTGGGTATTGAACGATCTAACCGCGCTCCTTGAAACAGGACGCGGGACCATGTCAGCCGGTCAGTTTTACTGGGGCGGTATCCTCCCAAAGAGTAACGGAGGAGCGCGAAGGTTGGCTCAGCGTGGTTGGCAATCACGTGTTGAGTGCATTGGCATAAGCCAGCCTAACTGTGAGACCCACAGGTCGAACAGATGCGAAAGCAGGCCAAAGTGATCCGGCGGTTTAATGTGGAATTGCCGTCGCTTAACGGACAAAAGGTACGCTAGGGATAACAGGCTGATCTTGCCCAAGAGTTCATATCGACGGCAAGGTTTGGCACCTCGATGTCGGCTCATCGCATCCTGGGGCTGGAGAAGGTCCCAAGGGTCCGGCTGTTCGCCGGTTAAAGCGGTACGCGAGCTGGGTTCAGAACGTCGCGAGACAGTTCGGTCCTCTATCCTCTGTGGGCGCAGGAAAATTGAGGGGTTTAATTCCTAGTACGAGAGGACCGGAATTAACGCACCTCTGGTGTTCCAGTTGTCCTGTCAAGGGCACCGCTGGGCAGCTATGTGCGGAAGAGATAAGCGCTGAAAGCATCTAAGCGCCAAGCTCATCCCAAGATAAGTTTTCCCTGAAGGATCGTGGAAGACCACCACGTCGATAGGCCGCCGGTGCAAGCGTGGCAACATGCTCAGCTGAGCGGTACTAATCATCCGTTTGTCTTATCTCGTCCCATTCCAAATATCAGGCTCCATGCCCGATGATCTTGTTTTCTTTTTCCTCCTGTGCGCGGCTGTCAGGGAACTCCACCTCCCCATCACACGGCCCCCAGACACGCCGGCCAGGCACCCTGCCACAAGCAGCACCACGCCGGAAGTCTGGTGGCCATGGCACAGTGGCACCACCCGTTCCCATCCCGAACACGGAAGTGAAACGCTGTTGCGCCGATGATAGTTGGACGACAGGTCCCGCGAAAGTAGGACGCCGCCAGATTCAAAACCCACTCCAAACCCCGCCCCCAAAAAGGGCGGGGTTTGTTTTTTCCAGCTTGGACCACGGCACGGATCTCTCGGACCTCCGCTGGCAGGCCAAGCAGGCAGAGCAGGCCAATGAGGTCAGACTGATCCAACGATCCGACAGGCAACTCACTACGACAGGTCAGCCGGGGGCTGTTCAATCCACGTACAGGAAGCCGTTCGAGCTCAGCAGCGCATGGCAGAGCGCGGCGAGGCCGAGCAGTTCCGCCGGGGCGTCGGTTTTCTCCGGTGCACCGGAGACATGTTCCAGTTTGGCGGGGTTGGACCGGTAGTGCTCGGTCTGGGCGGTGATGAAACGGGCGGCTTCCTGCAGGTCGGCCAGGCTTGGGCTGCGGCCATAGGCGAGCCGCCAGGCCCGCTCCGCCTGCCTCTCGGGATCGCTGCCGGCCTCGGTCTGCACGCGCGCGGCGAAATCCTGGGCGTGTTCGCGCATGGTGGTGTTGTTCATCAACAGCAGGCTCTGCGGACTGACCGTGGTGACCGGTCGCGAGGCACAGTTGGCGTCGGTCATGGCCGGCGCATCGAAGGCGGCAAACATCTCCAGCGGCATGGAGCGTCGTGCCTGGACATAGAGGCTGCGGCGATGTTCCTCGCCGTTGAGCGAGACAAACTTGCCGGTCTGGCGCCCGGCGGTGTCGCGGGTGTCGATGCCGATGATGATCTGCCCCTCCTCGCTGTAGGTCACCGGAACCGGGGGGCCACCCAGGAGCGGGTTCAGCCTGCCGGAAACGGCAAGGAAGGAATCGCGCAGGGTCTCCGCCTCCAGTCGCTGCACATTCATGCGGCTGAGCAGGCGGTTGTCGGGATCGATGCGGTCGCGGGTGGCATCGCGCAGGGAGGACTGCTGCCAGGTCCGGCTGGTCAAAATCTGCAGGTGCAGGCGTTTCAGGCTCCAGCCCGTGGCCATGAACTCGTCGGCGAGCCAGTCGAGCAGTTCGGGATGGCTGGGGGCCTCACCGAGGCGGCCAAAATCCCCCGGCGTGTTGACCAGGCCGCGGCCGAAGTGGCGCTTCCACACTTGGTTGACGATGACACGGGCCAGCAGCGGGTGCTTGCCGTCGGTGAGCGACCTGGCAAAGGCGAGGCGGCGGCCGGTGGTTGGCAGGGCCGGATCGTCCTCAGCGATCTCGATCGGCCGGCGGCCGGCGAGCACGGTGAGGTCGCCGGGCTGCACCTTTGACTTGGGCTGCTCGATGTCGCCACGGTGGAAGATGAAGGTGGCGGGCACGGCCTCGGGCTTCCTGGGGATCTCAGTGAAGGCGTGCAGGAATTCCTCGGCCGGTTTGCGGGCGCGGATGTCCGCGGCTTCCGCGGCCATTTTCTTGAGGGTGTCGGCGTGCTTGGTCTTGTAGGTCGTGTCGTAGAGGTAGAGTGAGCCGCCGCTGAGCTGGTTGATGCGCGGGAACTTCTTGAGCAGGGCCGTTTGTTCGGCGCTGCGCTGCTTGGCCTCGGTTCGGTAGGCCGTCCGCAGGGCGTCGCGATGATCTTCCGGGGCCTTGGCGAGTTCCTTGTCGAGAACCTCGGTGATGAATTCCTCCTGTTTGGCGAGCCGGGCGGCATCGACCTTCTTGGCATCCTCCTCGATCTTGGCGGCTTCGGCGCGCTCGTTGTCGGTGAGCAGGGACACCAGACGGCCGGCGGGCGTGCGCCAGTTCTGCGTGTCGAACCCGGGTTCAAAAACGGCGCGCAGGCGATAGTAATCGGCCTGGCTGATCGGATCGTAGCGGTGGTCGTGGCACTGGGCGCAGTCGAGAGTCAGGCCGTAGAGGGCGCTGCCGATGATCTTGATCGTGTCGGCGATGCTGGCGTTGCGGGCGGCGTTGTCATTCATGGCGCCGGTGCCGTCGGCAGCCATGCGCAGGAAGCCGGTGGCGGCGATTTTTTCGATGGCATCCGGTGACAGGTTCTTGTGCGGCTGGGGCACCATCTCATCGCCCGCGAGCTGTTCCCGCACGAAGTCATCAAAGGGTTTGTCCTTGTTGAGGGCGTTGACGACGTAGTCGCGATACTTCCAGGCCCACTTGCGCTCGAGGTCCTTGTCCGTGTAGCCGTCGCTGTCAGCATAACCGGCGAGATCGAGCCAATGGCGCCCCCAGCGCTCGCCATAGGTGGGCAGGGCGAGCAGGCGAGCGGCCTGACGGCGCAGGGCGGCTTCGGGATCCCGGACGGCCTCGGCCGCAAAGGCCTCCATGTCCTCGGGGCTGGGGGGCAGGCCGGTGAGGGTGAAGCTCAGACGGCGCAGCAGGGTGGCGGCCTCGGCTGGCGGTGAAAACTCCAGGCCGTTGGCACGAAGTTTTTCGGCGACAAAGGCGTCGATCGGGTTGTCCACCTGGCCGGCGGGAATCTTGGGGCGACGGATGGGCTGCAGCGACCACCAGGCGCGTTCCTCGTCGGTGAAGGCATGTTCAGGCCCGAGGGTTTCCGGTTCCGGCCGGGCGGTTTTGGCACCCTCGGCAATCCACTGGCCAATGGTGGCGATTTCCTCGTCCTTGAGCTTTGCCTTGCCCTTGGGCATTTCGCCGGATTCGAGCACCTCATGGAGGTGGCTGGCAGCCGTTTGGCCGGGCAGAACGGCCGGCCCCGATTTGCCGCCCTTGAGCAGGAAGCGGGCGAGCCGGACATCAAGTCCCCCCTTGGTTTCACCGTCCTCGCCATGGCAGTGGAAGCAGTGCGTCTTGAGGATCGGGCGGACGTGCTTCTCAAAGGTCAACGGACCGGCGGCACTTGCGCAGAGCGGTGCGAGCAGGGCCAGGAGGTGAACGGAACGACGCATGATGTTGAAGGGGCATTACGGCCTGGCGGCCGGCGCTCTTGCGGGCGCGCGCGGGCTGGTCCAAGTTGAGTGATGGAGATCCGCAGCAGGGACAATGAGCGCATCAGGCACGCGAGGCGCGTGCGTGACGGGCGCGAGGACAGGTTGATTTTTGTGGAGGGGCTGAGACTCGCCGAGGAGTGCCTGCGCTCCGGTCTGGAGGTGACGATGGCCTTTCACCGGGCCGGGGGCGAAGAGCGACAGCAGCGCCTGCTCGCGGATCTGGCTGGGCGTGGCGTTGCCTGTCACGAGGTGGCGACTGCCGTCTTGGAGACGTTGAGCGACACCGTGCAGGGGCAGGGGATGATCCTGCTGGCGCGTCGGCCGGAAGCGGTGGCCCCGGAGAAGGCGAGGCTGGTGCTTGGACTCGACCGGGTTCAGGACCCGGGCAATCTCGGTACGCTGCTGCGCACCGCCGAGGCGGCGGGCGTTGACGGCGTGGTCCTGCTTGCCGGTTGTGCGGATGTGTATTCGCCCAAGGTGTTGCGCGCCTCAATGGGAGCTGCCTTTCGCCTGCCGGTGCTGGCTGCCGCCGATGCCGATGCGCTGCAGTCCCTGGCTGGCCGAATGGGACTGGCTCTGGCGGCAGCGGCCGTTGCCGGTGAATGCGCGTATGACGCGCACGAATGGTGCAAGCCGACGTTGCTGGTGCTCGGCAATGAGGCCAACGGAGTCAGCCCCGAGCTGCTGGCACGCTGTGATCACCGCCTGCGCATTCCGCTCGCCCACGGGGTGGAGTCGCTCAATGTCGCGGCGGCCGGAGCCGTGATGCTGTTTGAGGCGGCGCGCCAGCGGCGCGTCTCAGCCGCCCATCAGGGCGCGCAGGGCGGGCAGTGAGCGGTCGGCGGCGGCGGCCAGCAGCGGTGCGGCCTGCCGGAGTGCCTCCGCCAGTTCCATGTCCGCCGGCTTGGTGGCAAAGCAGTGGTCAAAGCAGGCACGCAGTACGGGCGACTCCTCGACCGCCCCGGCAAAGGCGACCACGGGTTTGCCGAGGCGCCGCGCCATCTGGGCGACACCGACCGGACCCTTGCCGCAGAGGGTTTGGGCATCGAGCCGGCCCTCGCCGGTGAGCACGAGGTCGGCGCGGGCGACGCGTTCCTCGAGCCCGATGTGTCGGGCCACGAGTTCAAAACCGCCGGTCAATTCGGCGTTGCAGAACACCATGAGGCCCCAACCGAGGCCTCCGGCGGCTCCGGCTCCGGGCGTGTCCCGGCAATCGCGGCCGAGGTCGCGGCGGACGAGGTCGGCCACATGGGTGAGACCGCTTTCGAAGCAGGCGAAGTCACCGACGCCCTTCTGCGGGCCATAGACGGCGGTGGCACCCCGGGGGCCGAGCAGGGGATTGTCGACATCGCACGCGACCTGCAGGGCGGGGAGGTCATAATCGGGCGCTACGATGCGCGCGATGCGCTGGAAGTGGGCGGGCAGGGGATCCAGTTCTTGGCCGTGGTTGTCGAGGAACCGGTACCCAAGAGCGGCGGCCATGCCGGCACCGCCGTCGTTGGTGGCGCTGCCGCCAAGACCGATGAGCAGTCGGTGCGCACCGCGGGCGAGGGCATCGGCCATCATCTGGCCCGTTCCGCGGGTTGTGGCCTGCGCGGGATCGAGGGGCAGGTCGAGCACCTGGGCGAGTCCGCTGGCCGCGCTCATTTCCAGCACGGCTTCGTGCTGAGACGGCAGCCAGCCGTAACGGGCGAGTCGGGGTCGGCCGCGAGCGTCAACGACGGCACATTCCGCCCATTCACCTCCCAGGGCGGTGACCATTGCGTCGGTGGTGCCTTCGCCACCGTCGGCGATCGTGCAGATGTCGAACTCGGCGGCCGTCAGACCTGCGCCGAGACGCTCGCGCAGGATCTCCGCCACCTCGCGGGCGGTCAGGGTTCCCTTGAACTTGTCGCAGGCGATGAGGACGCGCATCCGCATGGAGTCGGGCGGGCGCGGCACGGCGTCAAGGCCTGCCGCGCCACCCGAACCTATCCGATTACTTGCCACCCAGCGGCGCGGTCACCGCACCGGCGGGGACCTTGCCGGCGGGCACGATCTTCCAGACCGCACCGCGCTCGCTCGTGTAGGGATCGACCGGGCCGCCATAGTTGGCGGTGGCGTGGCTGAGATAGATGGCGCCATCCGGACCGATGCCGCTGCCGGTCGGGCGGATGCCGTCGGCCAGGTCGAGCATTTCCTGCATCTGCCAGGCACCATTCACCTGCTTCATACCCCAGATCTTGCCGCTGCCCCAGTCGGCGCAGAAATACACGCCGTCGAGTTCAGGGTAGTCACTGCCACGGTAGACACCGAGGTTGATGACACAGATGCCCTGGTCGACGTGGCTGTATTCGGCGATCGGCAGAACGCCCACTTCGGGATGGTTTTCGGGATCGACGGCGGTTTCGCTGCCGTCCGGATTCTTCTTGAGGATCATCGGAAAGGGGTGGCTGCCGCACATGAATTTCCAGCCGTAGTTTTCGCCCCCCTTGCTGGAGGCCGGCTGCAGATTGATTTCCTCCCAGTGATTCTGGCCGATGTCAGCGATGTAGAGGTCGCCGGTCTTGCGGTCGAAGCCGAAGGTCCAGGGGTTGCGCAGGCCGTAGGCCCAGATTTCCGGCTTCGCCTTCGGATGAATCTTCGAGAAAGCCTCCTCGCTGACGCCGAACAGGGTCATCTGCTGGAGAGGCGTGAGGAAGGGATTGTCCTTGGGGATGCCGTAGCCGCGGTCGGGCGTTGCCTGATCGACGTCGATGCGCAGCATCTTGCCGAGCCAGGTGTGCAGGTCCTGGCCGGCGTTGATGACGTCGCCCTCCCAGCCCCCGTCGCCGACACCGATGTACAGGTAGCCGTCGGGGCCGAAGGCGATCTGGCCGCCGTGATGGTTGCAGTAGGGAAAATCAATCTGCATGAGCACGCGCGCGCTGTCCGGGTCGAGACGGTCGGGGCTGCTCTTGGAGACGGTGAATTCGGTGATCATCGTCGCGCCGTTGAACCAGAGGTCGGCGTAGGCGACGTAGACCTTGCCGTTGTCCTTGAAATTCGGATGGAAGGCCATGCTGTACATGCCGAGTTCGAGGAAGGATGAGATCGTCTTGTCCTTGAGGTCGAGGAAGGGGCGGCGCTGGCGCTTGCCGTCCTTGATCACCTGAATGACGCCGGGGCGTTCGACGATGAAAAGTCGGCCGCTGCCATCGTCCGGGGCGGCGACGCTGACCGGATCGACCAGGTCATCGGCGACGCGGACAAGTTGGATGGCGGGGACTCCGGGCAGTTGGCCTCCCGGCTGGACGGGCTTGGGTTGTGCGAGACCGGTCAGGGGAGCGCCAAGGAGCGCGGCGAGCAGGAGATGGCTGAATTTCATGACGTGAAGATCTTGGTAACGCAATCAGGCTAGAAATTCGTGCCGGTGAAGGCAATCCGGAAAATCGTCCGGGCCAAAGAAAATCTTGACCCGCCTCATCATGCCTAGATAGTCACGGTCCCCCTTAGTTCATCGGGCCGGGATCCCGACCCCCTGGAATTCTCCGGAAGCCATGGCCGCCTCCTCAAAAAAAGCATCCGACTCTTTGAGCCCCCGCAAGCCGGCCAAGGCCGTGCCTGCTCCTGCTCCTGACTCGCGGCAAGTGGCCGGCAAGAAGAGCGGCCATCCGCGCATCAATCCGGAGCTGCCGGCACCCCAGGAGGTGAAGCGGGGGCGTGGTCGCCCGAGGATTCATCCTCCCAAGGAACAGGTGGCTGCGCCCGTGCTCGGTCCGGATGGCAAGCCGATCAAACGGAAACGGGGCCGGCCGCCAAAGAGCAGTTACCCACCGGCACCCCCGGTCGTGGTCTACGATGACATTCAATCGCCGGAGGTGCAGTCGCGTCTGCGCAACCTCGTGCGCCTTGCCAAGGAGCAGGACCACCTCACCTGGGATGATGTCAATGAGGCCCTGCCTCAGGGCATCGTCACGGCGGCGTTGATGGATGAGATTGTCACCCGCCTGCAAGCCCTGGAAATTCGCATTGAGGAGGTGACGGTCGGTCCGCCGGTCACCGCCCTCACGGCCAACCTGGCAGTGCGCACCCTCGTCGAGGAGGCGCGCGAAGCAGCCAGGGAGCCCTCCAAGAGTGACAGCCTGGATGATCCGGTCCGCATGTATCTGCGCCAGATGGGTCAGGTGGCGCTGCTGACGAGGGACCAGGAAATCGAAATTTCCAAGCGCATCGAAGGAGCCGACCTGCGTCTGCGTCAGTGCCTTCACAACAGCGGCTTCGTCGGCGCCCAGTATCTGCGCCTGGCGGAATCCCTGGCCGAGGGCGGGGAACGCTTTGACCGCCTCGTCAGCGATCGCAAGGCGGCCGAGCGCGAGAACTATTTCCGCAAGCTTCCTGCGCTGCTGACGCAGGCCCTCGAGGGCTTTGCCAAGTGTGGCAAGCTTTACGAGCAGAGCCTCACGCCCGGCAAGCGTCAGGCTCAGGTTGCGGCCGAATTCGAGGCAACGCGCATCGCCTTCTACAAGACCTGCGCCAAGTTTTACTTCAAGCAGAAGATCGACGAGGATCTGATCACTCTGGTGCAGCAGCGGCAGTTTGAGCTCGAGCAACTCGCTGACGATTTTCGCCAGCAGCCCCGGCAGGCGGCCACGGGCGCCGCCCTGCGCCAGTTCCAGCTGCAGGCCTGGCAAACGCCTGAGGATTTTCGTGTCACCGCCGAGGAGATCCGCCGCTGCGTCGCCGATTCCACCCGCGCCAAGACCGAGATGATCGAGGCGAACTTGCGCCTGGTCATCTCCATCGCCAAGAAGTACACCAACCGCGGCCTGTCCTTTCTCGACCTCATCCAGGAGGGCAACATGGGCCTGATGCGCGCGGTCGAGAAGTTCGAATACCGCCGCGGCTACAAGTTCTCCACCTACGCCACCTGGTGGATCCGCCAGGCGATCACCCGCAGCATCGCCGACCAGGCGCGCACCATCCGCATCCCGGTGCACATGATCGAGACGATCAACAAGCTGATGCGCGTGCACAAGCAGCTCGTCCAGGAACTGGGCCGCGACCCGACCCCCGAGGAAATTGCCGAGGAAATCCACCTGCCGGTCGAGCGCGTCAACGCCGTCCTGCGCATGGCCCAGCAGCCGGTGTCGATGCAGACCAAGGTCGGCGACGTCGAGGGTGACACCGAGTTCGGCGATTTCATCGAGGACAAGGAGGCGCGCGACCCGATGGAGCTCACCGCCAAGAACCTGCTGCGTGACAAGCTCAAGGACGTGCTCGACACCCTGAGCCCGCGCGAGCGCGAGGTGCTCGAGCAGCGCTTCGGCCTGCTCGACGGCGCCGGACGCACGCTCGAGGAGGTCGGCCGGCAGTTCCAGGTCACCCGCGAACGCATCCGCCAGATCGAGGCCAAGGCCCTGCGCAAGCTGCGTCACCCGACGCGCATCCGCAAGCTGGGCGGCTTCTACGGCGGTTCCTGAGTCGCGCAGCCCGCGCCGCCGTCTGAAAGAGCAGACCTCGACGGACTGTTTTTCGTTGCCTCACTTGTCCGCCGCTCGTAATGCTGCGGTTCCCCGATTCCTCCTCCGCCATGTCCGCCATTCCCCACCTCCCCGCGCTGCGCAAAGGCCGTCCCTACGAGTCGCTCGACAAGGTCCAAGTCAAGGACCACAAGACCGGTGAAGTCTGCGCCGAGGTCAGCCAGGTCAATGCCGGCATCGTGCGCAAGGACCTGGGCCGGATCAGCGAGGCCCGCAAGGCACTGAAAAAATTCACGGTCGAGGAACTCATCGCCATCACCGCCAAGGCCGGCGATCTTTTCCTCAACGGCACCCTGCCTCTTGGCGACAAGGGCCACACCCAGAGCCCGCAGGAATACATCGCAACCCTGTCGCGCACCAGCGGCCTGCCGCACATCATGGTCAAGCGCAACATGGCCAAGATCCATTACGCGATGACGCACATGCACGTCATCCTCAACGGCCTGTCGCGCGGCCTCGACATGAGCGTCATCGACAGGGGCTTCGGCGAGCAGGCCGGCTGCCCGGTGGCCTACTTCCCGACCACCGACGCCCTCGGCCTGGTCATGCCCAGCAACTCGCCGGCGGTCAACTCGCTCTGGCTGCCGTCGATCGCCCTGAAGATCCCGGTGGTCATCATGCCCGGCCGCGAGGAGCCCTGGACGCCCTTCCGCCTGATCCAGGCCTTCATCGCCGCCGGCGCGCCGGCCGAAGCCTTCGGCTTCTACCCGACCGATCACGAGGGCAGCGGCGAGGTCGTCAAACTCTGCGGCCGCAACCTGGTCTTTGGCGACGTCAACATCGCCAAGATGTATGAAAACAACCCGCGCGTGCAGGTGCACGGCCCGGGCTGGAGCAAGATCCTCATCGGCGAGGACAAGATCGAAAACTGGCCCGAGTACATCGACCTCATCGCCGCCTCGATCAGCGACAACGGCGGACGTTCCTGCATCAACGCCAGCGCCGTGCTCGTGCCGAAGTATGGCCGCGAGATCGCCGAGGCCCTGGCCAAGAAACTCGGCCCGGTCGCGCCGCTGCCGGGCGATGACGAGAACGCCCGCCTGTCCGGCTTCGCGAACCCGAAGATGGCCGAGTACATCGACGGCGCCATCGACAACGACCTCAAGACCCCGGGCGCCGAGGACGTCACCGCCCAGTTCCGCGACGGCCCGCGCAAGGTCGAGTTCCAGGGCGGCATCTACCTGCGCCCGACCATCATCCGCTGCGATTCCTGGGAGCACCCGCTCGCCAACCGCGAGTTCCTCTGCCCCTACGCCAGCGTCGTCGAGATGCCGCAGGCCGAGATGCTCTCGAAGATCGGTTACTCGCTCATCGTCACCGCCATCACCGCTGATGCCGACTTCACCGAGGCTCTGCTCGAGTGTCCGACCATCGACCGCCTCAACCTCGGCCCGATCAGCACGATGAAGATCAGCTGGGACCAGCCGCACGAGGGCAACATGTTCGAGTTCCTCTACAAGCGGCGCTCGATCGATCGCGCCTGATGCGCGCCGGAACCGCCGGGGCGGCCGCACCGTGGCCGCGCCCAGCCGCCGCTCCCATGCCATGATCCTTCCCGCCTTCGACCACCAGCCGCGCACCCGCCTGATCTTCGGCCCGGGCACCCTGGGCCGGATCGGCACACTCGCCCGCGAGCTGGGCGGCAACCGCGTGCTCATCGTCAGTGACCCCGGCATCGTCAAGGCCGGCTACGTCACCCGCGCCGTCAGCCACCTCGTCGACGCCGGCCTGCAGGCCCGCGTCTTCGGCGATGTCAGGGAAAACCCCAGCACCGAGGACGTTGCCCGCTGTGTCGAGGCGGCTCGCGAGTTCGATGCCGACCTGCTCATCGGTCTCGGCGGCGGCAGCAGCATGGACACCGCCAAGGGCTGCAACTTCCTCTTCACCAACGGCGGCCGCATGCAGGACTACTGGGGCACCGGCAAGGCCGCCAAGCCCATGCTGCCGCTCATCGCCGTGCCGACCACCTCCGGCACCGGCAGCGAGTGCCAGAGCTACGCCCTCATCTCCGATGCCGAAACTCACGTCAAGATGGCCTGCGGCGATCCCAAGGCCGCGGCCGCGGTCGCCTTGCTCGATCCCGAGCTGACCGTCTCCCAGCCGGTGCGCGTCACCGTCTGTACCGGCATTGACGCCCTTTCGCACGCCCTGGAAACGGCGGTCACCGCCAAGCGCAACGCCTACTCCGCGGTGTTCTCGCGCGAGGCCTTCCGCCTCTGCCACGAGGGCTTCAGCCGCGTCCTGCGCGAGCCGGGCGACGTCACCGCGCGCGGCATGATGCTGCTCGGTGCCGCCTACGCCGGCATCGCCATCGAAAACTCCATGCTCGGCGCCGCGCACTCCTGCGCGAACCCGCTGACCGCCTACTTCAACGTCGTCCACGGCGAGGCGGTCGGGGTCATGCTGCCGCACATCATCCGCTTCAATGCCGCCCTGCCGGACATCGCCGCGGTCTATGCCGGCTACTTCGAGGGCGACCTCGCCGACCGCGTCAGCGAGCTGCTTTGGGAGGCGAAGATGCCGCGTCGCATCAGCGAGTATGGCGTCACCGAGGCCGACCTGCCGAAGCTGGCCGCCCTCGCCGCCAAGCAGTGGACCGCCCAGTTCAATCCGCGCCCGGTCAGCGAGGCGGACTTCGTCGAGCTCTACCGCGCCGCGCTCTGAGGCGCGTTGGTCGGGTCTTCACAGCGGCGCATCTCAAGCGTACAGCAGGTGGCGCTGGCGCGCCGAGCGGAAGCCGTTCACCGAGCTGCTCCAGCCGGAGATGAGGCGCTCGACCGAGCCGCCGGCGCGCAGTTCGCGGAACAGGCGCTCGCTGCCATAGACCTTGTTGAACAGGCTGAGCTTGTCGCCGCTCACTCGCGCCAGCACGCGGCTGCCGGAGAGTCGCTGCAGCGCCGCCAGCAGGCGCACATCGAGTGCCGTCAGGTCGGCCTGCGCGCGCGGATGGATGCTCAGGCGCACGCCGCCAAAGCTGCCTTTCGTGTAGGGCGAGAAACCCACGCCCGGGGCGGGGAACTCGCGACAGGCGGCGAGCATGGCCTGCGGGTTGACGCCGCTGGCGCCGGCATAGCCAAAGGGATTCTCCGTGCCGATGCCGATGTCGACCGACGACGCGCCGCCGAGGATTCCGGTGGCGACATAATAAAAGGGCGAGGTCGCGTGCGGGATGTTCGGCGAGGTGCGGTACCAGCGCAGGCCGGTGTCCTGCCAGACCATGGCGCGGTTCCAGCCCTGCATGCGCACCACGTTCAGGCGCGGGCTGGCGGCAATCCAGCGATGCGCGGCGGTCATCATCGCCAGTTCGCCCGTGGTCATGCCGTGCACGTAGGGCACCGGCAGCTGGCCGACGAACGACTTCCACTGCGGATCGAGCGGCGGGCCCTCGACACGCAGGCCGCCCATTGGGTTCGGGCGGTCGAGCACAATGAAATCCTTGCCGCACTCCGCCGCCGCCTCCATCGCCACCGCCATCGTGCTGATGTAGGTGTAGCTGCGGCAGCCGATGTCTTGCAGGTCGAAGACCAGCACATCGATGGGCGCCAGCATCTGCGGCGTCGGCTTGCGGGTCGGGCCGTACAGCGAGTAGACCGTCAGTCCCGTGAAACTGTCGCGGCGGGTGCTGACATGGATGCCGGCGCCGATGGTGCCGTCGATGCCGTGCTCCGGCGCATAGAGGGCGGTCAGTCCCGAGCCCAGCGCGCGCTTCATCGCCACCCGCGTCATCTCGCCGCGGCCGGTCATGCTCGTGTGATTCGTGATCAGGCCGACCCGGCGACCGCGCAGCAGGTCGAAATTGCGCGAGGCCAGCACGTCGATGCCGAGTCGGAACGGCCCGCCCTGTTGCGGGGCGGTGGCCTGGGGTGCCGGCGCGATCTGGCAGCCGCTCAGCGCGGCGGCCCCGGAGGAGAGCAGGAAGGAGCGACGGGAAAGCATGGCGCCGGACAGACGACGCGCCCCGCCCCGGGGTCAACCGAAACCGCTGGCACCGCCCGCGTGCCTGCCGCGGCGCTGGCCGGAGTCGAAGCGCGGTGGCGGCTTAAAACTCGCCACGGAAGACGCAGCGCGCGGCCGGCGTCTCGTGGATGGTGATCTCGCACAGGCCCGGCAGCTGCGGCGACAGCTTGCGCCAGAGCCAGGCGGCCATGTTCTCGATCGTCGGATTCTCCAGGCCCTCGATCTCGTTGAGGTACCCGTGGTCGAGCTGGTCCATCAGCGGCTTCATCGCCCGCGAGATTTCCGCGTGGTCATAGACCCAGCCGATGTGCGGATCGACCTCACCCTCGATGGCGATCTCGACCTTGAAGCTGTGGCCATGCATCTTGGTGCACTTGTGGGTGCTCGGCAGATTCGGCAGCGTCTGGGCGGCCTCGAAACGGAAGTCTTTGATGATGCGGCAGCGCATGGGGAAGGCCCACCCTTACCGCCACCCCGCGCCGCGGTCAAACGCCGGAAAATAGTCACGAAGGGTAGGGCGCCGCTGCGTCGGCGCCGTGGCTTCTGCTGTAGGCGGGGGCAGTGACCCCGTGGTCTCGGGGGTGGAAGTCGTCACACTTCCCGTTTGGGCCGGGCCCGGGGCGCAGTCCATCCGCAGATTGCGCAGAATGGTAGGGCGCCCTGTCCCAGGGCGCCGGGCTCGGGCTGTCGACGGGGCCAGCGCCCCGCAGCCTGCGTAGCGGAAGTCGTCAGACTTCCCGTTTGGGGCGAGGCACCGCGAAAGGCCACCGCTGGTCTCGCACGGAGCCCACGGAGGCGGAAGGGGCTCACGCCAAGGCGCGAAGGCGCTAAGAAAGCCGGAGATGCTCCAGCCCTTCGCGTCTTGGCGCCTTGGCGTGAGTTGGGAAGGTTCCCAAGCCTCGCCAGAGAGTCTCTTCCTTGACCGGCCTGCCCGTTTCGTAGAGCCTCGGCTCATGCAATCCGTTCAGGAACCCCGTCTGCCGGCCCGGTCGGCTTTGGTCCGTGAACAGCTTCTGGGTGGGGAACTCGTTCTGGCAACGGGAGTCTGAAGGATACTGTCGGCCAAGCAGCGGAGCATTAAGCATGGCATCGAACATCATGAGTGTTGCCAGGGGCGTCTTCATTGTCGCAGCAATACCTTTTACTTTGCTTGCGGCCCTTTGGCTGTTCTTGGAGCATGCTTTGCCGGGCAGCCCCGGCACTGACACGGGGCCAGTCTTCGCTCTCTGCGGTGGAACATTCATTTACGGATCCCTTATTGCTCTGCGTGGTCAGCTGCCTTTGGCGTATCTGGTTTTCGTCGGTCTCGTGCTCAACATTATCGGTGCTTTTGTCTGGGTTCCTGCCCTCGGTTATCGCTCCGGCAGTTTTATTGGCTTCGCGGGGTTGGCTCTTGCTGGACTTTGGGTCGTGTCCATCCGCGCAGCCTACCTAGAGGCAAGGCACTAGCTTGCTTCATCACCATGGTACGCCACAATTCATCCATGTATCAGAACTGCCTCTGTCACATCGGGCTGAAGCCCTGAAGCGCTCGGGCCCCTCACTCCTTCTCCGCCGGCAGCAGAGTCAGCCTGAGTCGCTGAACGGCACCATCGAAGGGGGTGCTGTTGGGAAAGTCGGCGAGGGGGAGGATGCCGAAGCTTTGGCCGGCGGCGAGGCCGGCCTTGGGGTTGGTGGGGAAGCCACCGGTGAAGGGGGCGAGGCCGAGAACTTCGCTGCGGCCGGGTTCGGCGAGCGAGAGCAGGCCGTCGCCATCGAGGGAGGCGCGCAACTGGCAGGGGCCGGCGGCGGAGGGGCTGGCCTGGATGGCGGTGGCTTCGCCCTGGTGGAAGACGGTGAGGGTGGGTCGGCCGGCGATGTAGTGCAGGGCCCAGCCGAGCTGGCGGTCGCCTTGGGCGAGCAGGGTGCTGTTGCCATCCACCGCGGGATCGAAGTCGAAGGCGGCGTCGAGGGCGAAGCCGCGGCCGGCGAGGAGAGGGGCTTCGTCGGCGCTGAGTTCATCGCCGATCTGCAGGCTGAGGTGCTGGGAACCGTCGCCGCTGGGCGCGGGCACGACCTCGCGGGCGGGTCGGCTGGCGCGCTTGAACTCTGTGGGGAAATGCGCGGCGAGCGCCTTCTTGACCGCGGAGTGCTCGGGGCGGGCGGCGAGGTTGATCCACTCGTGCGGGTCGCTGTCGTGGTCGTAGAGTTCCTCGCCGCCGTCGGCGTAGCGAAGGTAGCGCCAGCGGCGGTCGCGCGCGGCGTAACCGGCGCGGTCGCCGCCGCCCATGGTGGTGAGGGCAGGGCGGTCGCGCCGGGCGGCGGGATCCTTGAGCAGGGGCAGCAGGCTGGCGCCGTCGAGGTGGGCGGGCTTGGCGACCTTGAGCAGGTCGCAGACGGTTGGGTAGAGATCGAGCAGCGACACGGCTTCGGCGCTGGCGCTGTCGGGCTGGGTGAGACCCGGGGCGTGGATCGTCAGCGGCACGTGCGTGGCTTCCTCCCACAGGCGACCTTTGTGCCACATCTGCTTTTCGCCGAGATACCAGCCGTGGTCGGAGGTGAAAATGACGACGGTGTCCTCGGCATGCGGACCGGCGTCGAGGGCCCCGAGCAGGCGACCGAGCATGGCGTCGCAGAAGGCGATGCTGGCGAGGTAGGCCTGCACGGCCTCGCGCCACTTCCCGGTGGCGAGCAGGCGGTCGTGGTGGCTGCCCGGCTTGGCATGGGCGCGGGCCGAGGCGGGCAGGTCGTCGAGGTCGTCTTCCCGCACCTCGGGCAGGACGATGCTTTCGAGCGGGAAGCGATCAAAGTACTCGCGCGGCACGTACCAGGGCGAGTGCGGTTTGTACAGGCCGACCGCGAGGAAGAAGGGGCGGTCCTGCTTGCGGCGGAGGAAGTCGCCGGCCCACTGGACGACTGCGCCGTCCTCGGTGAGCACGTCGGGTAGGTCGAGCGCGCCCCAGTCCCAGTGCCAGATGTCGAGGCCGTTGAAGTTCTGGCCGGTCGGCACCGGCAGCTCCGGGATCTGAATGCCTGGGGCGGGGAAGCGCTGGTCCCAGGCGCGGTCCTGCTCGAAGCCGCGGCGACCGCCGTGCCAGCCGGTGAGGCTCGAATCCGGGCCGCCGTGGTTGGCGTGGAAGATCTTGCCGGCGCCGGCGCTGAGGAAGCCGAGGCCGCGCAGGTGCTCGGGCAGGGTGGCCTTGCTGGTGATCTGGACGCTGCGCCGCCAGTCCTGCTCGTTGCCGAAGACGCCGCTGGAGGAGGGCAGCAGGCCGGTCAGGAGGCTGGTGCGCGAGGGATTGCAGAGAGCGAAGCTGCAGTGGGCATTGCTGAAGCGCATGCCGCGGCGGGCGAATCGGTCCATGTGCGGCGTCTGCGCCTGTGGATGGCCCCCCATCCAGCCCACCCAGTCGCGCAGGTCATCGGCGACGATGAACAGCACGTTGGGAGCATTCCGAGGCGCCCGCGCCCGTTTCGGCGTCGCCGCCCCAACGGGCAGGGCGAGCAGGAGGGCGAGAGTGAGCAGGCGCATGGAGGAGAGATAAGGGGAAATGGCGGCCAGGATGAGCCGCAGTTCTTGACTCAGCAACCTTGCCCAACCTTCACCCGTCTCCGCCATCGCACACGGACGCAACAGCGCCGCACTCATTGCGAGAGCGATAGAGAAGCGGCGAGGCATCGCCGAGATGAAAGCACCAAAATACGGGCACATGAGGCAAGCGGAGAACGCGCGTATACTGGCACCATACCCGCCGCTTGGCACCCCCGATTTTTCGGGGGTGACTGAGCGCAAAGGAAGCCTGCGGCGTGGCGTAGGTATCGCAGACACCATGCCTTCTTGTTTTCGCTCCCGGACCTTGTTTGCCTTTGCCAGCATCCTGACTGCCGCTTCCGCCTTGGCGGAGGAGCCTTTTGAGGCGTTTTTGAAAACTCACTGCCTGCGCTGCCATGGGCCGGAGAAGGTGAAAGGGGATCTCCGCATCGATGAGCTCTCACGTGACTTCCAGCTCGGTGAGGACACGCATCATTGGGCGGAGGTGATCGAAAACGTGAACTCGGGCGAGATGCCGCCGAAGAAGGACAAGGAGAAGAAACCGTCTCAGGTGGAGATCGCGGCCTTTGTAACGAATCTGGATGGACTGATGAAGCAGGGCCGCGCGGCCCGCATGGCGCAGCGGCCGGCAGTCGCGCATTACCGGCTGAGCCGGAAGGAGTATCAAAACACGGTCTATGACCTGCTGGGCGTGCGCTACGATCCCGCGAAGCCGGGCGAGCTGAACGAGGACAACCTGTGGCATGGCTTTGAGCGCATTGGCTCGGAGTTGTCGCTCTCGCCCTCGCATGTGGACCGCTATTACCGTGCGGCGGAGCTGGTGCTCGATCGTGCGTTTCCCACAGCGACGAGCGAGGCACGCAAGGTCCGCATGACCGCGGCGGACCTACGCTACGGCGGCGGCAAGGAGCAGCAGGCAGCGCTGGAACGCTTCGGCATCCAGCGCCCGCTGCGTTATCTGCTGTTCCCAGGCACGGTGCAGAATGCGCTCGCGCCGAACTGGTTTGGCAAGACTGGGCCGGAGCACAGCGGCCTCTACAAACTGCGCATCCAGGCCAGTGGCACGCGTCCGCCCGGCGGCCAGACGGCCCATTTGAGCATCGGCACGAAGACCGGCGAGGAGACGGTGGATGGCATGATCGAGTTCGACATCACCGCGCCGGAGGACAAACCGCAGGTGTATGAGTTTGAGGTCTTCCTCGAAATGCCCGCGACACTGCACTTTTGCGTGGTGGCCACGGATGTGGTGGATCGCCGGCAGGGCGCGGCCTTTCGCAATGCGCTCGGCAGCCGCGGCGGCTACATTTTCACGCACAGCAGTGAGACAATGCTGCTCAATCCAAACGCGCCGCAGATGTTCGACGAAAAAGGCAACGGCATCTTCTCTACCGTGCTGCTCGACTGGATCGAGTGGGAAGGTCCGCTGGTCTCCGAGGCGGAAAAAGCACGCCGCGAAGATATCGTGCCGCCGGATGACGCCACGCCGGAGGTGGTGGCGCAGCATTTGCAAAAGTTCGCCGATCGGGCATGGCGTCGCCCGGTGGAGCAGAAGGAACTGGAGCAGTATTTGAAGTCGTATCGCGAGGAGCGCGACGCGGGCGAAAACCTCGCCGATGCCTATCGCGTGGCCTTGCAGGGCGTACTGACATCGCGCCACTTCATCTACCTCGTCGAGGGCGATCCGGTGGCCCGCGAGCATCTGACGGACTCGGAGCTCGCCACGCGGCTGTCGTATTTCCTGTGGAGCTCAATGCCGGATGACAAGCTGTTCACCCTGGTGAAAAGCGGCATGCTGAAGGGCGAAGCCTTAAAGAAGGAGATCGACCGCATGCTCGCCGATGGCAAGGCAAGCCGCTTCATCGACGATTTCGCGCGTCAGTGGCTGCAACTGAACCGCGTGGGCATGTTCCCGCCGGACAAGAAGCTCTATCCGACCTACGACGCGTGGCTGGAGGAAAGCATGCGCAAAGAACCGGTGGAATTCTTCCGCGAGATGTTTACCCAGAACGCTCCCATCGACGGCTTCATTGAGTCCAACTGGACCATCGCGAATGCGCGCCTGTGCGACTTTTACGGCCTGCCGGAGCCGCAGAAGGAAGGCTTCCAGCGTGTGTCCTTGAAGACCGACGATCATCGCGGCGGCCTGCTCACCATGGGCGCGGTGCTCGGTCTCACCTCCGACGGCACTCGACATCGTCCCGTGCATCGCGGTGTGTGGCTGAGCGAGGTCGTGCTCGGCAAGCCACCGCCTCCACCGCCCGCCAACGTGCCCGCCATCGAGCCGCCGACACCTCAAAGCCCGAAAGCCACGCTGCGTCAAAAGATCGAAGCCCACCGCGGAGACCCGAACTGCGCCGCTTGCCATGCCAGGATCGACCCGCTCGGCATCGCCTGGGACAACTACGACGCCATCGGCCAATGGCGCACACATGAAAAAATCGCAGCAGGTGTCGGTGAGGACCCCGTGATCAATTCCAGCGGCGCGATGCCCGACGGACGCGCTTTCAAGGACGTGAACGAGTTCAAACAACTCCTCCTCGAAGACCGCGACAAGCTCGCTCGCGCCTTCATCGACCACCTCTGCACCTACGCCCTCCGCCGCCCCGTCGCCTTTGATGATCAAGATGATCTCCAGGCCATCGCGACCGAGGCGAAGAAGAGCAATTACCTCATCAAGGACATCGTTCGCGCTGTCGCCCAATCCAATTTGATGAAGAAGCGCTGATTCACCCCAATTCTCCATTTTATGAACATCCAAACCCAATCCTGGCTCATCAATCGCCGCCATGCACTGAAAGCGCTCGGCAGCTTCATCTCACTGCCGATGCTCGAGTGCATGGTGCCACTCCGCGCCGCTGAAAAAGCCGTGGCTGACACGCCGAGGCGTAGTGCCTTCATCTACCTCGCCAATGGCGTGCACTCGCTGAACTACCAGATTTTGAAGGAAGGCAAAGACTACGAGTTCTCCCGCTCGCTGAAGCCGTTGGAGAAGCATCGCGACGTGATCACGCCGATCAGCGGCCTGCATCACCCCGGCAGCCTCTCACATCACCACAATTGCATCTCCGTGTGGCTCACGGGTGGGAAGCTGGGACCTTCGGACCGCAACACGATTTCCGTGGACCAAAAAATGGCGGAGATCACCGCGCCGCACACGCGTTATCCGTCGATGGAGGTCGCGCTCACGCAGGGTTCGCTGGCCTGGACGGCCGATGGCGTGCAATTGCCGGCGCTGCGACGTTGCAGCGAGATTTTCGCCTCGCTATTTGAAGAACCGAAAGGCGGCAAAATGGCCCAGCGCCGTGCTTTGCGTCGCAAGGGCAGTGTGTTGGACGCGAACCTCGCCGAGGTGCGCAGTTTGGAGAAAAAGATGGGCGCGGAGGACAAAGGGCGCATGGAGCAATACCTCACCTCCGTGCGCGAGGCGGAGATCCGCACTCGCCGTGCGGATGCGTGGCTCGACACGCCACTGCCTGTCATTTCCGATGCCGACCGCAAGCGCACGAGCCGCGATGTCGCGCAAACGATGGCCGGCGATTACTTCCGCACGGTGTATGACCTTATGGTGCTTGCGTTTCAGACCGATGTGACCCGCGTGGCCACCTTCAGTCTCGGTGGTGAGGGAGATGCGTTCTCCATTCCCGAGATCGGCATCACCGAGTCGCGTCACCAGCTCAGCCATCACGGCGGCGATGCCGGCTACATGGAAAAGCTTACGAACTACGATGCCTTCGCGATCGAGCAGTTCAGCTATTTTCTCACGCGCCTTTCGGAGACGAAGGACCTGGGCGGCAAGACGCTTCTTGACACCACGATGTCGCTTTTCGGCAGCGGCATGTGCTACGGCCACAGCCACGGCAATGCGAACCTCCCGCTCGTGCTTGCCGGTGGCTCAGGCCTTGGCTTGAAGCACGGCAGCCATCTTGACTTCAACAAGCAGGCCAAAGGCTTCGCAGGCTACTCGCTCGGCCAGGACGGCGCCCTCACCACGGCCCACTATCAAGTCTGCAGCCGCCCGGTGAACTCCGATGCCCACATGAGCAATCTCCTCCTCCTCATGGCCCAGCGCATGGGCGTGGAGACGGAAAAGTTTGGGGATAGCAACAAGGTGATTGCGCTATGAGGTTCTTTGTTCTTGGTTCATCTTTCTTTGTTTGGATTCCATTGGCAGTGCTCGCGTGCTCGTTTGTCATCCTAGCAAGCGCAGTTGCCGAACAACCAACCACCAAGAAAAAAGAACCAGGAACAGAGGTTTTTCGCCCCGAACCCGGCAAGTTACCGCCGCTAGAAAAAGCGCACTCGTATCGCGGTGAACTCGTCTTCGTCGATCATTCGAATCGGCGTGGCAGCATTCGCGTGGCGGGATCGGGCATGTTTCGTCGGAATGATCCGCATCCCTTCGCGATGTTGCCGTATGGCATCGTAAGGTATCATGGCGCACCGGCGGACCTGCGGGACATCCCGCTCGGCACGGTGCTCCATGTCCGTGCGTTTCTGCCGCCGGACCCGAAGACCTCCGCCGTGCCGGTGCTGCCGGTGAACAACAAGGACAAAGACGCGAACCACAATCGCGGTGCGGGCATTTTCCCCGCGGAGAACCATGTCCTGCTCCTTGAAGACGAAATCAGCCGCTGCCAGCGCGAGGGTTTGACCTGGAGGCTGAAGGAAGTGGAGGTTAAAAACCGCGAGGGCATGCTGATTGCGAGCTGTGAGGCCAAGCATAGACCCAACAACAAAGCCGAAGACGAGACTTTCACCTTTGATGCCGCCACGCGCGTATGGCGCGGTCGCGAGTGCCTTCTCGTTCAACATCTGATCAACGGCGAAGCATGGCCTGCGCAGGGCAAAAAGTCTCTCCACGGGCAAGCCGTCATGCTCGGCATCACGTGGAGGCCAACGCCAGGAGGTGTGTTCACCCGCTTTCACATCTCCGACATCTGGCTCGACGACGTTGCGATCCAAAACACGGCATTGCGCCAGACGGAAACACACAGGGCCTTCATCCGCAGCCGCTGGATGCCCGCGTGGGTCGATGCGGTCGAGTATGGCAAGTTCGGCCGCGCCACCGTGACGGCGACCTTGTTCGGCGGCATGGATGCCACGCTCTACGCGGAGTTCCGCAAGGGCGTCCCCGCTGTGATGAACAGCGTTGAAAACACGCTGAAGCATATCGAAGGCGGCAGTGCCGGTCCCACGCAGATGGCTGCACGCGGCACCATTCACGAGGTCATCCAGGCATCCAAAAACGCTCCGTTCGGCAGCAGCGGCATCCAGATTCGTTTCGAGACCGATCTCATCACCGAAGGCATGCGCCCCACGCGCATCGTCCGCGTGCGTCCCGCGAGCTGGCCGGACGTCCACCTGCCACGCGAGGAATACATCAACCAGGGCAGTATCGAAGAGCGCTTCCCGACTCCCGACATCTTTCCGAAATACTGACATACTTATGAAGCCGTTCTTTGTTCCTTCAGCATGCCTTGCTCTTGCCTGTGCGGTCGTCATTAAGGTCAACGCCGCCAATAATGAACCAAGCACGAAGAACCAAGAACAAGGAACCGCCCCCTTCCGCCCCGAAGCTGGCAAATTCCCACCTTTGGACAAAGCGCACACCTACCGTGGTGAACTCGTTTTCGTGGATCATGCGAACCGTCGTGGCAGCATCCGCGTGCAGGGCTCAGGCATGTTCTTCCGCAATGATCCGCATCCCTTCGCCATGCTGCCGTATGGCATCGTGCGGTATCACGGCGCGCCGGCGGACCTGCGTGACATCCCGCTCGGCACCGTGCTGCATGTGCATGCGTTTCTACCGCCAGACCCAAAGACATCCGCCGTGCCGGTACTAGCGCTCGACAACGGTAAAAAGGACGCGAATCACAATCGTGGCGCAGGCATCTTTCCGCCGGAAAACCACGTATTGCTGCTCGAAGACGAGCCCAGCCACTGCCAGCGCTTGGGTTTGACGTGGAAGCTCAAAGAGATCGAGATCAAAGGCTACGCGGGCATGATCCTCGCCACGTGCGAGCCGAAACAAGGCGGCAACGCCAAGGCCACGGAAGAGAAACTGACCTTCGATGCCGCCACCCGCGTGTGGCGTGGTCGCGAAAGCCTTAGCATAGAAGAACTCGTCACCGAAGGCGCTTGGCCCAAAGACGGCAAAAAAGTACTCAACGGCGAGTCAGTGCTCCTTGGCATCACCTGGAGGCCCACACCGGATGGCATATTCACCCGCTTCCATGTTTCCGACATCTGGATCGACGACAACGCCATGCAGCGCGCCGCGATAAACCAGACCGAGACACACAAAGCCTTCATCCACAGCCGCTGGATGCCCGCTTGGATCGACGCGGTCGAGTATGGCAAGTTTGGCCGCGCCACCGTGACCGCCACTTTGTTCGGCGGCATGGACCCATCGCTCTACGCCGATTTTACCAAAGGCACCTCCGCCATGATGAACGCCGTCGAGAACACGCTGAAGCACACCCACGGCGCCTACGGCCCTGCGCACATGGCCGCGCGTGGCACCATCCTTGAAGTCATCAAGGCACCCGGAAACGCACCGCTCGGCAGCAGTGGCATTCAAGTTCGATTCGTGACCGATCTCATCATCGAAGGCATCCGCCCCACACGCGTCGTCCGCATCCGCCCCAGCACCTGGCCGCAAGTCCAAGTCCCCCGCGAAGAATACCTCCAAGACGGCGCCAACATGGACGAACGCTTCCCCACGCCGGCGATCTTCCCGAAGTATTGAACTAGGAAAAAACATGAAAGCCCCCATCGCCCTCCTCCTTGCTTCGCTCAGCGTGTTGCATGCTGCCGCGCCCGATCTTTCCCGGATCACCTCGCGCGCCGATCTCGATGCCGTCATCACGGCCACCAGCGATTCAGCATTGAAACAATCACTCAGCGACCATGCCGTCGCCATTGTCACTGCCGCACAGCAGCATCCGCATGTCGTAGCCGTCATCCGCACGATCGAGAGCGCACCGGGTACCTTCACGAAGGTCAACACCACGCCCGATACCTTGAAGAAGGCGGCTGGCGGTGACATCGCGATCTTTGAAACGCTCACCCAGGTCGGAACCAACATTTTGGGAGGTAAAGCTCACGATCACCGCAAGGAGAACGACGATCCCTACAATGCCGCATTCATCGAGCACCTCGGGCACATTGCGTCGCTGGAGTCGGTCAAGCTGGAGGCGTCGGGAATCGAGGACGTCTGGGTGGCGCCGCTGCTCAAGCTCAAGAAGTTGAAGAGCCTGAGCGTGAGCGGCTTTGGCAGACTGGGCGATGCGAGCCTGGCTCAGCTCCAGCAACTCACCGAGTGTCCTGATCTCACCAACCTCGAACTGGCCTATTTTGGCAAGGCCACCGATGCGGGATGGGAAAAGCTGGCGGGCCTGAAGAGCCTGGAGTCATTCACACCACGAGGCGCGGGGTATCCCGGTCACTTCTTCGCGAAGTTCGATGGCTGGACAAGGCTGAAGCGCATCAACTTCCACAGCAACGGCCTTGATGACGAAGGTCTCGGCTATGTGTGTGACAAGTTCCCCAATCTCGAGTTCATCAAGCTTTGGCACTCCAAGCAGCTCACCGACGCCGCGGCGGAGCACTTCAAGAAGCTCAAGCACCTCACCGGCATCGAAATTAGCTGCGCCAAGGCCACCGCAGGCCTCATGAAGCACCTGCGCGAGCTGCCGATGGAATACGTGGCACTCGAGTATGGCGTGTGCAGTCCGGCCGCAGAAGCCATCGCCAGCGTCAAAGCCATTCCCACCCTGCGCAAACTCTCACTGGATGCCAAAACCTTCACCGACGCCGATCTCACCGCCGTGGCTGGCGTCACTCAGATCAAGGAACTCTCCCTCTCGAATCTCGAACTGTCCGACACCCGGCTCTCGCAGTTCCAAGCTTTTGCCCACCTCAAAAGCCTCGCTATCATCCGCTACGGCAAAGGCTACCCCGACGATACCCAGGCCAAGTTGAAGGCTCTCCTGCCCAAAGTGGACGTGAAGTTTGGGAAGTGAAGCTAAGCTTACCAAAAAAATAAATGCACCTAATTGGTTTCTTTGATCAAAGAGACCTGTCGAAGGTCATGCAGAAATGCCGTAGTATCACAAACATTCTGCTGCCCCATTCTTTTGCTTGCCTTGCTTTGCCTTCCGGTGGGCGTGCTGTTGAAAAAGTGCCGCCGAAGCGGCTTTTCGCCATTCATGTGCCGAAGGGCATGATTCAGAGGTCCGATGTCTCTACGCCCTTTGCTCCAGCCTCAACCCGCAGTGGACGGCGGGGTGAAAGCCGGTCTAGCTTGGCGGGTTGTCATGGCCCGTTCTCGCACCGCCACATCCATTCCCCAGGTGGCCATCCTGGTCGACACCTCGCGCTCCTATGGGCGTGACATCGTGCGCGGGATCCGTCGGCACGTGGCGGAGCACGGGCCGTGGTCGCTCTACCTGGAGCCGCGCGACCTGCGCAGCCGGTTTCCCGATTGGCTGAAGGACTGGCGTGGTGATGGCATTCTGGCGCGCACGGCCGATGCCGGTCTGCTGCGCCGGTTGATCGCCACCGGCCTGCCGGTGGTGGAGCTGCGCACCACCGTGCTTGAACATCCGTTCCCCTTTGTCGGCATGGACAACAGTGTCATCGGCGCGCGCGTCGCCGCGCATTTCCGGGCGCGCGGTTTTCGCCACTTCGGCTGCTGCCTGGATGAGGGCGAGGCCTTTTTCCTGGAGCGCAGCGAACGCTTTGTCGAGGCCGTGGCCGAGGCGGGCGGGGACTGCCCGGTGTTCCGCTCGCGCCGCAAAAACTGGGTGCAGCACCAGCGCGACCTCGCCGACTGGCTGCTGGCGCTGCCAAAACCGGCCGGCGTGTTTGCGGTCAATGACCAGCTTGGTTTCTGGGTGCTCGATGCCGCCCGCCGCGCGGGCATCGCCGTGCCCGAGGAACTCGCCGTGGTCGGAGCGGAGAACGACATCATGCTCTGCGAAACCGCCTCGCCGCCGCTCTCCAGCGTGCGCCTGCGCGGCCAGGCGGTGGGGCGCGACGCGGCGCGCCTGCTCGGCGACTGGATGGCGGGCCGGCACGTGCCGAAGCCGGGGGAAACCCACCTGTTGGCGCCGGGCGACATTGTCACGCGCCAGTCGAGCGACATCGTGGCGGTCGAGGATGCGCGCATCGCCGCCGCCCTGCGCTTCATCCGCCAGCATGCCACCGAGGGCATCGACGTCAGTCGCGTGGCGCGTGAGGTCGCCCTGTCGCGCAGCGTGCTGGAACGGCGCATGAAGGCGCTCATCGGCCGCAGCCCGGGCGAGGAGATCAACCGCTTGCGCTTTGTGGCGGTGGAAAAGCTGCTGGTGGAGACCGACCTGACGCTGGCGGCCATCGCCGCGCGCTGCGGCTTTGCGCATCCGCAGTACATGGCCGAGGCCTTCCGCCAGCGCACCGGCGTCACGCCCGGGGTGTTTCGACGCAGCCGCAAAACCTGAAAAGCCCGGGTCAAAGTCTGAATGAAAGCCCGCGTCAGCCGGCGTTAAACTCTGCATCATGAACCGTCGCCATTTCCTGCACTCGCTCGCCGCCCTGGCGGCCGCGCCCGCCTGCGCCCAGGGCGCCGTCTGGAAGCTGAACTACGCGCTCGCCTCGAGCATGTATGGCAGCCTCAAGCTCGCCGAGATCCTGCCCGAGGTGAAGAAGACCGGCGCCACGAGCATCGATCTCTGGCCGCGCCGCCACGGCACGCAGCGCGAGGAGATCGACGAGATCGGTCACGACCGCTTTGCCGCGCTGCTCGGCGAGCACGGCCTGACCCTGGCCGGCACGACCCGTTACGACCTCGGGCCCTTTGGCCTGGAAGAAGAGATCCGCGTCAACCAGAAGCTCGGTGGTCGCTTCATCGTCACCGGCGGCAAGGGCGAGTTCAAGGTGCCGGCCGACCAGCTCAAGCGCAACGTCATCGACTTCGTGGAAAAGATGAAACCGCACGCCGCGCAGGCCGCCGCGGCCGGCGTGACGATCGCCATCGAGAACCACGTCAACAACCTGATCGATTCGCCCGACTCGCTGCGCTGGTTCGCCGACGCCGCGCGCGGCATCGACGGCCTCGGCGTCGCCCTGGCGCCCTACCACCTGCCGCAGGAGCCGGCGCTGCTGGCCGAGCTGATCCGCCACATCGATGCCAAGATGTCGCTGTTCTATGCCTGGGAGCACGGCATGGGCTGCATGAAGCCGATGCCCAAGGACGAGGAACTCCAGCAGATGCCGGGTCGTGGCAAGCTCGACTGGCGACCGCTGCTCGGCGCGTTGAAGCAGATCCGTTTTAACGGCCCGACCGAGATCTTCATGCACCCGACCCCGCGCGGCATTCCGATCCTGCCGACCGCCGCCGAGACGACGGCGGAGATCGTGCGCGCAAAAACCTTCCTGGATCCGATCGCCGCGGCGGTCTGATCCCATCCCTCACTTCATCCCCACCCACCATCCCATGCCCAAAGCCAAAGTCCTGCTCATCGTCGGCGACGCCACCGAGACCGTCGACACTCTGTATCCGTTTTACCGCCTCATCGAGGGCGGCTACAAGCCGGTGGTCGCCGCCCCGGAGAAGCGCAAATACCAGATGGTCCTGCACGAGGTGAAGCCCGGCTGGACGATCACCAAGGAATGGGAGGGCTACAGCATCGACGCCGATGTCGCCTTCAAGGACATCGTGCCGGAGGAATACGTCGGCATCTTCTTCAGCGGCGGCCGCGCACCGGAGTACATCCGCGAGGACGAGGACCTGCTGCGGATCACCCGCTGGTTCTGGGAGCAGGGCAAACCCTGCGCCAGCGTCTGCCACGGCGTCGAGATCCCGGCGCGCGCCGGCATCGTCAACGGCCTGCGCATGGCGACCGTCGCCAAGTGCAAGTTTGACCTCGAAGTCTGCGGCGGCATCTACGTGAATGAGCCCTGCGTGATCGACCGCCACATGTATTCGGGTCGCACCTACCATGACAGCGGCCACTTCGTCGGTCCGTGGATCCAGGCGCTCGACGCCGAACGCGCGAAGATGTGCCTGTGACCTGCCACCGGATGAAGCGACTTTCCCTCTTGGCTGCGCCGCTGCTTGCGGTTCTTGGAGCCGCACCGGTTCGCGGACACCCGCTCATGGCGGAGCCGGTCAACCACGCCCACGTCTTCACCTTCGACCAGTTTTACCTGGCGCAGGACACCGACGCGCACCTGGTGGCCGGCGGTCGCTTGCTGCTGGCTGAGTTGAACTGCACGGCCTGCCACGCCGCGCCAGAGGGCTGGGGCTTGGAAGCGAAACCGGGACCGAAGCTCGACGGCAGCGCGGCGCGTTTCGATGCCGACTCGCTCTGGCGCTTCATTCGCAGTCCGCAGCATGTCAAGAAGGGCACCCAGATGCCCGGTCTGTTCACCGGCGCGGAAGGCGATGACGAGGACGTTGAGGCGCTGGTCGAATTCCTCACCGCCGCGCGGGCGGAGCTGCCGAAGTCGCCGGCCGGCGATGCTGTGCGCGGCAAGGACCTCTATCACAAGACCGGCTGCGTCGCCTGCCATGAACCGGCCAGCGATTACCGCCCCGAGAGCCTGGCGGCCGACGCCGAACTGGATCGACCGGGCAACACCTCGGTGCCGATCGTGCTGGCCGATGTCTGGAACGAGGCGGCGCTCGCCGACTTCTTGCTGCGCCCGCTGGCGCATCGCCCGGCGGGTCGCATGCCCGACCTGCACCTGAGTGCGCAGGAGGCCGCCGACATCGCCGCCTACCTGCACCTGGGTCGCACGCCGCCGGTC
>JAUREI010000112.1 GCA_030827515.1 Prosthecobacter sp. | reverse complement strand
TTTCCGCGGCTTTGCGACGGCCGGGGTGCGGGTTTCACCCTGGTCGAAATTGTCATTTCGCTGACAATCCTCATCGTGCTGGCCGCGGCCAGCGTGCCGACGATCCGCGGCATTCGCGAGGAGCAACTTGCGCGCGAGCCTGTCATCGAGCTGACCCGTCTGGCGAAGGAGGCGCGCCTGCGGGCCATGAAGGAGAAGCGCCCCTACCAGGTGGCCTTCTATTCGGGCGGCTTTCTCGCGTCCCGTTATTTCAATCCCTACCTGCAGCTGTCGGACCTCGACCTCCTCCTGCAGGAACAGGAAAGCGGCATTTTTCGCGAAAACCCCAACGAGGATCCCAATCTCCTCGATCTGGACTCCGGCGCCACCGCCGTGCCCAAGACCCAGCTGCCGCTGGCGCCGCCGGGTCCCGTGCTAGACAACCACTGGCAGGAGCGCTACGAATTGCCTGAGGGTGTTCGCTACGACCTGAAATTCTGGCATGACCTTCAGGAGACGCCGGTGGAGGGTGAAATCGTCAAGCTTTGGGTGTTTCAGCCGACCGGCATCTGCCAACCCCTGCAGATCCGCCTCGATGGGCCCGGCGCGATTTTCCATGTCGAATACGGAGCCCTGACCGCCGACATCATGCGGGAGGTCATTGATCTGCAATGAAGACTGCCGCGCCATTTCGCAGCCCCCGTCGTGCCGGTTACATCCTGCTGGAACTGGTCATTGCCCTCGGCATGTTTGCCATCGGTGTCCTCGGCCTGGCCCGTGCCCTGAACACCTCCGTCGAGGTGGCCAACATTCTCAACCGTGACCAGCGGGTGCGGGTCGGTCTGCGCTCCTTCCTCGAGGAAGTCCGACGCAAGCCGCTCGCCGAAATGAGCGTCAGCTTTGCCGATGCCGTCACGGGTGTCACCTACACCAGCAGCGCCGAGCCCGTGGTCCTGACCACGACACGCGGCGGCGCGCTCAGCGATCTCTACAATCTCACCGTCACCGCAAGCTATGCGGTCGGCGGTGAGACACGGGAGGAAAGTGTTTCGATCTATGTGCACAAACCGTCCCAGCGCTGAAAGCTGCCAACCACCCGTGAGATTGAAGACGCTTTGTGCCTTCACCCTGATGGAGGTGGTCATCGCCCTGACGATTCTCGGCATGATCACCGCGACGCTCTTCTCCATCATCCAGGGCAGTGTGCGAGCCGCCTCGCAGATTGAGCAGCTCCAGCGCGAGAACGACGGCATCAACCGGTTCCTGGAGCTCTGCCGGAAGACGTTCACCACGCTTCCCAGCACGGCCACCCTGACGCTTGCCGCGCTGGATGCCAATGTCGATGCAGGCCAGGAACTGACCATCAGCGGTGCGCCCAACTGCTTTGGCTTTGGCATGCGGCCGATTTCCTACAGTGACACCATTCTTGGCCTTCGCCCGGATCCGGCCGCCACAACCGACGGCAACGGCGCCCTGCTGAATTATCTGTGCCTGTCGCGCGAGGACCTGATCACCCAGTCGGACAGCCGCGACGTGGCGCTACGGCAGGAAATTTCAGGCCTTGCGGCTCCGGATGAACAGGGACGTTATTGGATGCCCCTGCTGCCGGATGTCGTCTCGATGAAGTGGCGTTGTTACCATGAGGAGGACGACACCTGGCTGGAGGAGTGGGCGGAGAGCGAATGGCCGCAGCTCATCGAGCTGCAATTGATCATGCGCGACCGGGTCACTCCGCTGCGCATGGTGTACAGCCTGCCAACGATCCAAATCATTGCAGGAACCGGTGGCGGTGCGGCGACGCCTTCGCCCCAAGCGGGAGGCGGTCCTGCGCCGACTGGCACGGGCAACAGTGGCGGCGCGAATGGGGGACGCGGCCCTGGAGGCGGTCAGGACGGGGGGCGTGGCGGAGATCGTGGCCCGGGTGGGGGCGGACCCGGCGGTGGACGCGGTGGGCCAGGTGGGCCAGGTGGTGGCGAAGCCGGAGGAGGTGGACGGGGAGGTGGAGGCCCCGGCGGGCCTGGATCCGGTGGCGGTGGTGCTCCCACAGGTGGTGGTGGGGCAGCACGTTGACTCTGATGAAGACCTTCCATCCAACAGCGAACACGCTTTTCCCCATCAGGGCACCGGCTGATTCAAGCTTTGGCCATGCTGCCAGGGGCTCCGCGCTCATGCTCATGGTCTGGGCACTGCTGCTCATGTCGGTCACCGTCATGGGAGTGGTGGAGTACATCCGCTACAGTGCCGAGGAGGCGAAACTCGGCGCGGCGGAGTTTTACGCGCTTCACCTTGCGGAAAGCGGCCTCGCGGTGGGCCTGCACCCCGAGGCGCGCCGGGGAGACAAGGTGCTCAAGCAGAAAATCGGTTCCGACAGCGGCTTTGATGTCGTCATCAACTACGAGGGCGCACGCTTGCCGATCAATTATGTCACCGATGACCGTCTCCGCGAGGCGGTTTACCAGCTGTTCATTCGCTGGGGATTGAACAGCGACGAGGCTGGCGTTGCGAGTGAGTCGCTGGCGGATTGGGTGGATCGCGACGATGACGTGCGTGCCAATGGCGCCGAGTCAGCCTTTTATGAGCAGCAGGGGATCGAGGACATGCCGCGCCAGGGCGGCTTTATTGATGTCGACGAGATGCTGCTGGTGCGAGGCATGGGCGTGGTCGACCGGCTGAAGCCGGACTGGCGGGAGTTTTTCAGCGTCTACGGAGACGGTACCATTGATTTGCGAACCGCCTTCAAGGATACGCTCATTGCGGTGGCTGGCGCCTCGGAGTCCGATGTGGACAATTACATCGCTAGGCGGGATGGCGCCGATGGCATTCCGGGAACCGAGGATGATCAGCGCATCTCCGATGGCGAGGCCTTCCGCCTGCTGGGGCTGACGGGCGACCGGGCCTCGTCCCTGAGTGCGATTCTGACCAGTGAGGACAGTCTGAGACGGATTACGAGCACCGGATATGTTGGCGAGAAGCGGGCCCAGATCATTGTCATCGCGCGCCGGGGCGATGACCGCTCGCTGACCTATTTGGCGAGAATTGAGGAATGACCCCTCTTTGTCCGCAACTTCGCCCGCAACCCGGCGTTCCACCCACTTCCTCATGACGATCTCCGCCTCGACCCTGCTGCTGCCCGCGCCCGACACGACCTGGCGGGTCTGGCATCCGCGGGCGACCTCCGCAGCCGCCTCGGTGGACTCCCCGGCGGATGCCGCCGAGCGGGGCAAGACGCTGATCATCGGACTGCCTGTCACTGCCTGTCGCAGCATTGGCTTGGTGCTGCCCAATGCGGATCACGAGGTTCTGGAGCAGATCATCATGACCCAGCTCGAACGGCGGGGCTTGAAAGCGCGCGCCGAATCGCCCCGCAATTTCCGCTGGCACCTGCTCACGCAGACTGCGGCCACTGCGACGGTCAGTGTTGACATCCTGGCGGATCCCTTTCCTGAAGCTCTGGCCGTTGCCGAAGCTGCCGATTACACGGCCGCCCTGCGTCTGGTCGGTCTCCCCCCCGGTCAGTTGGTGCTCTTGGAGGAGCACGGCGCCCTTGTCATTGCCGCCGGCATTCAGGGGCGACTTTACCACAGTCATCAGTTTGCACCCGCCACCGCCCCCGCGGAAGAAATAGCCCAGGAAATTCAACTCGCCCGATTCGCCCTCGAAATGGACCTCGGAGCCGGCAGCCTCGGCGGGGTCACCCTCGCCGGGTCCTCCTGGGATGAAAACCAGGAACTCGCCCTCGCTGACCTCACCGGCCTTCCGGTTCGTCGACTTGCCCAGTTGCCGCCACTCGCGGAGGTGGACGGCGGGCATTGGACCCGCTTGTTGCCGGCCAGTGTTCATGCCAGCCAGACTGCGCGCGATCGGAGAGCCCGGGTGACACGCGCAGCCCTGCTGGCCGGGGCCTTGGTTCTCGCGCTTGGTTTTTTTGCCTTTGCCTACCTGCAATCGCTGGAGCGTGATGCCGTCCAGCTGGAGGGGGAATTGGCCGGAACGGCGGATATCGCCGACACGGTCCGGCGGACCGCCGGACATTGGAAGGCTCTGGCGCCTGCCATTGAGCCCAAGCGTTATCCGCTGGTCCTGCTCGCCGAGATCACCAAGCTGATGCCGCCCAGCGGAATTGTCATTCGGGACTGTGACATTCGCAGCAACGAGATTGACCTGCGCGGCGAGGCGCGCGACGCCCAGCTAGCCTTCCAGTTCGTTGAGGATCTGCAGAAACACCCCGTGTTGGGCCTCTACACCTGGTCCAAGCCACAGCCAACGGTGCGCGAGAAAACGGCCCAGTTTCGGGCCCAGGGCAAAATGCAGTAGTTCCAGCCTCCTTGCTCCATGATCGACCAGTTGACCTCTCGTGAGAAAAACCTTCTGCTGCTCTGCGGGGGGGTGCTCCTGTTCATGGCCTGTGCGATTGGGGTCAATGGCTTTTTGCGTCAGCGTTCCGCGCTGCGCGATCGACTGGTCGCACTGGAAAACCAGAAACGTGAAAACGACGCCTGGCTGGCGGACCGGGACTTCTGGGAAAAGCGCCGCGGCTGGCTCGACAAGGCGATGCCGACCACGGACAGCCTGGGTCGTGCCCAGGGGCAGTTGCTGGAGGAACTGCAGAATCAGGCTCTCGACCTTGGCATCACCATCCAGCAGCAGACCCTTCCTGAAGCCGTCGCCACCGCCGATTACCGCGAAGTCACCGTCAGCCTGCGGGTGCGCGGTGACCAGACCGCCGTGCTGGGCTGGCTCGCAGGAATGCAGTCACCGGAAAAATTCCAGGCCCTCAAGCAACTGCGCATGGAGCTTGACGGGCGCGCCCGGGAGAAAACCCCGCAGACGATCTGCAACCTGACCCTGGCTCGCTGGTTCAAGCCAGAAGGCGGCCTCTGACATCCGCCCAACCGCCATGAAAGCCATTCTCCACCTCCTTGTCGCGACCGTGCTGACGGCCGGAGCCCAGGAAGCCGACCCGGACCTTCCCCAACCTTTCGATCCCAAGTCGGTCGAGCCGGTGCTCGAGAATTCGCCCTTCTCGCGCATGGTCAATCTTTCCGACAATCTGGTGCTCACCGGCATCGCCTACGTCGACGGCAATCCGGTGGCCACCGTCTTCAACAAGGAGACCAAGCAGTCGAGCGTCGTCGGCAGTGAGCCCAACTTCCAGGGCTGGACCCTCCAAGAGGCTCTGCCAGCCCCCGACGTGAAGCTCAGTCAGGCGCGGATCCGCATCGGTGGCGAGCTTGTCAGTGTCCGCTATGCCACTGTCAGCGCCGAGGAAATGCGCGGAGAGCGCAAGCGCGAGGGTGAACGCAGCGATCGCGGGCCACCACCCGGCGGCGAGGGGGATCGTTTCCGTGGACCCAGTCGAGGGCCAAGCGAAGAGGACCGCAAGCGTTACGAATCCCTTTCTGAAAAGAGCCGCGAGAAGTTCCGTGACATGATGCGTTCGAAGTTCAGCGACGAGAAGTTCCGCAACGCGCCCGAGGAGGAGCGCCGCAACATCATCCGCCGTGAATTCGACCGAATTGAGAAGGAGGACAAGGGCGGTCGTTGACCCATCCCACCCCCTTCTGTCGCCAGTTTCCGCCGCTCCCCATTCCCATGCATTCCCATCGATTCCGCTTTTTGGTCTTCTTCGGCTCCGCTCTGTGTTCATCTGTGCTTCTGCCTGCGCAGGATGCCCAGCCGGCTGCCTCCGCTCCGGCAGCCCCGGTCCCCGCAGCGACACCGACCGATCCGGCGGTGCAACAGGCTCCGGCTCAGCCCGAGCAACCCGCCGCACCCGGTGGTCCGGTCGCCCCCGGCGGACCCATGGGTCCGGGTGGTCCCGGAGGTCCCGGTGGTTTTCGCAGCAGGCGCGGCGGTGAGGGGGGCTTCGGCGGCCCGCCGGGGGCTGGCGGTGGCGTTGCCAGCACGCTGTCCGAGACCATTCGCATGGATGGTGATCAAATCGTCCTGCAGTTTCCCAACAATCCTGTGGCCGACATGCTCAGCATTTACGAGTTGCTCACGGGTATCACCCTGATCAAGGACACCAGCATCTTCGAGGGGCCGCAGGTCAGCCTGGCAACCCCGCGCGCGGTGAGCAAGGATGAGGCGATCAAACTCATTGAGGCGACCTTGTTTACCAATGGCTACGCCATTGTCATGGAGCCGGACGGCAAAAGCGCGCGCATCCTGCCGGCGCGCACCCAGAGCGCCAACAGCGTGCAGTTTTCCCAGGGGGTCAACTTTTACACTTCACCCCTGGATCTGCCGGAAGGAGAGACCCTGGTGAGTTACTTCATGCAACTCGAGAATCTGGAGCCTGAAGAGGCGGCTCGCCTGCTCTCCGGTCATGTCGGGCTGGGTGTCTATGGCAGGATCACCCCGGTATCCTCGCCACCCGGGCTGCTCATCACTGAAACCAGCTCCATCGTCTGGCAGCTCATCAACATCAAGGAAGCACTCGACATTGCCGACAGCGGTTCGACGTTGTTGACCAAGTTCATTCCTGTTGAGTTTGCCGATTCCGCCACGGTGGCCCAGATCATCCAGGCGACCCTCGACGCACAACTTCAGGAAGAAGAGACCCGCGGCACCAACACCTTTCGGGGCAGTCCGGTGCCGGAGAATCGCGGCAACTCCGGCGGCGAGCAGCGGGGCGGTTCCTCCAGCCAGGGTGGTTCTTCCAGCAATCAGGGTGGTTCCTCCAGCAGTCAGGGGCGTTCCCCCGACGGCGGATCGCGATCCCTTGCGCCCAAGCCCAAGGCCCAAGTGGTGGCCGACACCCGCCTCAACCAGATTCTCGTTGTTTCTTCGCCCGAAGACTACACCTACATCGCCAGCATGATCGCCGAGTTCGACAAGGCGCTGCCGATTGAGGAGCCTTACGAGCGCAAACTCAAGTATGCCTCCGCCGTGGATGTGCTCAGCGCCATCGCCGACCTCCTCCAGGACACCGGTGGCGGCGCCACCCAGCTTCCCGGGGGCGGCACCCTTCAGCAGCAGCGCAACCAGCTGCTCGCTTCAAGCAGCAGCCAGTTGCTCACGGGCCGCACCACCACAGGAACCCGCGGTGGGCAATTGTTGGCAACCGGCGGTGCGGATGACAGTGCCACGGCGGGAGGCACGGCCAGCCGGGCTGATCTCATTCAGGGGCCGACCGAGGACAATGCGCCGATTTCCGTCCTGGTGGGCAAGACCCGGGTTGTTGCCGATCCGATGGCCAATGCGATTCTCGTCATGGGGCGGAAGGATGCCGTCGACAAGGTCAACGGCCTGCTCGACAAGCTCGATCGCAAGCCCTCCCAGGTGTATCTATCCACCGTCATCGGTCAGCTCACCCTTGGCGACGGCTTTGAATTCGGCATCGATTATCTTTCCGCGCTGAACAACCGGGACGGCACGAACTTCTCCGGCAGCAACTTCCTCAGCCGCCAGGATGTTCTCACCGGCACGGCCACCACCCGCGCCATTCGGGATCTGCGAAACAACGTCATCACCGCACCCTTTGGTCCGGCGGCGGGCATGAACCTCTACGGATCCATCGGCGACAGCCTGGAGGTCTTTGTCACGGCGCTTGAAACCAGTAATCGCTTCCGGGTGTTGTCGCGTCCGAGTGTGTTTGCGCTCAACAATAAGAAGGCAACCATCACTTCCGGTCAGCAGATTCCGGTTCCTTCCCAGCAAACCACGTTCGCCAACAGCGGCGCAAGCCAGGGAACCACGACAACGACCATTGAATACCGGGATGTTGTCCTGAAGCTTGAGGTGGTGCCGCTGATCAATTCGGACGGCGAGGTCCAACTTACCATTGCCCAAGTCAATGACACGGTGATCGGGACCCAGCGGGTCGAACCCAATGATGTACCCATCATCGGGACCGAGCAGATCATCACGTCCGTTACCGTTCCGGACCGTGACACCATCGTTCTTGGAGGCCTGATCTCAGAGCAGGAGAAAAAGGACACCCAGGGGGCGCCTTTCCTTAGTCGCATTCCCGGCGTCGGCAACCTGTTCAAGGAAAACAAGAATAGCACGACCCGAAGCGAGTTGATCATTTTCATCCAACCGCAGGTGATCGAGGACAACACCGGCCTGCGCTTGTCCTCGCTCAAGGAGGATCAGCGAACCAGGGTCGGAGCCGACGCTGCCCAGCGTTTTCCCGCGGATCCTGCCGTGGTGGTGCCGCCGGTTCAGGAGGAGCGGCGCAAGAGCCTTTTTTCACGCATTTTTAGCCGCTCCAAAAAAACCACGTCTTCAACGACTCGCTGAGAGGAGCCGGAAACGCCGCGAGGACTAGGTCGTTGGAGGGGTCTCCGCTTTCAGAAACTGCCCGTAGTGTCGTTGGGTGCATTCCGGACAGAGGCCGTGGGTGAAACTGGCATCGGAATGCTCAAGCACATAGGTTTCCAAATTCTGCCAGCAACCCTTGTCGTCGCGGATGGCCTTGCAAAAACCGCAGATCGGTAGAATGCCCTCCATCTGGCGAACTTCCTCGCGAAGGGAACGAGTTTGGCGGGCAATCGTGTGGGCAAGGAAGGCGATCAGCACAAAGACCACCGCCCTGAGGAGGGCGTTGATGGCGGCAGCCGTCAGCGATTCAGGATTGTCCGGGATTTCAGTAAAGACCAACCGTGCAAGACACAGTGCCAGGCCGATGGACGCAGCGGCTCCAAAACCCTGATTCCAGGCCGCGAGCAGCACGGGCAGGATGAAAAAGGCCGGAAATCGGATGAAGGGACCCGAAAGCCAGTCGATCAGCAGAACGAACAAGCTCAGGGTTAAGGACACCCAGGCCCCGTTCCAGGGGTGGGATTCGAACCAATGATCTCCGGTGGCTGGCTTCTCTTCGATCGGCATGCGTCCTTATACAGCATGGCGGGGCGGTGCTTGTAACGCAACCACGAGAGACTCAGATCGCCCAGCCTTCCCGGTAACTCTTGGTGAGCAGGGCGTCCGCCTCGGGTGCGTTCGGGAAGCGCATGGAGGCGGCATCCCACTCAAGCACGACTGGATCCAAGGGGTCGCCGGTGCGCGAATCGATGGGCCCTTGGGTGCAGAATCGGGTGGCGACATTGCCGAGTTGAACGGTTTCCGAGAGCGGTCCGGCGTAGTGGAAGCCATCGCTGGTTTTTTTGCCCTCCAAGCAGGCATCCACCCAGACGTGCCAGTGACTGAGACCCTCCATCTTTGGATACTTGAAGCCCTGGAACTTTTCGACCGGATACAGTCGCGGGCCGGCGACATGGGCCAGCACGAGATTGCCTTCCTCGCCGATGAAGAGCGAACCGCTGCGAGGCAGTTCGAGATCTGCGGGCATTTTCGCTTTTTTGCGGTCGGGACGAAGTCCGCCGTCGCTCCAGGTGACCTTGAGGGTTTTGTCTGCGGTGAGTTCGTTGCCCGGAAACACATACTCCACCTCTTCATTGACCGGCCAGATGTGATGGTTGATGCCGCTGTTCCGCGCGGTCACTTTCGTCGGTGCGTTCAGATCCAAAGCGGTGAAGACAGGGTCCAGGATGTGACAACCGAAATCACCAAGGGCGCCGCCACCGAAGTCCTGCCAGTCACGCCAGACGAAGGGGTGGTAGCATGGCGCGTATTCGCGCATCGGTGCCACGCCGATCCACAGGTCCCAGTTGACGCTTGCGGGAACCGGCAAGCCTGGCAGTGGCTCAAGCTTCTTGTTGCGCTCGTTGCCGGTGACAGCCACCCAGGAATAGACCTCCTTGATTTTGCCGATGGCGCCCTCCTTGATGAGGCGTGTGCCCAGCCGGTACTCGAGGTTGGAGTGAATCTGGTTGCCCATCTGGGTGGCCACTCCGGCCTTCTCGGCCTCCAGTCGCATCTGTCGGGATTCCCAGACAGTGTGCGCCAGGGGTTTCTGACAATACACGTGCTTGCCACGGCGCATGGCTTCAATGGCCGCCTTGGCGTGCATGTGGTCAGGGGTGCCAACGTTGACCGCGTCAATCTTGTCGCCCAGGCTGGCCAGCATTTCCCGGAAATCGGCAAAGTGGGGCACCCCGGGGTGGGCCGCATCAGCTTTGGCGAATCGGGATCGGTCAATGTCACAAAAGCCGACGTAGCGCACCTTGGGATGGGATCCGATGTTCTTGATGTCGCTGAATGCCATGCCATCGGCGCCGATCGAGGCCACCTGCAGCATGGAGTTGGGGTTGGCCGACTTGACCACCGCGGGGAAGGCGACGGCGGCTGCGCCGAGGGCGGACTGGCGGAGAAAACTGCGGCGGGAAGGTGAGGTTGGCATGATCATGGGCTACGCTCCGGTTCCGGCTTTCCTTGCCGCCACCCGAAACCAAGGCAACTTTCGTTGCCGCCAAGCGTTGCTTGAACATTCCACTCCATGATCTCCTGGTTCGCCCGCAATCACGTCGCCGCCAATCTCCTCATGTTGGCCATCATGGCGGCCGGCATGTGGACGCTGCTGTCCGAGCGGATACCGCTTGAGGTCTTTCCCGACATGCCGTCGCGGGTCATTTCGGTGACCGTGCCGTACCCGGGTGCCACTCCCGAGGAGGTCGAGGAGAGCATCGTGCTGCGGGTGGAGGAGGCGGTGCAGCAGGTGGGCGGCATCAAGCACATCAACTCCAGTGCAGGTTCAAGCGGTGGCTCGGTTTTCCTTGAAGTCGAGGAGACCCACGACCCGCGGGAGGTCATGGAGGAAGTGCGCAACCGGGTGGACACCATTCCAAATTTTCCCGAGTTGGCGGAACGGCCGGTCATTCAACTTGATGACAGTTTTCATTCGGTCATCAACGTAGTCATTGCAGCCGACATGGCCGAGCGCGACCTGCGCCGTTTGGGTGAGCAGGTGCGCGACGAACTGGCGGCGCTGCCAGACGTCACCCACACGGGGCTTGGCGGCGTTCGACCCTACGAGATTGGCATTGAAATCCCCGAGGAGAATTTGCGCAAGCACGGCTTGACCCTCGAGAGGGTCAGTCAGGCCATTCGTGCCTCAGCCATCGACCTGCCTGCAGGGGTCGTTCAGACAGAGGCTGGGGATGTTTCTATCCGTACCCGCGGTCGCGCCTATACCGGTGCCGATTATGAACGGGTCGTCGTGCTCACGCGGCCGGACGGCAGCAATCTGACCCTTGGCGATATCGCCCGCATCAGCGACGGATTCAATGAGAACCCACTGCTTGCGAGACTGAACGGACGGCGATGCGTCGTCATTAATGTGATGCGGGAGGGCGGACAGAATGCCATCCGGATTGCGGAGGCGGTCAAAACGTATATCGACGAGGCGCGTGAGCGGCTTCCGGAAGGGATCCTGATCGAGTTTTGGAATGACCGCTCCAAGATCGTCAAGGGGCGCATCAACCTGCTCATGCAGAATGCCCAGAGCAGTTTGATCCTGGTTTTTCTTTTTGTCGGACTGTTCCTTCGCCTGGACGCGGTGTTCTGGGTGGCCGTTGGCATGGTGGCCAGCTTCCTTGGGGCGATCGCCCTGATGCCGTATTTTGACACCGCCATCAACCTGTCCTCGCTGTTTGGCTTCATCCTGGTGCTCGGCATCGTGGTGGATGACGCCATTGTGATTTCTGAGCATGTCGACACCCTGCGCCAGCAAGGGATGACGCCGCTAGATGCGGCCATCCGAGGCACCCGGGAAATGGCGGTTCCCATCACCTTTGGCGTCTTCACCACGGTGATCGCCTTCCTGCCCATGGCGGTCGGCGCGAGTGACTTCCTGCTCATGTTCAAGCCGATCGCGCTGGTGTTCATCCTGGTCATGCTTATCGCGCTGGTGGAGACCAAAATCATCCTGCCTGCTCATCTGGCCCACCCGATTCCAGGTCTGAGCGGCGCCTCGGACATTCTGGGCCCTGTGCATCGTTTCTCCGACCGCATGTTGCAGGGCTTCGTCAATGCCTGCTACCGTCCCGCCCTGCGCTGGTGCGTCTATCATCGCTACACGGCCCTGGCCTGCTTTTTTGGCGGACTGCTGGTCCTGTGCGCCTTCTTCTTCAGTGGCCGAATTCTCTGGGTGTTTTTCCCGCGGGTTGCCAGCGAACGCATTGAGGCCCGTCTGACCATGCTGGATGGCACTCCCTTCGAGGTGACCGATGGCCACATTCAGCGCATTTACGACATTGCCGAACAGATGCGCCGGGAGTACGTCGGGCCCGATGGCCGTCCGGTGATCCGGGCCATTTTGTCATCCACGGGCACCACCCG
>JAUREI010000005.1 GCA_030827515.1 Prosthecobacter sp. | reverse complement strand
CGGGTTGTAGGGCGACCAGGTCCGGCACTTCTCGATGTAGTCGGCGGGCACGAGCTGGCGGTCGCCCCAGACGCCGTTGCGGGCGAGGCAGTAGCCGAAACGCAGGACATCGGTGGCGTGCAGGGCCGTGCTGCCGGCGCCGTTGGCATGGGGCAGGACGATGTCGCCGCGATAGAGGCAGTAGTTCCAGGCGCCCCAGCCCTGGGGTTGGGCGAGGCGCTGGTCGATGAAGTCCTTGAGCTCCATGCCGCTGACCCGGCGCAGGACGATGCTGGCGATGTGCGGCGAGGGCGAGGAGTAGGAGTAACCGGCCCCGGGATCGCACCAGAGCGGCACCCTGAGCGAGGAGGTGTCGAGGTCGCGCAGGTTCTGGCCGGGCACGGGTTTGAGCGGCTTCGGTTTGGGATCCCCGCGGACGTAGCCGGTGGGCGACTGGCCCTCGCCCCAGTAGCCGGCGGTCATGCAGAGCAGCTGGCCGAGGGTGATGTCGGCCTTGCGCGGGTCGTCGAGCGGGAAGGCCTCGGGCAGCAGTTCCGGGGTGAAGACCTTCGTGTCGAGACCGGCGGGCAGGCGGTCCTTGAATTCCTCGAGCAGGATGCCGCAGGCGATGCTGCAGAAGGCCTTGCCGGTCGAGGCCATGTCCGGGTTGGCGTTGCGGCTGGCGCGACCGAAGTAGCGTTCGTAGCAGAGCCAGCCGCGGCGCAGGACGAGCAGGCCACCGTGGGCTGTGCTGCGCTCGGTGAGGGTGTAGGCGGTTTCCAGCTTCGCCAGGTCGAGCCCGCCCTTCTCCCGGCAGGCGGCGAGGTCTTTCGCCTCGCGCCAGCCACCGTCGCGGTCGGGCGGCGGGAAGTAGGGGTCGGCGGCCAGCAGGAGGGGCGCGACCAGAGTGAAAGCAAGGACAAGACGATGGCGCATGGGCGGATCATGAACGATCGCACCGTCCCGCGCGAGAGGCATTTTGCGGTTCAGTCGCGCGATCCCGGCATGCGTTGCCTCAGGGGTGGCAAAGTCGGGCTTGAATCCGTCGAACCACCGGGCACGGTGTTGCCGTGCAGGAAGACACGTCAGACGAATGGCAGGAGTGGTATCGACTTACTCCCCTGGAGCGCTGGCGGGCAACCCATCAACTCTGGGCACAGTTCCTGGCCCAAGGAGGCAGCCTTGATCCCGAACCCGATTCACAGAGTCCTTTCGATTTTCCGGAGTTGCGAGGTGCGCGCGCTGTTGATGGGCGGGCAGGCCTGCGTGTTTTACGGCGGGGCGGAATTTAGTCGCGACACGGATTTTGCCATCCTGGCGGCCGCAGAAAACCTGCAGCGTCTGCGACGGGCGCTGGCGGAACTTGAGGCGGAGGTGATTGCCGTCCCGCCCCTGTCGCTGGAACATCTGGAGCGCGGGCATGCCGTGCATTTTCGCTGCAGGCATCCGGAAGCCGTTGGCATGCGGGTGGATGTCATGGCGAAGATGCGGGGTGTGGATTCCTTTGAGCAACTCTGGCAGCGGCGCACCACCCTTGAGGCGGAGGACGGAACGAAGTATGAATTGCTCGCTCTGCCGGACTTGGTGAAGGCCAAAAAAACCCAGCGGGACAAGGATTGGCCGATGATTCGCCGTCTGATTGAGGCCGACCACGTCGCTTGTGGTCTGCATCCCACGGATGCACAACTGTGCTTCTGGTTCAAAGAGGCGCGCACGCCTTCCCTGCTGAAGGAACTCGCCACACGGCATCCCGAACTGGCACGCGCGCTTTTGCCAGAGCGAAGGGAAGTGTTGGATGCCGTCCTCAAGAGCGGCCAGACTGACATCGAAGAGGCCTTGGCGTTGGAGGAGCGGCGAGAACGTTTGGCTGACCGGGCCTATTGGGAACCCCTCAAGAAGGAATTGGAGATCCTGCGGCGGGTCAATGCCACGCCACCATCTTCGCGGGGTGAAGCTTCCTGAGGCAGGGTCGTATTTAAGCCGCGGTCCCGGTCTTTCACGAACACCACGGGCTGCCTGAAGTCCACAACTCAGTCGCGCGAGCCCGGCGTGATCTTCAACTCGACCTCCTTGCCGTCGCGCAGGACGGTGATGGCGGTCTCGCTGCCGATCTTCAGTTCGCCCATGAGGGAGGTGTAGTCATAGATGTTGAGCACCTCCTTGCCGGCGAGCTTGATGATGATGTCGCCGCCCTTGACGCCGGCCTTGGCGGCGGGGCCGATCGGCGAGACGCCGCTGAGCTTGACGCCCTTGACGTCGCCCTGGGCGTAGTCGGGGATGGTGCCGAGGTAGGCGCGCAGGCCGCCGCGGCTGCCCTGGTTTTTCGGGGCCTCCATGGCGACGAAGTCCGGGGCGCTGTCCGAGGTGGCGACCGCGCGGGCGATGAGGCCCATCAGGCGGCTGACCTGGGCGGCGCGGTCGTAATCGAGCTTGTCGGCGGTGTCGCTCGGCAGGTGGTAATCCTCGTGGCTGCCGGTGAAGGCGTTCAGCGTCGGGATGCCGCGCAGGTAGAAGGTGGTGCTGTCGGTCGGCAGATGGGCGTCGGTTTGCGGCGTGACGGGCAGGCCGATGACGGCGTTGCGCCGTTCGATCTCCTTTGGCCACCAGGAACTGGAGCCGACGCCCTGAAGGACGAGGGTTTTCTGGAAGCGGCCAATCATGTCGAGGTTGAGGCAGGCGGCGAACATGCCGGTCAGCTTGCCGTTCGGGTCGCCGGTGAACATCTTTGCCAGGCCCTCGGCGAAGTGGTTGCTGCCGAGCAGGCCGAGTTCCTCGCCCGACCAGCCGGCGAAGATCACGTCGCGGGTCAGCTTCAGCCTGCCCTGCTTTTTTTGGTCGGCCAGCCACTGGGCGATCTCGATCATGCCGGCGACGCCGCTGGCGTTGTCGTCGGCGCCGTGGTGGATGCGGTTCGCCTCGTCGCCGCGGGCGCGCGAATTCGAGCCGCCCTTGCTGCCGAGGTGGTCGATGTGGGCGCCGATGATCAGGGGCGCGACATGCGGGTCGGGTTTGTCGCGTGCGGGCAGGACGCCGAGCACGTTGCGGCCGCGCTTCTTCTCCTGGCGGATGTCGAGGGTCGCCGCGAGGGTCAGCTTGCCGCACTCGATGCCGCCCATGAGCGCGCCGGTGTCGAGTTCATCCTGCAGGGCCTTGAGGGTCTTGCCGGCGGGTTGCAGCAGGCGGTCGGCGAAGGCGTCGGTGACACTGATCGCGGCGATGCCGGAGGAGGCGAGCGAGGCGTCGAAGGCCATGGGCACGAGCTGCTGCACGACCTTGCTGTTCGGGCCGCTGGCGATGAGCAGCCCGCGCGCGCCCTTCTGGCGGGCGACCATGGCCTTGTGGCGCAGGCTGGCGTAGCGGGTGAGATCGCCGCGGCGCTCCTTGCTCAGGCCCTCGGGCAGGTAGCGCAGGACGAGCACCCACTTGTCCTTCACGTCGAGGTGCGCGTAGCTGCTGTAGGCTTCCAGTGGCTTGCCGTCGGCGCCGGTGGCTTCGTCGGGCGTCTCGACACCGTAGCCGGCGAAGACGATGGCGCTGGCCGGCACCTCGCCGGTCTGCGAGAAGGACAGCGGCCGCCAGTCCTTGTCGGCGACGAGCGGGGCACTGTCGCCGCTGCCCTGCAGGGTGAGGGTGTTGTTGTCGCCGAGGGCGACGCCGGCGGTGAAATCAAAGGGTTCGAACCAGTCGTCATCACCGTAGGGCATTAGGCCGAGGCCCTGGAAGACGTCGGCAAGGTATTGGGTGGCCAGGCGTTCGCCCTCCGTGCCGGTGAGGCGGCCGTCGAACTCGGGGCTGGCGAGGATTTCCACATGCCGGCGCAGGTCCTCGGCGCGGATTTCACCGGCCGTCTGCGCGAGGTCGGGGGCAGGGCCGGCGGTGGCGGCTGCAGCCGGGCGGTCGAGGCCGAGGGCGGCCCGGGCGTGGTCGTGATCCCAGTCGGCCAGGAAGATCTGGCTCTGGCCGTTGGCCGTGCGGCCGCTGGTCCAGGACAGCTTCCTGCCGTCGGGCGAAAACACGGGCAGGCCATCGAAGCCGTCGGTGTGGGTGACACGCACGGGGTCATGCTTGCCGGCGGCATCGACGAGGTAGAGTTCGAAGTTGGCGAAGCCGTTGAGATTGGTGGTGAAGATCAGATACTCGCCGCTGGGGTGGAAGTAGGGCGCCCAGCTCATGGCGCCGAGGCGGGTGAGCTGGCGGGCGTCGGACCCGTCGGTCTTCATGCTCCAGACCTCGGCGACATCGCCCTTGGGCGTGAAGCGACGCCAGCAGATGCGTTGGCCGTCAGCGCTGAAGAAGGGGCCGCCGTCGTAGCCGGGCACGTCGGTGAGGCGGCGCACGTTGGAGCCGTCGGCGTCGGCCAGGTAGAGGTCCATGAAATACTGCTTGTCGGTCTTCAGCCGCTCCTGGTCCTCGCTGGAGGGTTTTTCCGTGTAGGCGGCGCGGTTGCTGGCGAAGACCATCGATTTGCCGTCGGGCGACCAGGCGCCCTCGGCGTCGTAGCCGCGCACGTCGGTGAGCTTCTTCAGGGATTGGTCGCCGAGGTGGTATTCCCAGATGTCGTAATGTTCGTCGTAGTCCCAGGAGTACTTGCGCACGCGGCTTGACTCTCGGTCCTTGTATTCCGCGTCCTGCAGCGCCTTGGACTGCGGGTCGGCATGGGTGCTGGCGAAGAGCACGCGCCGGCCGTCGGGGTGGATCCAGGCGCAGGTCGTCTTGCCGAGGCCGGGCGACAGCCGCTGCTGGTCGCCGGTTTCCAGATCCACGAGGTAGATCTGGTAGAAGGGGTTGCCGGGTTCGCGCTCGGACTGGAAGACCATCCTGCTGCCGTCGGCACTGAAGTAGCCTTCGCCCGCGCGCCGGCCCTCGAAGGTGAGCTGGCGGACGTTGGCGAGGAAATCGGCCTCCGACTGCGCGTGCAGGGGGGCGGCGGCAATGGCGAGAAAAGCGAGGGCGCGGGTCATGGCGGACCCCCTATATACGCCGCACGGCGGCTTCTGCACGCAGGCAACAGCGCGGATCAGGCGCCCGCCCGGAGAATCAGCAGGATGGTGAGGACAACCGCGGTGGGAATGGCGGCACCGAGGGCGAGCTTGGCGGCGGAGACACCGCCCTTGAAGAAGCGGCCGAGGATGGCCTGGCCGGCGGGGTTGGGCGCGTTGGCGATGACGGTCAGACCGCCACCGGCGACCGCTCCGGCCACGACCGCATATTTGGCGAGGTCGGTCAGGCCGGGGGCCTGCGAGGCGAGGAAGGTGATGGCGGCGTTGTCGTTGAAGGCGGTGAGGAAGGCGGAGCCGAGCAGAAGGATCCATTCCGGCATGCCGCTGGTGAGCAGGGGTTCGATCCACCAGGACTGGCAGCGGCCGTGAATGACGAGGGCACCGAGGAAGAAGCCGACGAGGATGGGCGAGCGCAGGCCGATGAAGTTCTGGTGATGGCGTGTGGCCTCGACGAAGGCGATGAAGAACAGGAACCCGCCGAGGAACATCGCCGGATAGTGGCTGCTCAGGACGGTCCAGGCGAGGAAACCGAGGTGCACGAGAGTGATGGAGGCCGGCACCGGATCCTCGCGGTCGGCCCAGCGCAGCAGGCGGCTCTCGCCCTCCTGCGGATGGGCGCGGTGGTCGAGTTCGGCGAGTTCCCTGCGGAAGGCGAGGAAATACAGAAGGTTGCTGACGACGATGGCGATCACGCACTTCCAGCCGATGGAGAGGAAGACAAAGGGCGTGGTCCACTGCCAGATGGTGGCCACCATGAGGATGGGAGGTGCGGCGAAGTGGGTCATGGTGCCGCCGATGGAGACATGCACAAAGAGCAGGCCGAGGGTGCCGTAGGCGAGCTTGTTGCTGGGGCGCAGCGGATAGATTTTGCGCGCCAGGATCATGGCCGAGATGGTCATGGCGGCCGGTTCGGTGATGAAGGAACCGAGCAGCGGGCCGAGGGTGAGGACGGCGAGCCACCAGCTGGCAACCGTGCCGCCGCCGAGCGAGGCGATCGCGGCCACGCACTTTTCCGCGAACTGGATGACCGGCCGTGAGGCGGCGATGGCCATGATGACGACGACGAACAGCGGTTCGGTGAAGATGACGTCGTGGCCGAGGTAGTTTTGGACGTCATGCCAGGAGTGGAAATACACGCCGGCGCCCATCAGGGCGATCACCCAGATTCCGAAGACCACCTCGACCTCACCCAGGAAGTGCAGCATGGTGGCGCCGAAGGAGACATCGTCCTCGGCATCGTCCTGCGGCTTGTGGCGGGCGGTGCGGCGTTCGCGCTCGATCTTCTCCTGATGATGGTGCTCCACCGTGTGCGCCCACTTGCGGAAGAAGCCGGAGGCGAAGGTGTGCAGGATGGCCAGGCCGAAGATGACGGTGGCGGCGACGTTGAAGGGCTCCTTCGCCGCGCGTGACATGATCTTCACCCGCGTGCTCGCCTCGGCCTGATCGTTGTAGGTGGCCAGCGGCCGGGGAAAATGGGCGAGCTGGTCGTGGCCCTCGAAGGCCGGTTTCTGGCCGCCGGCGGGTGAGGCGGCGAGGGGGCTGGCGGACAGCACCAGGAGAGTCAGCAGGCTGCAAAGGAGCGTCAGGGCGGGGGAGGTCGCGGCGCGAAGCATGCCACGCCATACGATTCGCCCGGCGCGCAATCAACCGGAAGAATGCGCCGTCGCCGTGACACGGCCGGATGACCGTCAGAGCTCGCGAACGAGGATGTTACCGTAATGGACCGGCTGGGCGAGGTCGGCCAGGCCGACCGAGCCACGCGGGTTGCGGTCCACCTTCGCCTCAAAGGTTCGCGGGTTGGCGTCGGCGGCTTCGCTGATGCGGACGCTCAACTGGTCGCCCTGCAGGCGGGCCTTGATGCGATACCATTTGCCGACGGTGAGCTGGTCGGTGCCCAGCACGACGGGGGCTTCGCCCTGACCGAACATGACGACGGGATGGCTGTGACCGCGCAGGCAGAGCCCGGCGGCCGGCTTGGCGAGGTCGGTGCCCTTGGGCAGGAGGACGTCGCAGACGACCTCGCAGTCGCCGTATTCGGCCTCGGACCAGAGAGCCGGGCCGGTCTGGCCCTCCTTGAGCTGGATCTGCCAGTCGGCGCTCTGCCATTTGTCGCCCCCCGCGGCGGGCACCTTCCAGCCGCGGAAATCGGTGCCGGTGTAGAGGCTTTTCCAGCCCTCGTCGAGCGGGGCGGTCTGGTCGGCGGGGGCATTCGTGGAGGGCAGTTCCTTGATGCGGCCGTTGCGGAACTCGACGGGCGCGCCCTCGGACTCCAGGGCGAGGTAACCCTTGCGGTAGTTGCACTGGTCGCCGCCACTGACGACCTTGCCGTTCACGGCGAGCGTGATGCGGCCGTTGTTGGCCTCGATGCGGTAGTGGTTCCAGTCGGGGCTGGGCCGGCTGCGCTCCTCGGAGGGGAAGCTGCGCATGCCGCTGTGCTCGCCATGCGGCTCCATGGTGGCGCCGTGGATCGGGAAGACGTCGCCATGGGTGGTGAACCATTTGGGCTTCTTCGGGTCGGCCTTCTTCTGGTAGCCGTTGTCGAGGACCTGGACCTCGATGCCGCGCAGGAAGGGCACGCCGGGGCTGTTGATCGGGGTGCCCCAGACGAAGACCCCGGAGTTGCCGGCTTCGCTGAGGTGGCGCCATTCGATCTCGAGAATGAAGTTTTCATACTGGCGCTCGGTGCGCAGGGCGCCGATCGGCTTGCCGGTGCAGGACACGACGCCGTCCTTGATGCTCCAGGTTTCGGGCGCGCAGTTGATGTTGACCCAGCCTTCGAGGTCGTTGTCGTTGAACAGCGGCTTGAAGCCGGCGTTGGGGTCCGGCTTGCAGGCGGCGAGCAGGGCAAGGCAGGCGGCGGCGAGGGCGATTCTCATGGGCGTAGGTTTACGGTTGCACTCCCTGCCATCCTTCGCCGGGCCTGACAAGCAGGGCGCCGGGGCTTTTTTGCGGGGTTGGCGCGGGGTTTCGGAGCCCTCAAAGGATAGTCGCGGGTCTGCCGCGGCGTATTGGAGGGGGAATGGACCCCTTGTTCGAACATCACCTCCTGCAGACGCGCCGCCGTTTCTTTGGCCAGATGGGCCTGCGCGCGGGCAGCATCGCCCTGGCCTCGATGATGGGCCGGGATTTCGCCGCCGGCGCGCCCGCTGAGGGCGCGGTGCACGCGCCGCTGCCGGGCCTGCCGCATTTTGCCCCGAAGGCGAAGCGGCTGATCTACCTGCACATGAATGGCGCGCCCTCGCAGCTCGACCTGTGGGACCACAAGCCGCAACTGCGGGCGCACTTCGACAAGGACCTGCCCGACAGCGTTCGCCAGGGACAGCGCATCACGACCATGACCAGCGGCCAGGCGCGCCTGCCGGTGGCGCCGTCGATGTTTGAGTTCAAGCCGCACGGCCAGAGCGGCATGTGGGTGAGCGAGCTGATGCCGCACACCGCGAAAATCGTCGACGAGATTGCCCTGATCAAATCCGTCCACACCAGCGCCATCAATCATGACCCGGCCTGCACCTTCGTCATGACCGGCAGCGAAGTGCCCGGCAAGGCGAGCCTCGGTTCCTGGCTGGCCTACGGCCTTGGCAGTGAGAGCAACGACCTGCCGGCCTTTGTCGTCTTCACCCCGAGCTTCCCCAAGGAGAGCCAGGCCCAGGCGCTGTTCACGCGCATGTGGAGCAGCGGGTTCCTGCCCACCCAGTACACCGGCGTGGCGCTGCGCGGGCAGGGCGATCCGGTGCTGTATGTCAAGAACCCGCCGGGCGTCGCCCCCGGCGACCGCCGGGCCATGCTCGACGCCCTCAACCGGCTCAACGACATCAACCACGCGCGGATCGGCGATCCCGACATCCGCACGCGCATCGCCAATTACGAAATGGCCTTCCGCATGCAGAGCAGCGTGCCGGAACTCACCGACCTTCAGGGCGAGAGCAAGGCGACGCTGGAGATGTATGGCGAGGACGTGCACCGTCCGGGCAGCTACGCCCACAGCGCCATCCTGGCGCGCCGGCTCATTGAGCGCGGCACCCGCGTCGTGCAAATCCTGCACCGCGGCTGGGACCAGCACAACAACCTGCCGCGCCTGCTGCGCGGCCAGATCAAGGACACCGACCAGGCCACCGCGGCGCTCGTCATGGACCTGAAGCAGCGCGGCCTGCTGCAGGACACCCTCGTCGTCTGGGGCGGCGAGTTTGGTCGCACGGTCTATTCCCAGGGCACGCTGACCAAGGACAACTACGGCCGCGACCATCATCCGCGCAATTTCTGCATGTGGATGGCCGGCGGCGGCGTCCAGGGCGGCGTCGTGCACGGCGAGACCGACGACTTCAGCTACAACATCGTCAAGGATCCCGTCCACATCAACGACCTCAACGCCACCATCCTCCACCTGATGGGCATCGATCACGAGCGTTTCAGCTTCAAGTTCCAGGGGCTCGACCAGCGCCTGACCGGGGTCGAGCCGCATCACCCGGTGAAGGCGGTGCTGGCCTGAGGCCACCGGCAAGCGCTTTTGCCGCGCTTGCCCGCCGCACCGGTCGCCTCCATGATGCCGGAGATGGCCGCCTTCCTCCTCCGCCGCGTCCTGAGCAGCCTGCTGGTGCTGTTCTGTGCGGTGTCGCTCACCTTCCTGCTCACCCGCTCGCTGCCGGGCGGTCCGTTCGATCGGGAAAAGCTGGCCTCGGCCCAGGTCCAGGAGGCGCTGCTTGCCAAATACAAGCTCAACGGCAGTCTCTGGCAGCAGTACACCGCCTATCTCGGCGACCTGGCGCGCGGTGACCTGCGCGTGTCCTTCAAGTATCGCGACTGGACGGTCGCTGAAATCCTCGCGCAGAAACTGCCGGTGTCCCTGCAGCTGGGCGGGGTCGCCTTTCTGATCGCCAGCGGGCTCGGCGTCTTCATCGGTGCCCTGGCGGCCCTGCGCCGTGACACGCCGGTCGACTGGCTGGCCATGGCCGGCGCCCTGTTTGCCGTGTCGCTGCCCTCCTTCATCACCGGTCCGGCGCTGATCGCCGTCTTTGCCCTCTGGCTGGGCTGGCTGCCGGTGGGCGGCTGGGGCGACCCGGTGCAGGTCATCCTGCCCGCGATTTGCCTTGCCGCGCCCTACACCGCCTACGTTGCGCGCCTCATGCGCAACAGCCTGCTGGATGTCCTGCGCAGCGATTTTCTGCGCACCGCGCGCGCCAAGGGCCTTTCCGATGCCCGGGCGCTGGTGCGTCACGCGATGAAGCCGGCCCTGCTGCCGGTGGTCACCTTCCTCGGGCCGCTGGCGGCACACCTGCTGACCGGATCGATGGTCGTCGAAAGTGTCTTCAACATCTCCGGGGCCGGCGGCCTGTTCGTCAACGCCATTCAGAATCGCGACGCCTTCCTGCTCTGCGGCGCGGTCGTCGTCTACTGCACCCTGCTGGTCTTCTTCAACCTCGTCGTCGACCTGATATACCGCGTGCTCGACAAGCGCATCCAACTCCATGCCTGACGCCGCCGCCAGCCGTGCCGTCGCCCGCCGTCCCGACGGCTGGTCGCGCGTGCGCCGCAATCGACCGGCGATGGTGGCGCTGGTGTTTCTCGCGGTCGTGGTGGCTTTCGCGCTCGTGGGGCCGCCACTGCTGCCCGGCCACCTCAAGGGCACCGGTGAGGGCCTGTTCCTGCCACCGCTCAGTCCGGCGGCCGGCGGCGGCTGGCACCTCTGCGGGACGGACAACAACGGCCAGGACCTGTTTTACCGGTTGCTGAGCGGAGCCCGTGTCTCCCTCGGCGTCGGCCTAGTGGGCGCCCTGCTCTCGCTCGTCATCGGCAGTCTCTGGGGCATGATCAGCGGCCTCTGCGGCGGCCGGATCGACGCCCTCATGATGCGCGTGGTCGACCTGCTCTACGCCGTGCCGCGCATCCTCTTCATCATGATCTTCATCGCCGCCTTTGACACCGTGCTCAAGGACGGCCTCGACGGCCTGCGACTGCGCGCCCAGGCAACCGGCTGGGTGTCGATGGAAGCCGGTGCGCGCCAGCTCATTCCATACTCGAAAATCCTTGTCATGATTCTCGCACTCGGTCTGGTCGAGTGGCTGACCATGGCGCGCATCATCCGCGGGCAGGTGCTGGTGTTGCGCGAGACGACCTTTGTCGCCGCCTCGCGCGCGCTTGGCCAGACCCGTGCCGGCCTGCTGCGCCGGCACCTGCTGCCGAATCTCAGCACGGTCCTGCTCACCTGTCTGACCCTGACCCTGCCGGCGGTCATCCTCGATGAATCCTTCCTCAGCTTCCTCGGGCTCGGCATTGAGGATCCGGCCGCGAGCTGGGGCTCGCTGCTCAAGGACGGTGCCCAGGTCATCAACCCGTTCGAGAGCAAGTGGTGGCTGCTCGCCTTTCCGGCCGCACTGATGTCGCTCACCCTGCTCGCCCTCAATTTTCTGGGCGACGGCCTGCGCGATGCCTTTGATCCGCGTTCCGGCGATTGAGGGTCAATCGCCGCGGCAGCGTGCCAGTGCGCGGGTCCAGCCGGCCATGAGTTCACGGCGCCGCGCGGGCTTGAGGGTGCTCTCGAAGCGGCGTTCGGCGCGCCATTGGCTGGCGATTTCGGAAGGCGCTCCCCACAGGCCGGCACCGAGGCCGGCGAGGTAGGCGGCGCCGAGGGCCGTCGTTTCGGTGACCCGGGGTCGCACGACCGGCACGCCGAGCAGGTCGGCCTGGAACTGCATCAGCAGGTTGTTCGTGCTGGCGCCGCCATCCACGCGCAGCTCGCGGAGGCGCACACCGGCATCGGACTGCATGGCCTGCAGGATGTCGGCCACCTGAAAGGCGATGCCCTCCAGCGCGGCGCGGGCGATGTGGGCGCGCGTCGTGCCGCGGGTCAGGCCGCTGATCAGGCCGCGCGCGTGCGGGTCCCAGTGCGGGGCGCCGAGGCCGGCGAAGGCGGGCACGAGGTGGACCCCGCCGGTGTCCGGCACCTGGGCCGCCAGCGCCTCGATCTCGGAGGACTTGCGGATGATGCCGAGGCCGTCGCGCAGCCACTGGACGACTGCGCCGGCAATGAAGACGCTGCCCTCGACGGCGAACTCGGGCGCGGCGTCGCCGAGTTGCCAGGCGACCGTGGTGAGCAGGTTGTTGCCGGAGGCGATGCGTTTCGTTCCGGTGTGCATGAGCATGAAGCAGCCGGTGCCGTAGGTGTTCTTGACCATGCCAGGCTTCGTGCAGACCTGGCCAAACAGCGCGGCCTGCTGGTCGCCGGCGATGCCGCTGATGGGCAGGCTGCCGCCGAGCAGGCGGGTTTCGCCAAACAGACCGCTCGAGGGTCGCACCTCCGGCAGGACGGAGGCCGGAACGCCGAAGAGCTTGAGCAGCTCGTCGTCCCAGGTGCCGCGGGTGATGTCATAAAGCATCGTGCGCGAGGCGTTGCTGACGTCGGTGGCGTGCACCCGGCCCTCGGTCAGCTTCCAGAGCAGCCAGGAATCAATCGTGCCAAAGGCGAGGTGGCCGGCCTTGGCGAGCGCCTTCGCGCCCGGGGTGTGCTGGAGGATCCAGCGCAGCTTGGTGGCGGAGAAGTAGGCATCGACGACGAGCCCGGTCTTGTGGCGGATCATCGATTCGGCGCCGCGCGCCTTGAGTTGATCGCAAAAGCCGGCGGTGCGGCGGTCCTGCCAAACGATGGCGCGGCCGACCGGTTTGCCGGTTCGCCGGTCCCAGACGACGGTCGTTTCGCGTTGGTTGGTGATGCCAATGGCGACGACATCGGCCGCCGTGGCGCCGGCCCGGCGCAGGGCCTCCTTCGCCGTGCGCAGCTGGGTGCTCCAGATTTCTTCGGCGTCGTGTTCGACCCAGCCCGGTTGCGGGTAGTGCTGGGTGAACTCGCGCTGGGCCACCGCCACCACGCGGCCGCGGCGGTCAAAGACGATGGCGCGGCTGCTGGTCGTGCCCTGGTCGAGGGCGAGAAGGTATTTTTTCATCGCCGCGAGTTTGAAAAATCGCCGGCGCGCTGGCGAGCCTTTTTGCGGCTCGCCTCAGGGCTTGGCCTTCGCCTTGGGGGTGGCGGGTTTGGCGGCCGGCGGCTTGGAGGTCCCCGGGACGGGCGGCGCGGGATGGAGGTCGGCCTCGATCCAGCCGCGGACCATCGGCCAGAAGCGTTCGGCCGGCAGGGCGAAGGTGGTGACACGGTCGACCCGCGCAATGTTGAGGCCGACCGCCCGGCCGTCGAGGTCATGGAGCGCGCCGCCCATGTCGGCCGGCGCCAGGGCCAGGTCGTGCTGCAGGACTTCGGCGAAGTTGTCGGTGCGGAGGGAGATGCCGCCGTTGGCGAAGTCCTCACCCTCCCAGTTGTTGAGCACCTTGGTGCGGCTGGCGAGGCGGATGCGCGCGTGCCGTTCGCGCCCGGCCCGCTCATAATCGACCTCCAGCATCTCGCCGGGCTGGCGCTTGGAAATGAGTTCGTGGACCTGGCGGAAGTCGTTCACCTCCCGGCCGCCGAGGCGCAGCAGGACATCGCCCTGGGCGAGACCGGCGGCCAGGGCGGGGCTGTCCTCGGCGACACCGAGAATGCGCACGCCGCGGCGACCGGCCGGCGGTTGCTCCTCCATGCGCACGCCGATGGCGGCGCCCAGACCGGGAATTTTGCGCCGTTCGGCACTGATGACGCCGAGCCGCAGGCTGCCGTCGCGGGCCGGGGCGGTGATCCACTGGCCGAAGGTCAGATGCTTGGAGTCGGCAAAGGCTGCCGCCGGCATGTCGGCCGCCCCCTCGGCGCGCGCCAGCAGCAGGTCGCTGGCCGCGTCGCGTTTCACCTCGCGCAGCGCCACCAGACGGCCGTCGGGAAGCCGCGCGCGCACTTCCCCTGGATCGGGCACCTCGCTGGCCTTGGCGAGCAGGTAGCCGTCGGCATGCACCCAGGTGGCGAGGCCGCGCTCCCTGCCTTCGGCCGTGGTGAGCCGGACCGCACTGGCGGTGATGCGACTGCGAACGTCTTCGAGGGCGCGCAGGGTTTCCGCGCCGTCACGCCGTTCCTCCGGCGACAGCGGCGCGCGCAGTTCGGCGGCCGTGAGCGGGACCCCCAGAAGGAGCAGCAGGAGAAGCGGTCGCATGGTCAGCCCTCGGGTTCGCTCGGCCGCTGGGCCAGGGTGATCTCGACCTCGCGCTCGCCGCCCGTTCCGTCGACGCGCAGGCGCACCTGCTCGCCGGCGGCGCGCGTTTTCACCGCGTTGGAGAAATGGGCAAGACTGAGCAGCGGTTCGTCGTCGAGGGCGAGGATGCGGTCGCCCGCGCGCAGGCCGGCCTGAGCCGAGGGCGAGTTGGGAAAGACCTCGAGGACCTCAAGCCTGCCGCTGGTTTCGTCGAGGTCGGCGGCAAGGCCGAGGTAGCCGCCGCTGCCGGTGCCCCAGGTTTGGATGACGAGGCTGCTTTTCAGGTCGTCCCAGGCGCGCAGGAAGGGCGCCATGGACACATGCATGTTTTCGTCGCGTCCCTCCCAGATCTGGCTGTGCACACCGATCACCTCGCCCTGCAGGTTGAACAGCGGACCGCCGGAGTCGCCGCCCATGAGCACGCAGTCGGTCTGCAGGGCGTTGGCGGTCTGCTTGACGATGCGACCGACGCGCAGCACGACCCCGCGCGCCTTGTCGAAGCCGCCAGGATGGCCGAGGGCAAAGCACCAGGTACCCGGTTGGGCCTGCAGGACCCGGCGGTTGACCGGTACATGCGGCCACTTGCGGCCGCTGTCATGCAGCTGCAGCAGGGCGGCGTCGGTCGTCTTGTCGAGGCCCAGGGTGGTGCCACTGACACGCCGGCCGTCCTCGAGGACGATGCGCAGCTCGCGGCCGGGCTGCTCGGCGACGTGCGCGGCGGTCAGCACCAGGCCACCGGCATCGATGATGACGCCGCTGGCGGTGCCGTCGCCTGTGAGGATGGCAACGACGGAAGGCCGCACATCAGGCAGGCGCGCCTGAACCTGACGCTGCACTTCGCGCAGGTCGTCGTGCGCCACGGGCGCTGTCTCCGCGGCCTGCAGGACCGGGAGGGCGAGGGCGGCGAGCAGCAGGCGTCTCATCATCATCCCATACGCGGCACAGCGCCGCATTCTCTGTGCCTGAGACGACGGAGACCGTGAAAAATTGCGATTTTTCTTCGCCGCCTTGCCGCCTCGGCCTTCAGCCGAGCATGGCCAGGGCCTGGTCACGCGCCTTTCGAGCCCGTTCGTGCGCCTGCTCGGCCGGACTGAGCCGGTCCAGATGATGCAGGGCCTCGCGCGCCAGGCCGAGTTCCAGATAACCTTCGGCCATGGCGAGACGGCCGTCCAAATCGAGAGCGGCATCCGGTGCCTCCGTCAGGACGACCGCTTCCAGGCGGGCGGTGGCCGGGTCGGCACCGGCGGCCACGCTGTCGGCGTCGGGCTCGGTCTTGGCAAGATACACCCAACCGTCGCCCTCGCGGTTGAGTCGCCACTGATTGATCGTGATGACCAGAACGAGACCTGTGATGGCGGTGACTGTTTCCAGGATGAAGGGCGTGGCGAGCGCGCCGACCAACATCGACACGGCCCGGGCGACGACTTCGCGCGCGGTGGCACTGAAGCCGAGCACCAGGCCAAGCGCCGCCAGGGCGACCGTGCCATACAGCAACGGCGCGAGCCACCAGCGCGGGGGAAATGGAGACCTGGCCATGCTCATCCATAACCCGGTTTCCGGAGGATTCCAGCCGGCTTTCATCTCGCCGTCATTCCGGACTTGCCGGCCGTCGGCACCCGCCTTTCGTTCAGGCGTGACAGCCTCTTCCTTTGCCGCTCTGCTGCTTGCCGGCGGTCGTTCCGAGCGCATGGGCGTCGACAAGGCGCGGTTGCCTTGGGAGGGCCAGCCCCTCTGGCGCCGGCAACTGGCCCGGCTGGAAGTTCTTGGGCCGGCCCGGCTGTGGGTGGGCTGCCGAGTGGAGCAGGGCCTGCATGAGGAGGCACCCGCGGCCGCCTGCGAATGGGTCTTTGACCCGCCCGGCAGCGACACTGGCCCGCTCGGCGCGATTGCCCGCACTCAGATGGACCTGCCGCTGCTGGTGCTGGCGGTTGACATGCCGCGCTTTGAGCCGGCGGTGCTGCTGGCCGAGTGGCGGGCACAGGCCGACCCGGCCCGCGGGCTGTGCTGGCAGTCGGCCCAGGGGCTGGAACCGCTGGCGGCCGTGTATGCGCCCGCCATGCGCCCGTTCCTGGAAAGCGCGCTGGCGGCGGGCCGGCTAGGCCTGCAACGCGTGCTCCGTGAGTGCGCGGAGGCGGACCTGCTGGTGGTCCGGCCAGCGCCCGCGGAGGCGGGGCTCGACAACCTCAACACCCCGGAGGAGTGGGCGCGGCAGCAAAAGGGCGGACCCGGAGGCCCGCCCTGAAGTCACTTTTTGTCGTCGGCGACCGCCTTCTTTTTCTTTTTGGCGCCGGCGTTGCGCAGGGCCTTCGGAATCGGGTCCTCTTTCTTCTGCAGGGCGCGGCGCAATTTGCGCAGGGCAATGTTCTGCAGCTGGCGGATGCGCTCGCGGGTGACGCCGAATTCCTGGCCGACCTCCTCGAGCGTGCGCGGCTTCTGGCCGGCGAGGCCGAAACGGGCGTCGATGATCTTGCGTTCGCGTTCGTCAAGAACCGTCAGCAAGCCGTCGAGCTGGCTGTGCATGTTCTTGTGGCTGAGCAGGTCAAAGGGGGTCTGCGCGTTTTCGTCGCCGACGATTTCACCGAACTCGGTGCTGTCGTCGTCGCTGATCGGCGCGTCGAGCGAGGCCGGACGCATCGAGGCGACCTTGAGCTGGCTCAGCTTGGCGCGGTCGATGCCGATTTCCTCGGACAGTTCGTCGTCGGTCGGCTCGCGGCCGAGTTCCTCGGACATCGCCATGGCGACGCGGCGCATCTTGCTGATCTTGTCCACCATGTGGACAGGCAGGCGGATCGTTTTCGACTGGTTGGCGAGCGCGCGCTTGATCGACTGCTTGATCCACCAGGCGGCGTAGGTGGACAGCTTGCCGCCCTTGTTGGGGTCGAAGCGTTCGACGGCCTTCATCAGGCCGATGTTGCCCTCGGAAATGAGGTCGAGAAGGGGCAGTCCGTAGTTGGCGTAATCCTGGGCGATCTTGACGACAAGGCGCAGGTTCGCGCGGATCATGTGGGAGCGCGCCTCGGGGTCGCCGCGCTTGATGCGCTCGGCGAGATCGACCTCCTGTTCCGGAGTCAGCAAGTCGGTCTTGCCGATCTCCCTCAGGTAGATCTTGATGCCTCCGTCGAGTTCCATGTTTGACATGTTGCGGTGAGTGATACGATGCAGTTGGGCGGTTTTTCTGACGACCCCTGAAAAAGGGGGGTCCACAGTCTGACACAGGTTTGAAACTTTTCTTCCGGTTTTTGAAGCAACTTTTTGGCCAAACTCAGGGTCGCTTCACCAAGAACGGCTCGGCAGGCAGAAAAACGCTTCGATTGGCTATGATACCGTTCAACGCATTTTCTCCTTCGCCGTCAATCCATTTTGCAGATTCCGGCTGGGTTTTTTCGGGAGTTGGAGACCAAAATATTCGGCCTCGGCCCCGGCACCCGGGCAAAATCCGCCGTTGCACAGCGGCTCGGAAGGGCTTACTGTGAGGGCTACTCCTCAGGAGATGCGGGTATAGCTTAATGGTAAAGTTCCAGCCTTCCACGCTGGCCATGTGGGTTCGATTCCCACTACCCGCTCCAGCCGCTTCTTCCCGTGTCCCGCAGGCAGCCGTCCCCCGGTCTCGCTGACGCCCTCGCCGAGGTGCGGGCGATTTACCGGGATTTGGCCGATCGACCGGCCGAGCGCGACTGTCGGTCCCTCGCCGGCTGTTGCCAGTTTCGCCAGACCGGCCGCACGCCGGTGCTGACCCGGGGCGAGGCCCTGCTGGCCGCCAAGGGTGTCCGTGCCGCGGGTCGCAAGCAGCTCAAGCCCCGTCCGGACGGCGCCTGCCCGGCGCTCGGCGTCGACAACCGCTGCACGATTTACGACTTCCGCCCCTTTGGCTGCCGCACACACTTTTGCGCGGCGGCCGGCGGCATGATCCCGCGCCGGCAGGTGGCCGACCTCATCCAGCGCCTGGAAGCGCTCGACGAACGGCTCGGCGGCGACGGTTCGCGGCCCTTCGAAGCCGCTGTGGGTGACGCCCTCGACGGCGCCTTTTGACCCGGGCCGAAGGAAAACCGGGCGTGACATTCGTAAATACCGGTCCCCGTGAAACCTGCCGTCGCCTGCCTGCTCATTGCCATCGCTGCCTCCGCCGGCGCGTCCCCGGTTTCCTTCACCCGCCAGATCGCGCCCATCCTCGTCGACCAATGCCTGGAGTGTCATCGCGCCGAGAAGGCCAAGGGATCGTATCGCCTCGACACGGTGGAAGAGCTGCTGCGGCCAGGCGACAGCGGTGAACCGCCCCTGGTTGCCGGCAGGCCTGGGGAGGGCGAATGGATGCGCCTTCTCCTCACCCATGACGAGGACGATCGCATGCCGAAGAAGGCGGATCCGCTCCCCGAAGCCCAATTGGGGTTGCTGCGTGCCTGGATCGCCGAGGGGGCGACTTTTGACGTCCAGAATCGCCAGGCGCCCCTGGCCGGCCTGGTCGAGCGGCCGCTACGTGCACCGGTGCCGGATCGCTACCCCAGGCCAATTCCGGTCACCGCCCTGGCGCTCAACGGCGACGGCAAGGTGTTGGCCACCAGCGGTTATCATGAGGTGCTGGCCTGGAATCCCGAGGATGGCAAGGTGCGGGCCCGCATCGCAGACCTGCCCGAACGCATTCTCGGACTCAGTTTCGTCGCCGGGGGTCCCCTGCTGGCGGTCGCGGGCGGATCGCCCGGGCGCTCCGGCGAGGTCTGGCTGGTGGATCTCGCCCGGGCCGGTGAGCGCCGCCGCCTGGCCAGTTTGCGCGACTGCGCCCTCTGTGCGGTGACCAGCCCCGATGGCAGGTATCTGGTGGTCGGGGGTGCCGACAACCGGGTGCGCGGTTTTGCCCTGCCGGAGGGGAGGCCGCTCTGGGACATGGAGGCTCATGCCGACTGGGTGCTGGCCCTGGCGGTCAGCCCCGATGGCCGGCATGTCGCCTCGGCCAGCCGCGATCGAACCGCCAAGGTGTTCGACGTCGCCACCGGCAGCGTCGAGGGCACGTTCACCGGTCATCCGGTGCCGGTGTTGAGCCTTGCCTTCACCCCCGACGGCAGCGGCCTGGCCTCCGGGGGCAGCGATGGTGAAGTCCGGCTCTGGGATCTTCAGGGCACCGCCAAAAAGGAGGGATCGCTCCGGCCCTTGGGTCGACACGAGGTGCGGGTCCTGGGGTATCTTGATCCCGCCACCCTGGTGGCGGGGGCCGCGGACGGTGGATGGCTGGGCCTTGACCTCAAGACCCGCACCCCCGGGACGCGTTTCACCGCCCATGGGGACTGTCTCACCGCCCTGCTGCTCCGTCCGCAATCGAAGGGGGTGTTGCTGATCAGTGCCAGCCATGATGGCGAGGTGCGTCTGACGGATGACAAGGGTGTCGAGCGACGGCGCTGGGTCGCCAGTCCGGGCTGGTGACCGGCGTCGGCGCCAGGCTGCCAGGGCGGCCAGGCCGAGCATTCCGAATCGGGAGGGTTCCGGCACAATGGTGAGGACCCCGCTGCCGGCGAACTGCGAGGTGTCCCACTGCCAGCCGGGCTGGAACCCGTCGGTCGGCAGGTTGAGCAGACCCGGGGAGAGGCCGCGAATGCCCGGGCCGGAAACGGCCGACCAGTCGAGCAGATCAAAGCGGTCATGCAGAGCCGGTTGACCCCCGCTTGCCCACAGCACCCGCAGGCGACCCGGTCCGAGCGCCGAGAAGTCGAGCACGCCGTCCCCCGCCGAAGCGAAGACCAGCCGGTCCGAACCGCCCTCCGAGGTGAGTTGCAGTTCAAGACTGGCTTCGTCAGTGAACAGAACATCCCCCAGATCCGTGGCCAGGGTCAGGGTGCCGAGACCGGAGTTTTCGTCCGGAAGTCCGGGGGCGATCAAGCCTGCCAGGGTCAGGCCGGCGGTCCCGGTGGGAGCCACCCGGCCGCTGCCGCCGAGGATCGCTCCGGCTGCCAGGGCAAAGGGGCCTGAACCCGTGGCCGAACCGCTGCTGTTGCCCACGAGCAGGGTGCCGCCCTGCACCTGCGAGCCGCCGCTGTGGGTGCTGGCCGCATCCAGTCGCACCGTGCCGCTGCCCTCCAGCGTCAGGGCAAAATTGCCGCTGACCGGCACCCGCGCCAGCAGGGTGGACCCGGCCGAGGTTTCCCAGCGGTTGTCCGCAGCCAGTGCCAGGGTCAGGTCGCCGTTGGCACCGCGCAGCACGATTTGGCTGGAGGTGTTGGCCAGGGTGAGGCCACCGTGCAACGTCAGGGTGCGGGCCGTGGTGCCGCCGGTGCCGTTGGTGTCGACCTGCAGAAGGTCCGGCAGACCGCCCAGCGCGCCATCGAAGGTGATGCGGCCGGCCACCTGGCTGCTGCCGAGGCTCATCTGGGCCAGCAGGACACTGCCGCCGTTGCGGCTGTGAAAGAGCAGGTCGGTTGTGGCAGACGGGACAGGCAAGAGGTCGTTCTGCCAGTTGGCCGCGCTGTTCCAGGACGTGCCCAGGCCGCTTGCGCCACCATCCCAGACGGAGGTTGCCGCCGGGGCCAGACCGGCCGCGAGTCCCAGGGCGAGGGCGAACCACCTGCCAGGAACGGGCGACGGACCCACGGGAGCAGAGCGACAGGAATTCAGCAGACTCAGCATTTAACGCGGAGCCTTAGAGTAATTTACCTAAAACGAAAGCACTATTTTTTCATCGCGCCGGATGGGCCGGATCTTTCCAGCTGCAGGCCGCCGGGCAGGAAGGTCGTGAGCGCTGCGGCCAGGGCTTCAGCGAAGCGACGGCGGTTGGCGGCGGTGTCGCGCAGGCGCGGCCGGTTGGCCTCAATCTGCACGCCGGCGATGCCGCGCCCGGCGTCGCAGTGACGGGCCAGCGTGTAACCCCCGCGAAAGTAGGGAGGGATTGGCACCGGCAGACGCGGACTGGGGGTGGCGGGAAAGCCCTGCTGCTCCAGCAGGGCGCCGAGACTGGCCGGACCATGGAGGAACTCGCTGTAGGGACGGTTGAGCAGGCGGGTGAGCAATTCGGCGCTGCCCTGGCGGGCGAAGTCCGGGTGGTTGATCGCCTCGGTTGGCCGGGCCAGGTCGCTCGCTGGGTGCAGCCAGCCCAGTTCGACTTGGGCAACGGGGTGACTGTGTCCGTGGAGATCGATCAGAAAGGCCCAGCCGTGGCGGCCGACGGCGTCGCGACAGGCCTGATCGATGAACCCGTGATGGTCGTGCCAGGCCTGTTCGGCGGCGGGATGGCCCTGGGCGGCTTCGGGGAGGTCGCGGTTGGCGTCGAACTTGATGCGGTGCAGGCGGCAGACGACGACATGGGGGCGGGCGCCCCGGCGGGCGGCGATGGCCTCGGCGACCGCCAGCGCCAGTTCATCGGTGGCGGTATCCATGCTCAGCACGCCCTCGCGCCGATCCGGCAGGTCGGCCGGCTTTTCGCGTCCGCCATGCGGGGCGGCGATCACCAGCGGCAGGTCACCGGGCCGGTATTCGATGAACTGTCGCGTGCCGAACCGGATCGGCACGGGTTCAAGGGCGCGACAAGCCGGTGCCCCGAGCACAAGCAGGGCGATCCAGGCCTTCATGGCAGCGACGGGGGCAGGGGTTCCTCCCTGAGCTTGCCGGCCGACCAGAGAATGGCGCGCGGAATGAGATGCTCGAGACCGGGCGTGTTTTCGGGGTGCGGGCTGGAGACGAACACGCGGCCGCGTCCGAAGGTCGACACCGCCTGGGCGGGCGAATCGACCATGATGCCGACCGGGGTGCCATTCCCGGCGACCTCGGTGCGGAACAGGGCCAGCGGCCGGTAGGCGGGCAGGTCGGCGCGGTTGCCGGGCTTGAGGATGGGGCCGTTGTGGTAGCGGACCAGAAAGACACCCTCGACGGGGCCGAGGATGGGTGCGCCGTCGACGGTCACTTCGGATTCGACGAAGCCGCCGCCGCGCATCCATTTGTTGGACACGGTCGAGGCGTTGAGAATGCCGAGGCCCCAGGAGAAGTTGGAGCAGGCCAGATAGGCTCCGGCGCAGATGCCGACATAGCCGCCGCCCTTGCGGACAAATTCGCGCACCTGTTCGCGACCGGCGTCGCCCAGGCTCTTCGACTGCGAGCTGCCGCTGCCCCCGGAAAAGACGACCACATCATAGCCAGCGAGGCCGCCGCCGGCGATTTGCTCCGGTTTGAGGCGGGTGATGCTGGCGCCGGTCAGGCCCTCCACACGGGCGCAGACATTCTCGATGCCGGCTTCCGGAGCCCCCGTGCCCTCAAAGATGGCGATGCGTACCGGGGCCGCGTTTGGCGGAGGCGCGATGATCGTGCGGTGGCCATTGAGATCCGGCGGGATCACCACGGACTTGGGCGCGGCTTTGGCCGGTGCCTTGGGGGCGGCGACCGGCTCCGCCGCGTGGGCGGTGAGGGCACAGGCGAGCAGGACGATCAGGAAGCGGCTCATGGCAGCGGCATAACTCACCCAGGCGGCACAATCCTTCAGCGGCCGGCCAAATTCCAGCTTCAGTCCAGGCGGACCTCGCCGCACAGGCTGACGCGCAGGCCGAGTTCCGCCATCGCCGCGGCCTTGATGCGCGCGGCGCGGTGGGCCTGCTTCTCATTCGGGCAATACACGACCTGGATGTGGTTCGACTTGTGGCGCGCCATCATCTGGTCGCGGCTGACGCCCTTCAGCACCGCGTGCATGATCGGCCACTGCGGCGTGGTTTCGCGCCAGCGCGCCTCGGTCTCCCTCTCCGGCAGGCGCACGACCTCGGCGACGCCGATGTCGCAGCAGAGGGCGCCCTCCATGACAAAGACGCGGCTCCAGACGATGTGGCCGGGCTTGCTGATCCCCTTGAGGGTGCCGCCGCCGAGGCGGAAATACATGCCCGGCTGGCGCTCGCTGCTGGCGCCCTTCCAGCCGCCGATGAAGTGCGCGGGCGGGGCCGCGCCGCTGATCAGCAGCACCCAGACGTATTCGCCGCCAAATTTCTTCCCCCAGCGCAGGTCGTGCAGGGTGTTTTCCGGCGCGAAGCCGAGCTCGCGCCAGAGCCGGTAGGTCACGAGGCCGTCGAGACCGGCGCACTCGTCAACCTCGTTGAAGTGCGGCAGCGCCTCACCCTCAAACAGCACGCGCCGGCCGTCGGCACTGTGCACGGGCGGACGGTCGGCGTTGTTGAGCGTGCCCTCGACGAGGTCGCTTGCCGGCGTCAGATCCTTCAGTCCCTGCTGGTACTGGATGCCGATGGCGTCGCAGCCGAACTCGTCGGCGAGGCGCAGGGCGGCGATGTACATTTTGCACTGCAGCAGCACCTGGGCCTCGGTCAGTTCGGTGGACTCGTCGGTGCCAAGCTGCAGGCGCAGGCCCTTTTTGCGATACCAGGCCAGCGCCGCCTGCGCGTCGGCATCGCTCACCTCGCGCATGGCGGCGTAGAGGGTTGACTGGCTGAGCCGCTCCTTGAAGCAGCCGGTGGGGTGCAGCAGGTGGTCGGGCACGATCGCGTTGAACATGCCCATGCAGCCCTCGTCGAAGACGCCGAGGATGGCCTTGGCGACCCGGAAGCGGCGGCCAAAGTCGCGGCCGATGCGCTCGTCCTCCGCGGGCAGGCGGACGAGGCCGAGGTCACGCACGTGCGACTGGTCATGGCGCACGCGGCCGGTGTTCAGCCACTCGCGCAGGCCGTTTTTGAAGAAGGCATCGGTGAAGGTCTCGCTCCACAGCGTGGAGTAGTCGACGCCGGCCTTGGTGAGCGAGGCGTTGAGGTTGAGCAGGCCGACCAGGCCTGGCCACTGGCCGCTCCAGTTGGCGACCGTGAGGATGGGGCCGCGGTGGGTGGTCAGGCCGGCGAGCACGTGGTGGGAGTATTGCCAGACCGCCTCGGCGACGATGAGTGGAGCTTCGGGATCGATGCCGCGGAAGACCTCGATGCCCTCGCGCTGGCTGGCGATGAAGCCGTGTTTTTTTCTGGCGTCGTAGGGGTGGGCGCGGCGCACCTCCCAGCCCTCCGCCTTGAGCGCCTTCGCCAGCGCGTCCTCCATGGCCTTCTGGGCGGGCCAGCAGGTTTGGTTGGCAGCCGGGCGCAGGTCGCCGCTGGCAATGAGAAGGACGGTCTTGGCGGGGCGGGCAGGGGAACTCATGGCAGTGGGTGAGCTGCATCGTGCAGGCCGGTGCCGGCCCTGGCAAGACGACCGGCATGCCGGGTCTTGCACCCGTCATGAAGATTCTTGACTTGTGGAGCGTTCTCTCCGGCCCGCCTTTGACAGCTGATGGAGGAAGGGGAATGAGGAAGCATGAAGGTTTTGAAACAACTTTTGGCGGCGGCGCTGGTGGCGGTTCTGCTGCTGGCGGCGGCGCACTACCTGCGCCAGGCGCTCACCGCCCGTCAGGCGGGCGCCGAGAAGCGCGCCGCACCGCCCGCCGGTCGCGTCATCATTCACGAGGTGAAGGAGGACGATTTCATCGAACAGGTCGAGGTGGTCGGCACCATCCGTTCCTATGAATCCATCGACGTCTCCGCGCGCGTCACCGAGGTGGTCGAGGAGGTGGAATTCACCGACGGCCAGACCGTCAAAAAGGGCCAGCCCCTGGTCAAGCTGTCCTCGGCCGAGGACGCCGCCCGCCTGGCCGCCGCGCGCGCCCAGCTCGCCGAGCACGAGCGCGAACTGGCGCGCCTGCGCCAGTTGGTCGCCGACGGCGCCGTTTCGTCGGTGCTGGTCGAGGAACGCGAGACCCTGTCCGAACTCGCCCGCCGGCAGATTCAGGAGGTCGAGGCGCGCCTGGCCGACCGACTGATCACCGCGCCGTTTGGCGGCGTGCTCGGCCTGCGCAACATCAGTGCCGGGGCGCTCATTTCTCCGGGCACGGTCATCGCCACGCTCGACCAGATCGACCAGGTGAGGCTGGATTTCTCGGTGCCCGAAGTCTTCCTGACCGAGGTCGAGACCGGCCGCGTCGTGCGCGCGCGCAGTGCCGCCTATCCGGGGCGTGTCTTCGAGGGGCGGGTCGCCCAGGTCAGTTCACGCGTCGATCCCGCGACGCGTGCGGTCGTGGTCCGGGCCGACATCGACAACGCCGATCACGCCCTGCACCCCGGCATGCTGCTGACGGCGACGCTGAGCCGCGCGCCGCGTCGTGCGCCCGCCGTGCCCGAGCGCGCCCTGGCGCCGGTCTACCGCCAGGTGTATGTCTTCGTCGTCACCGGCCAGGAGGGCGACCTGCGCGTCGAACGCCGCGCCATCGAAACCGGCTTGCGCAAACCCGGCTATGTCGAGGTCACCGCCGGTCTCAAGGCGGGTGAAACCCTCGTCACCGACGGTTACATGGGCCTGTCCGACGGCAGCAAGGTCGAGATCGTCGGTCGCTTCAGCGAGGCGGCGCCGGCTTACAATCCGAGGACGAACTGAGCGATGTTCCTGTCCGACGTCTCGATCCGCCGGCCCGTGCTCGCCACGGTGGCGAACCTGCTGCTGATGGCCTTTGGCGTCGTCGCCTACACGCGCATGCAGGTGCGCGAGTATCCGGACATCGAACCGCCGATCATTTCGATTGAGACGGTTTATCCCGGCGCCGCCGCCGCCGTCGTCGAGCGTCGCGTCACCCAGCTCATCGAGGACCGCGTCAGCGGCGTCGAGGGCATCGAAAACATCGATTCCACCAGCAGCGATGGCCAGTCGCAGATCACCATCGAGTTTTCGCTCGACCGCGACATCGACAATGCTGCCAGCGACGTGCGCGAGGCGGTGTCGAGCATCCTCGACGAGCTGCCCGACGAGGTGCGCCCGCCGGAAATCACCAAGCAGGACGCCGTCACGGAGGTGCTCATGTGGCTCAACCTCACCAGTCCCGACATGTCGCCGGTCGAGCTGGCCGACTACTCGGAGCGTTATCTCGTGGACCGTTTTTCGCAGCTGCCGGGCGTGGCGCGCGTGCGCCTGAGCGGGGCCACCCGCTTCGCCATGCGCCTTTGGATCGACCGCGAGGCGCTGGTGGCGCGCGGTCTCACCGTCATTGATGTCGAGGACGCCCTGCGCCGGCAGAACGTCGAGCTGCCGGCCGGCGCCGTGCAGGCGCGCGACCGCACGATCACCGTGCGCCTGCGAAGGGAGTTCACCACCGTTGAGGAATTTCGCAGCCTCGTCCTCAAGCGAGGCGACGACGGCTACCAGGTGCGATTGGGCGAGGTGGCGCGCGTGGAACTCGGGGCCGAGGATGCCCGCCGCCGCTTCCATGGCAACGGCGTGCCGATGGTGGCGCTCGGCATCATCAAGCAGTCGCGCGCCAACACGCTCGACGTCGCCCGCGCCGCCAAGGCGGAGGCGAAGCGGCTGGCGCCCACGCTGCCCGAGGGCATGAAGCTGGAGGAGAGCTACGACACCTCGCAGTTCATCGAAGCCTCCCTCGCCGAGGTGTTCCGCACCCTGGCAATCGCGGTTCTGCTCGTCGTTCTGGTCATCTACCTCTTCCTCGGCACCGCCCGCGCCACCCTCGTGCCGGCGGTCGCCGTGCCGGTCTCCATCGTCGCCACCTGCATCGTTCTCTACTTCCTTGGCTTCTCGGTCAATGTCCTCACCCTGCTCGCCGTCGTTCTCGCCATCGGCCTCGTCGTCGACGACGCCATCGTCGTGCTGGAGAACATCCACCGCCGGATCGAGGACGGCGAGACGCCCATGGCCGCCTCCTACCTGGGGTCACGCCAGGTCGGCTTCGCCGTCGTCGCCACCACCCTCGTGCTGGTCGCGGTGTTCGTGCCGATCAGCTTTCTGGAGGGCGATGCCGGCAAGCTCTTTGCGGAATTCTCGGTCACCCTGGCCGTGGCGGTCAGCTTCTCCAGCTTCGTCGCCCTGACCCTGTGCCCGATGATCGCCTCGAAGCTGCTGCGGCCCGCAGGACGCGGCAACCTGCTGACGCGCGCCGTCGACGGTCTCTTCCGCCTGTTGCAGAACGGCTACCGCCGCCTGCTCACCGCCACCCTCAGCTACCCGCTGCCGGCCTTCCTTGCCGTTGCCGGCGCGGCCTCGCTCAGCTACTGGCTGCTGCGCGCCCTGCCCTCCGAGTTCACCCCGCGCGAGGACCGCGGCTCCTTCTTCGTCGTCTCCTCCGCCCCCCAAGGCGCCTCCTACGGCTACAGCATGCAGGTCTTCGACGAGTTGGAGCAGCGCCTCATGTACCTGGTGGAAAGCGGCGAGGCCCAGCGCCTGCTCCTGCGCGTGCCGCGTTCCTTCGGCAACAACTCCGACTTCAACGAGGTCATCACCATCATCAACCTCTACGATCATGGCGGCCGTCGCTCGGCCTGGGAGATCATGGACGAGGTCCGCGCCAAGGTCGCCGACATGCGCGGGGTGCAGCACTTTGTCATCATGCGCCAGGGTCTCAGCCGCGGTCTCACCAAGCCGCTCCAGTTCGTGCTCGGCGGCCCCACCTACGAGGAACTGGCGCGCTGGCGCGACATCCTCCTGGAAAAGGCCGCCGCCAACCCCAACCTCATCGGCATCGATTACGACTACAAGGAGACCAAGCCCCAGCTCGAGGTCGCCATCGACCGCGCGCGCGCCGCCGACCTCGGCGTCTCGGTCGCCAACATCGGCCGCACGCTGGAAAGCCTGCTCGGCTTCCGCCGGGTCACGACCTACGTCGACAACGGCGAGGAGTATGACGTCATCCTTGAGGGCGACTACGAGGGCAAGCGTCTGCCGGGCGACCTGCAGGGCATTTACGTGCGCTCCGAGACCACCGGCCGGCTCATCCCGCTCGCCAATCTCGTCAGCCTTTCCGAGTTCGCCGATTCCGGCGCCCTCAACCGTCACAACCGCCTGCGCGCCATCACCTTCGACGCCGGCCTGGCCCCGGGCTACAGCCTCTCCGAGGCGGTCGCCTTCATGGAGGGTCTTGTCCGCGAACACCTGCCGCAGGAAGCGGTCGTCGGTTACAAGGGCGACGCCCTCAAGCTGCGCGAGAGCAGCGGCAGCGTGCTCTTTGTCTTCGGCCTCGCCATCCTGGTCGTCTTCCTCGTGCTGGCGGCCCAGTTCGAGAGCTTCGTGCATCCCTTCACGATCATGCTCACCGTGCCGGTCGCCATCGGTGGCGGTCTGCTCGGCCTGCTGCTCACCGGCCAGAACCAGAGCCTGTTCAGCCAGGTCGGCCTCATCATGCTCGTCGGTCTCGCCGCCAAGAACGGCATCCTGATCGTCGAGTTCATCAACCAGCTTCGCGACGAGGGCATGGATTACGATGAAGCCATCATCGAGGCCTCGGTGCTGCGACTGCGCCCCGTGCTGATGACCACCCTGACCACGGTCATGGGCTCGCTGCCGCTCGTCTTCGGCACCGGCGCCGGCGCTGAAACCCGCCTCGTGGTCGGTGTCGTCATCCTCTACGGCGTCGCCCTCTCCGCCGTCTTCACGCTGATCGTTGTGCCGCTCGCCTACCGCGCCGTCTCCCGCCGCACCGGCAGCCCGGGCGACACCTCCCGCCGCGTCGACGCCGCGCTGGAGGCGCAAGGCGTGAAAGGTTGATGTCCATCCGATCGAATCGTTCCGTGTTCCACGAATCTCCCCGAAGACCTCTGCGTTCGCCTTTGCATCGCAGAGCCGCGCAGGGGCATGCTTCCGTCGATCAGAGATTGGAGATCCGAATTTCCCCCCCCGGGTTCGCTCAGCCTTCGGTCAGCAGGCCGGTGAGACCGGTCCAGCGGCGGCGGCTGGACTGGCGGCGGACGGCCATTTCGAGGGCGGCGGGGTCGCCAATGAGGACGGCGAGTTTTCTCGCACGGGTGAGCGCGGTGTAGATCAGGCTGCGCTCGAGCATGACGTAGTGCTGCTTGCTGACCGGCAGCAGGACGCAGGGGAACTCGCTGCCCTGGCTTTTGTGGATGCTGAGGGCGTAGGCGAGCTGCAGTTCGTCGAGCTCGCCGGGTTCATACTCGACCCGGCGACCGCCGTCGAAGCGCACGCTGACCCGCAGGGGCTCGGTGTCGATGGTGGCGATGTGGCCGATGTCGCCGTTGAAGACGTCCTTGTCGTAGTTGTTGTTCGTCTGAATGACCTTGTCGCCGACGCGGAAGGTGACGCCGAAGCGTTCGATCTCGAATTTGGTCTCGTTGGGCGGATTGAGCGCGGCCTGCAGGGCCTCGTTGAGGGCGCGGGTGCCGAGTGGACCGCGGTTCATCGGCGTCAGCACCTGCAGATCGGCGACCGGATCGAAGCCATACTTGCCGGGCAGACGCGTGCGCGCCAGTTCGACCAAGGTGGTGCGCAGGGTTTCGGGATCGGGTTCGTCGAGGAAGAAGAAGTCGCTGTCGCGTGCCGGCTTGAGGTCGGGCAGGCTTCCGGCGTTGATGGCGTGCGCGCTGGTGATGATCCGACTGGCGGCGGCCTGGCGGAAGATCTCGGTGAGGCGGACGGCGGGCACGGCGCCGCAGGCGAGCAGGTCGCCAAGCACGCGACCGGGACCGACGGACGGCAACTGGTCGGCGTCGCCAACGAGAAGCAGGTGGGCCTCGGCGGGCAGGGCGGCGAGGAAGTGGGCCATGAGCGGGGTGTCGATCATGGAGGCTTCATCGCAGACGAAGACCTGGCCCTCGAGCGGGCGGCCGCGGTGCCGTCCCCAGGTGCCGCCGCCCTGCGCCTCGAGCAGGCGGTGCAGGGTCTTGGCCTCGCGCCCGGTGCTTTCCGCCAGCCGGCGCGCGGCGCGACCCGTGGGGGCGGCGAGCACGATCTCACGGTCGCCGAGCAGTTCGAGCAGGGTGTTGACCAGGGTGGTCTTGCCCACCCCGGGACCGCCCGTGAGGATGAGCACGCGCCGGCGCAGCACCTCGCGCACGGCCTCGACCTGGCTCGGCGCGAGCGGTTTGCCGGTGCGTTCGGCGATGGCTGCGAGGGCCGGTTCGAGGTCGATCTGCGGCCAGTCGGGCGGCCGCGCGACCAACTCGCGCAGGCGGCGGGCGATGTGGATCTCGGCGGTGCGCAGGGCCGGCAGCCAGAGCTTGGCGACCCCGTCCTGCACCGCCTGCACGAGATCGCCAGTGCCACTGAGGAAGGCGAGGGCCTCGCGCACGGCGGCGGCTTCGACGCCGATGAGTTCGCGGGCCTGGTCGAGGGCCTCATTTTCCGGCAGGCAGGTGTGGCCGTTGCCGGCCGCGGCGGCGAGGCTGTGCAGCAGGGCGGCGCGCACGCGTTCCGGGGCGTCGGCGTCGAGGCCGAGCTGGCGGGCGATCTGGTCGGCGGTCTTGAAACCGATCCCGTGGATGTCTTGGGCCAGCCGGTAGGGGTTGGCCTGCAGGACACTGAGAGCGTCGTCGCCGTAGGTCTTGTAGATGCGCAGGGCGCGCGCCGAGCTGACGCCGTGGGCGTGCAGGAAGACCATGATGGCGTGCACCGCGCGCTGCTTGAGCCAGGAGGCGCGGATTTCCTGGCGGCGCTTGCGGCCGATGCCCTCGACCTCCTCGAGTTTGGCCGACTCGTTCTCGATGATGTCGAAGATGCCGGCGCCGAAGCGGGCGACGAGGCGTTTCGCGTAGGCCGGACCGATGCCCTCGACGAGGCCGCTGCCGAGATAGCGTTCGATGCCCTCGGGCGAATCCGGGCGTTCCAGCTGAAGGCTGTCGGCCTTGAACTGGCGGCCGTAGTCGCGGGTGGACTGCCAGTGGCCGCTGGCTTCAAAGGCCTCGCCGGCGACCACGCGCGGTGTGCGTCCGACCAGGCCGACCGGTTCGCGGGCACCCTCGGGCAGGACCTTCAGGATGCAGTAGCCGGTGTCCTCGGTGTGATAGAGCACGCGCTCGACCCGGCCGCGCAGAACCTCGGCGGGCGGGCGGCGTTCGGCGTCGGACATGCCTTCAGGCTAACGCAGTGGTCGGAGATGCGCCAGTGGGGAGCTTCTGCAAGGACACCGGTCATGCGGCCGATTCTTCCGGCATGAAACGGTTTTCCTTGCTCTGCCTGTTGGCCCTGACGGTGTCCGCCCCGGCCCAGAAGCCCGAACCGATGGCATGGAAGGCCGGTGCCGCCGGGGTGAAAATCACGCCGCAGCAGATGCTTTGGATGGCGGGTTATGCCTCGCGCACGAAACCGGCCGAGGGGGTCGAGCAGGACCTGTTCGCCAAGGCGCTGGTGCTCGAGGACGCGGCGGGCGGCCGGTTTGCACTGGTCACGCTTGATCTCATCGGCGTGCCGCGCGAGATGCGCCTGGCAGTGGCGGCGCGGGTTGAAAAGGAGCACGGCATCCCGCCGGAGCGACTCGCCCTGAACGCCAGTCACACGCACAGCGGCCCTGAGCTGCGCTTCAAGCGTCTGGAAGGGGTCGATGACCCGCCACGGCGCCAGGCCGAGGCGAAGGCCTATGTGGAGGAATTGGAAACGACCCTGGTCGGGCTGGTCGGCACGGCCCTGAAGGCGCTGGCGCCGGCGAAGGTCGAATTCTGTGAGGCGCGCTGCGGCTTCGCCATGAACCGCAGAACGCCCGACGGCAGGGGCGGCTGGCGCAACTTTCCCAATCCGGCCGGCCCGGTCGATCACCAGGTGCCGGTGCTGAAGGTGACCGGGGCCGAGGACCGCGAGATCGCCTTTGTCTTCGGCTACGCCTGCCATTGCACGACGCTGGGGCACCAAAAGTTCAGCGGTGATTACGCCGGGTATGCCCAGGCGGCGATCGAGAAGGCGCACCCGGGAGTGGTGGCGATGTTCATGAACGGCTGCAGCGGCGACCAGAATCCCTACCCGCGACGCACGACCGAGCTGGCGGCGACCCATGGCCAGACGCTGGCCACGGCGGTGGAATCGGCCCTTGGCACGACACCGAAGCCGGTGGGCGCGCGCTTGCAGGCCGCCTACCGCGAAATCCCGCTCGCCTATGGCAAGCTGCCGACGCGGGCGGAGCTGGAGGTTCGGCAGAAGGGAAGCGACAAGCTGGATGCCGCCCACGCGGGCCGCGTGCTGGCGCGTCTCAACGAGGAGGGAGAGTTGCCCCAGCACTATCCCTATCCGGTGCAGGTCGTGCGTCTGGGCAATGAGTTGACCTGGGTGATGCTGGCCGGAGAAGTGGTGATCGATTACGCCCTGCGCTTCAAGCGAGAGATCCGCGACCCGCTCGTCTGGGTGTCGGCCTACACGAACGACGTGCCCACCTACATTCCCAGCCGGCGTGTCTGGGAGGAAGGCGGCTATGAGGGGGGCGACGCCATGAAGTGGGGCCATCATCCGACGCCCAAGTGGAGTGGCGAGGTTGAGACGCACATCGCCGACACCGTCCATGAGCTCCGGCGCGGGCTGGAGTAGCCGTCGTTTGCGTTGGCGGGAAAAGCGGCGAGACTTTGCCAGCCATGAAAGTGCTTCTCCTTGCCGCCACCGTCGCGTGTCTCGTTGGAACCGTCCACGCCCAGACCAGTGCACCGGCCGCACCCGCCGCCACCACCGAGGATGAGCTGACGCGAGACGGCCTCTGGGACGGTCGGCTCAAGGGTGGCAGCTACCTGGTGCGCAGCAACCAGATTGTGGCGCTGTCGAAGCACGAGTATGTGGCCGACGGCACGGCGCGCGTCGTCGAGGTGAACCTCACGCTGAATTCCAACCTCACCGTGCGCTTTTACTTCCTCGAACCGGTGCGGCTTGAGGGCGGTGGCGTCATTGGCGCCGGTCAGCAGGCGATCGACCGCGCCCGTGCGCTGGTACAGGACGCCGCGGGCCGGGTGTCGCCCACGCTCACCGAACCCAAGGTGGTGAAGAGCTACCCGGTGTCGACCCACGCTCACACGGTCGAGTTCGTGCTGGGCAGCGAGGACCGGCTGAACTCCCTGCACGCCAGCCTGGAGCGTTCCTTCCGCACCGGCCAGGGCCGGATCTGGCGCGAGTAGCGCGAGGGATTTTCTGTGGGCGCGCGCATGGACCTCGTGGATTCCGCGGGTCGCAGCCCCGCCCTGCAGCCAAACCGACCATCAGCCTGGCTTGTTCGGCCGGGCTTCGGCGAGCAGGATGAAGCGGTAGCGGGCGTCATACTGACCGCGGTTGTGCTTGCTGCAGCAGGCGCTGCAGGCGCTGTGGCGACGGAATTTGCGCACCCGGTGGACGATCAGGCCGCAGTGGGCGCAGGTGTAGGCGAACTTGCGCTTCACCTCGCGGCGGGGCAGCGGCAGGCGATGGCGGGCGCTTTCATCGGGGATGCCGAGGTCCGCGCAGGCGCGACGCCATTCCGGTCCATGCGGCTCAATGCGGCGACGGCCGGCGCGGTGGTAGGCGACGAGATGGGCCAGTTCGTGGCGCAGCGTGCGTTCCACCTGGCCTTCGAACTCACGCAGGCGCGGGTTCAACTCGATGCGCCAGGCCGGGTAGCTGGCGTAACCGGCGGTGCTGCTCAGGCGGGGGTTCCAGCAAACGGAGACGAGGCCGGCGGCCCCGGCGAGGTCGAGGCCAAGCAACAGCTCACGGCAGAGATGCGTCAGATCCGCATCGTCGTCATTGGCGGGAGCGGGCTCGGTGGGCGGTTCCGGCTCGGCAAAAAGGGGCCGCACAAGCCGCCGCTCGGCCAGGCTGCCGCGCAGGCCGGCTTGGAAGTCGAAGAAGAGCTGGGTCAGCTTCAGCATGGCAGGCCCGGGGACGTCCCCGGTTCGGTGCGGGCGGCCGTGACTTTTTTGCGGCCGCGGATGCGGTGTTCCTGGTCGCCCAAGGCATAAATCATGTCCGGCGGCACGCTTTCCATGAGGAAGACATTGGCGCCGATCGTGCTGCCCGCGCCGACGACGGTGTCGCCGCCGACAATGGTGGCCCCTGCGTAAATGGTGACCTGGTCGCCAATCGTCGGGTGGCGTTTCGTGCCGGCCAGGGCCTGGCCCTGGGCGAGCGAGCGAGCGACGAGGCCGACGCCCTGGTAGAGTTTCACCCGCGAACCGATTTCGCAGGTCTCGCCGATGACGACTCCGGTACCGTGGTCGATGAAGAAGTGGCTGCCGATCTTCGCGCCCGGATGGATGTCGATGCCGGTGCGACCATGGGCCCACTCGGTCATCATGCGCGGGATGAGCGGCACGCCGGTGCGGTAGAGCGTGTGGGCGGCACGCTGGATGGCGATGGCCTCAAGGCCGGGGTAGGCCAGGATGATTTCCTCGTAGCTGCGCGCCGCGGGATCGCCTTCAAAGGCGGCCTGGACATCCGTTTGCAGAAGTTCACGCACGCCCGGCAGCTGTTCCATGAAGTCGCAGACAAGCCGGGTGGCCTCCTCGTGATGATTGCCGCTGCCGTCGCGCAGGCGCAGGCTGCGCCGCACCTCGGTCTTGAGGCGTTCACGAATGCTGGCGACCAGTTCATGGGTGATCAGCTCGAGATCCTGGGAGGAAACGGCGTCCTCGGAGAAAAAGCCGGGAAAGAGCAGCTGCAGCAGGTCCTCGCAGAGCGTCGCGATGGCATGCTTCGACGGCAGGGCCCCGCAGTCCACGTGATTGATGCCCCCGACCTCGTGGTATGAGGTCATGAGGCGCTGGACGATCTCAGATTGGCGGCAATCCATCTCGGGAATTCTGTAACGCAGGATGCCGGCGCTGGCAAATGGCGGGATGACGGCGCCCTGATGGATCTCAAAACTCAAATGGCAGTTTTCAGATCCGGAGTCGCCACGTGGGAGCAGCGCGCAGACACAAAACCGCCGCCACCCGGGGTGCGGATGACGGCGGTGTGGGTTTTGGGGGATTCAGGCCGGAGCCTGAGAGGGGTTACTTGGCCTCCTTGCAGCAGTCCTTGCCGCAGGTTTTGCCTTGGTCCTTGCAGCACTCGGCACAGGATTTGCCCTTGTCAGCGCAGCACTTTTTGCAGGCTTCGCCGGCGAAGGCACCGGTGGTGAGGGCTGTCAGGGCGAGGAGGGAGAGAAGCGTTTTCATGATGATTTTCAGATAGATTTTGTTGGTTTTCAGGACGTTGCATTGACGAAACCGCGGGTGCGGCAAGGGCTGGGGATTCCGGTGGGGACCCGAGTCCTGCCCTTCGGCGAAGGGCGGCAGGGCGCACTTTCGCGCCGGTGCCGGATGGCGGGCTTACCGGAAGGGCCGGGCTCTTCAATGCAACAGGGCGCAGTGCCTCAGATAGAGGGGGGCTGCCCGACTTCGGGGCGCCTCCAGAGGGGCATGGATCCGCGGCGGCGTGCTGGCTGCCGGGGGTGCCCAAAATTCGGAGTGCGGCCGCACCCACGCCTGCAGAACAACCAGGACCGGGCGGGGTGCGGCAGCGGGTTCCGGAGAAAGCTGGCGGGAAAGGGTGTCCGTGCAGCAGGGGCAGTCGGACGAGCGGGGCGCGGGCGCGGAGGATTCGGCATCGGCGTGGCATGCCGGACAGGCTTCGGTTTCCGCCGCCGGGAGGGCCGAGGCATAGCAACAGCCGCAAAACGGCGCCGCCATGAGGCAGGCCGTGAGCAGGCTGATGAAGCGCCGAGTCATTGGAAGAGTTGGAAAAGCGGCAGGGTGCCGGTGTTCAAACTTTTTTTCAGGCAACAAGTTCGCGGATGACCTGGCCGCCAAACTGGCTGAGCTGCTTGAAGCGTCCGGCGTGGTAGAAGGTCAGGCGGTTGTCATCGAGGCCGAGCAGGTGCAGGAGGGTGACATGGAGGTCGCGGACATGGTGCACGCATTCGACCGCCTCCATCCCGGTGTCGTCGGTCAGGCCGACCGTGTGGCCCGCCTTGACGCCGCCGCCGGCGAACCAGATCGTCATGGCCTTCGGGTTGTGGTCGCGCCCGTAGGCGGTGCCACCGCGGACGCCGTTGTCGGGGGTGCGGCCGAATTCCCCGCACCAGACGACCAAGGTTTCCTCCAGCAGGCCGCGCTGCTTGAGGTCGGCAATGAGCCCGGCGATGGGGCGGTCGACCTGGCGGATCAGGTTGCCGTGGGCACGCTCGATGTAGTCGTGGCTGTCCCAGGTGCCGGCATAGAGCTGGACGAAGCGAACCCCCTTCTCGACCAGCTTGCGGGCCAGCAGGCACTTGCGGCCGAAGGCGTCGGTCTCGGGCTGCCCGACCCCGTATTGTTCGAGGGTGGCGGCGTTTTCACCGGCGAGGTCGAGCACGTCCGGCACCTGCATCTGCATCCGGAAGGCGAGTTCGTAGTTGGTCATGCGCGCGCGCAGCTCCTCCTGATCGGGGCGGGCCTCGGCGTGGCGCTCGTTGAGGCGGGCGAGCAGGTTGAGGTTGGCGCGCTGGCGCTGCTGACTGACGCCGGGCGGCGGCTGCAGGTCGAGGATGGGGCTGCCCTGGGCGCGCAGGGGGGTGCCTTGGAAATGGGCGGGCAGGTAGCCGTTGCCCCAGTTGGCGCTGCCGCCCTGCGGGTAGCTGATCTCGGGGAGGACGACAAATCCCGGCAGGTCGCGGTTCATCGAGCCGAGGCCGTAGGTCACCCAGGCACCGAGCGCGGGGTCGCCACCAAAGCGGTTGCCGCAGTTCATCTGGTACATCGCGGTCGGGTGATTGACGCTGTCGACCTGGCAACCGCGGTAGAAGCAGAGGTCGTCGGCGACGCCGGCGAGGTGCTGCCAGGGTTCGCTCATCCAGGCCCCGCTCTGGCCGTGCTGGTGGAACTTGAAGGGGCTGCGCACGTAGTAGCGCTTGCCGCTTTCCATGGCCGACTTCTGCTGGCCCTCGCGGACGAACTCCTTGAGGTGCAGCTTTTCCAGCTCGGGCTTGGGATCGAAGCAGTCGATGTGCGAGGGCCCGCCCTCCATCATCAGGAAGATGCAGTTCTTCGCCTTCGCCGGCAGCTGCTGAGGCTTGGGTGCCAGCGGTCCGGTCGCTTCCGCGGCGGCGAGTTGGGCGGTCAATGCAACGCCGCCAAGCGAGGCGCCCAGGCCATACACAAACTCGCGTCGCGTGGGTGCGTGCCGGGCGTGGCTGCCGGCGCAGGGGAAGTAGGCGGGGTTCATGGCGGGCGAAGGGGGTAACGTGCGGGGAGTCCGAGGCTTTTCCCGGAATCCGCCCTTGGCGTGCCAGGAAAAGGCACCCGGCGCAAAAAAAGAGGGACGCCTCGCGGCGTCCCTCCGTGGGATGAATGCTGGCGGGCCAGTCTTACTGGCCGGGGCGCCATTCTTCGGTGGCGAACTTGAAGGCCTGCTCGAGGCCGACGAGGTCCGTGCTGGGGCGCAGGGCTTCGAAAGCCTGGCTTTCCTTCTGGATCTCGGCGTCGCTGTAGTTCATGGCCTTGACGGAGAGGCCAACGCGGCGCTCCACCTTGTCCACCTTGATGACGCGGGCTTCGACTTCGTCGCCGACGTTGAGCACGTCCTTGACCTTGGCCACATGGTCCTCGCTGAGCTGGGAGATGTGCACCAGGCCGTCGATGTCGCCTTCGAGTTCGACGAAGGCGCCGAAGCTGGCGATCTTGGCGACCTTGCCCTTGACGACATCGCCGACCTTGAAGCGGGCGTCGATTTCCGACCAGGGGTCGGTCTCGAGCTGCTTCATGCCCAGGCTGATGCGCTGGTTGGCTTTGTCGATGCCGAGCACGACGGCTTCGACTTCCTGGCCCTTCTTGAGCATCTCGGACGGATGGTTGACCTTGCGGGTCCAGCTGAGGTCGGAGACGTGGATCATGCCGTCAATGCCTTCCTCAAGCTCGACGAAGGCGCCGTAGGCCGTGAGGTTGCGGATCGGGCGGGTGAGCTGGGTGCCGACCGGGTAGCGGACGTCGATGTCGTCCCACGGGTTGGAATCCAGCTGGCGAACGCCGAGGCTGATCTTGCGTTCTTCCTTGTTGATGCCAAGGACCACGGCTTCCAGTTCCTGACCGACCTGGAGCACGTCCGACGGGCGGGCGATGCGCTTGACCCAGGAAAGTTCGGAGACGTGGACGAGGCCTTCCACGCCCTCTTCGACTTCGACGAAGGCGCCGTAGGCGACGAGCTTGGTGACCTTGCCCTTGACGCGCTGGCCGACCGGGTAGCGGCCCTCGATGTTTTCCCAGGGGTTGTTCTGGAGCTGCTTGAGACCGAGGGAGACACGCTCCTTCTCGCGGTTGACTTCGAGGATGACGAGTTCGAGGCGCTGGCCGATGCCGACCAGTTCGGTCGGATGGTTGAGGCGTCCCCAGGACATGTCGGTGATGTGAAGAAGGCCGTCCATGCCGTTGAGGTCGACGAAGACACCGAAGTCGGTGATGTTCTTGACCACGCCCTCGACCTTGTCGCCGGGGTTGACGGACTCGAGAAACTTCTGGCGCTGTTCGGCGCGCTCGGCCTCGATCACCTCGCGGCGGGACAGGACGATGTTCTTGCGGTCGTCGTTGATCTTGACGATCTTGAATTCGAAGACCTTGCCGACGTATTCGTTGAGGTCCTTCGGCGGGATGATGTCGATCTGGCTGCCGGGCAGGAAGGCTTCGACGCCGACGTTGACCATGAGGCCGCCCTTGACGACGCTCTTGACCTTGCCCTTGACCAGGCCGCCGTCGCGGAAGACCGAGGCGATCTTTTCCCAGTTCTGCTTGTAGGCGGCCTTTTCCTTCGAGAGGACGACCATGCCTTCGTCATTTTCCAGCTTTTCGAGGAGAACTTCGATCTCGTCTCCGACCTGGATGTCTTCTTCCTCGAATTCGTTCGAGGGGATGGCCCCTTCGGACTTATAGCCGATGTCGACGAGGACGACCTGCGGCTTGATTTCAAGGATCCGGCCTTTGACGATGGATCCTTCGTGGAGTTCGCGGAAGGATCCTGCGATCATCTCCGCGAGAGTAGCTGCGCTCATGTGTGTGTTGGGTTGGGAGTGCCGTTGGGAAACCGCACCAAGCCTTCCACTCCTGAGGGCCTGGGCGGGCTGATGTCCTGCACCGCCAGGGGCAGCCGGACAAAAGGGCCGCCATCATCGGCTGTCCCGGGAAGTTGGCAAGGGGAAAGATGGGCGGTCTTGGAGCTGGCTGGAGACGGGGCGGTGACCGCTTGGCTCCCGCGAGTCGCTACCCCACGCTGCAGCCAAAACCCCGGCGGGTCGTTGGCCCTCTGTGGCCCGGACCGGTTGCATGCGCGGCTTCCCTGCGATAAAAACCCGAAGTTTTTCGCGCCCGCCGCGTCCAAGCCCCTCATGAAATTCCGTGCCCCGCACCGGCCGCCCCCCAGGCGCGCCCCGGGCCGCCGCTGGTTGCGGCGGCTGGCCCTGCTCGGCCTGCTGGCCATCCTGCTTGCCACCGCCGCGGCGGCGATCACTCTCGGCGTCTACTCGCAGATGGCCCTGCTGTACGACCTCGACCGCCTTGGCGAAATGCCCGAGCGCACGGTCGTCCTGGATGCCGACGGCGAGCTGCTCGGCCGCATGCACGGGGAAAACCGCGTGGTGGTGCCGATCGACCAGGTGTCGCCGAACTTCCTCAAGGCCCTGCTGGCGCGCGAGGACGCCCGCTTTTACAGCCATGGTGGCATCGACTACATCGGCGTGCTGCGCGCCGCCCTGCGCAACCTGCGCGAGGGTCGCGTCGTCCAGGGAGCCAGCACGATCACCATGCAGCTGGCGCGCAACAGCTACCCGGACCTCAACGCGCGCAGTTTTCACCGCAAGCTGCTCGAAATGATGCTGGCCCGCCGCATTGAGCGGCAATGGAGCAAGGACCAGATCCTCGGCCACTACGTCAATCGCATCTTCTTCGGCGCCAATCTGTATGGCATCCAGCGCGCCAGCCAGGGCTACTTCGGCAAGAACGCCGCCGACCTCAGCCTCAGCGAGGGCGCCCTCATCGCCGGCATCATTCGCAGCCCGGCCCGGTTCTCGCCCTTCCGCAACTTCCAGGGCGCCCTGCGCGAGCGCGACGACGTTCTGGCACGCCTGCTGGCCACCGGCGTCATCAGCGCCGAGGAGGAACTGGCGGCCCGCCGCGCCGACATTGCCCTGCGCGCCCAGCCGGCCTTCCAGAGCCAGGGTGGCTACGCCCTCGACGTCGTCCGCCGCGACCTCGACCGCATTCTCGAGGAGCAGGCCATTGAGGATGGCGGCCTCATTGTCTACACCACCCTGCACAAGGGCCTGCAACTTGCCGCCGAGGAGTCGCTGGAGAAACGCCTCGCCGCCGCGGAGAAGCTGCCCGGTTATCGCCACCCCTCCAAGGCGGCCTTCGATGCCACCTGGGATGGCCGGCGCGAGGTGGTTTCCACCCCCTACCTGCAGGGCGCCCTCGCCATGCTCGACAACGAGACGGGCGGCATTCTCGCCCTGGTCGGCGGTCGCGATTACCGGCAGAGCAAGTTCAACCGCGCCACCCAGGGCAACCGGCAGATTGGCTCGACCGTGAAGCCCTTCGTCTATGCCGCCGCCCTCGCCGCGGGTTTCCTGCCCGGCACCTATGTCGAGGATGCGCCCATCCGGCCCGGCGAGATCGCGGGTGCCGACCCGGGCTGGTCGCCCCAGAACAACGACGGCAAGTTCACCGGCCTGCAGACGCTCACCAGCGGCCTGGTTGAAAGCCGCAACACGATGGCAGTGCGAGTTGGCAACTTCACCGGTCTGGACCGCGTGATCGAGGTCATCGCCGATGCCGGCATCGGCAACCATCTCACGCGCACGCCGCAGGTCTTCATCGGCAACCTCGGCGGCACGCCGCGTGAACTCGCCAGCGCCTTCAGCCTCTTCCCCAACGACGGCATCCGCCGGCGCACCTTCCTCATTGACAAGGTCACCGACAAGGCCGGCAACGTCCTCTTCAGCAACGGCGTGCTCGAGTCCGACATCATTCCGGCCGGCGCCGCCCACCTGATGCGCCGCATGCTCGGCCAGGTGGTGGATCGCGGCACCGGCGCCAGCATCCGTTCCGAGCACGGCTTCAAGGATCCGGCCGGCGGCAAAACCGGCACCACCAACGACTACAAGGACGCCTGGTTTGCCGGCTACACCGACCGTGTGACCTGCGCGGTCTGGGTTGGCCTCGACCAGCCGCAGACAATCCTCGACCGCGGCTACGGCAGCCGCCTCGCCATCCCGATCTGGGCCGATGCCGTCAAGAAGGCCGCTTCCCTGGGCTACATCCCCGCCGGACCGCGCCGGGAACCGCCGCTCCAGCCGGTGCATGTCTGTCGGCTCAGCAGTCTGCTCGCCGCCCGCGACTGCCAGTCCGCCGGCACCGCCTATCAGGACCAGCTGCCGGCCGACATGCTGCCTCAGGGCTGGTGTGCCGCCCACCAGGGTGTCTGGGCTCAGCCGACCCTGCGCGACCGCCGTCGCCCGCCGACGGTGCAGGGCATCTTTGAACGGATGCGCGGCTGGTTCCGGTGAGGCTTACCAGCAAAGCCCCTCGTATTGCCAGGGCAGGCTGGCGAGATCGCGCCAGCCATTGACGTCGAGCACGGCCTGGTCCGGGCGTGCCCAGAGGGCGAGGTCGGCAACCGGGACGCATTTCTGCGAGGCGACGACGAGTTCGCTGGCCTCGACGACCTCGCGCGGGTCGTTGCGCAGCAGGGAGGCGAGGTGGGGCATGCGGCGCTGGATCTCGGCCTCGTTGGCGCCGACCAAGCGGCCGAGCTGGAGGCTGGGATCGTGGATGAGCAGCTCGTAGCCGCGACCGAGCAGGTTTTCGGCGACGGCGACCATCGGGCTGCCGCGCAGGTCGTCGGTGTCGGCCTTGAAGGCCAGGCCGAGCAGGCCGATGCGGCGCACGCCGCGGGCGGTGATGCGCTTGAGCAGAAGGTCGAGATGGGCCTGGTTGCTGTCGAGCGTGCTGTCGAGCAGGGGCAGGCTCAGGCCTTCCTGGCGGGCCAAGGAGAGCAGGGCACTGACGTCCTTGGGCAGACAGGAGCCGCCGAAGGGGTTGCCCGGCTTCATGTAGTAGGGGGAGATGTTCAGACGGGTATCGGAGCAGACGACCTCCATGACACGGCCGCCGTCAACACCCAGAAATTTGCACAGTCGGCCGATCTCGTTGGCGAAGCCGACCTTGAGAGCGTGGAAATAGTTGCAGCTGTACTTGATCGCCTCGGCCCCCTCCCAGGCGAGCACGGCCGGCGCACCGCCGAGCAACTGGAATGCTTCCGGACTCTCCGGTTCTGCGCCGTCATGGGTACCGACCACCGCCAGCGAGGGTTCGCGGAAGTCGTGCACCGCCGTGCCCTCGCGCAGGAATTCCGGGCAGTAATAAATCCGCACCTGACCGGCGGATTGCAGGTCGGCAAAGAAATCGCGCACGAGTTGGCGGGTGCTGCCGGGCAGCATGGTGCTGCGAAAGATCAGCACGTGCGGCTTGGCGGAGGCGCGCAGGGCGGCGGCGATCTGTTCGCTGACCTTGCGCACGTAGTCGAGGTTGAGGCGGCCGGACTCGAGCGACGGCGTGCCGACACAAATGATGCTGGCGTCGGTCGCCGTCACAGCCGTCGCGGCGTCCGTGGTCGCGGTCAGCCGGCCTTCCCTGCGGGCGGTCTGCAGCAGGTCATCCAGTGCCGGTTCGACGATGGGGGATTTGCCACGGTTGAAGGCATCCACCTTGGACGGCTGCACATCCACACCCGTGACGGCATGCCCCAGCTCCGCGAGACACCCCGCGGTGACCGCACCCACATAACCGAGACCGAAAATGCTGACGTTCATCGCGCCGACCATGGCACAACGGCAGGCCCAGGAAAACGGGAATCCGCACCGGCGGTTTTTTGGTGTTTTTCTGACCCCAAGTGCACAAAACGTGTCATTTCCACGTTGTAAGCATCCAGCTTTTTCCATCCATGAGCCAGACCCATCGTCGTAACTTCCTCAAGAGCGCCGCCGGCGCCGTTGCCGCCCCCTTCATCCTGCCGTCCCGTGTCTGGTCGGCGGAGTCCTCGCCAAACGCTCGCATCAACCTCGGCTTCATCGGCATGGGCAAGATGAACGGCGGTCACCTCGGCAACTTCCTCGGCCGCGACAACGTCCAGGTCGTAGCCGTCTGCGACGTCGACACCAACCGCCGTGAGCACGCCAAGGGCCGGGTCAACGAAGCCTACGGCAAGAAGGGCGACGGCAGCTACAAGGGTTGCGACGCCTACAATGACTTCCGCGAGCTGCTTGCCCGCAAGGACATTGACGCCGTCGTCATTGCCACGCCCGACCACTGGCATGCCTACATCGGCATTGCCGCGGTCCAGGCCGGCAAGGATGTCTATGGCGAGAAGCCGCTCACCCACAACGTCCATGAGGCACTCAAGCTGACCCAGGCGGTTCGCGACAGCGGCCGCATCTTCCAGACCGGTTCCCAGCAGCGCTCCAGCAAGGAGTTCCGCGTTGCCTGCGAACTCGTCCGCAACGGTGTCATCGGCGAGATCAAGACGATCACGACCTCGTTCGGCGATCCGGCCGGTCCCTACAACCTTGCCGCCGAGGAGTCGGAGCCCGGCCTCGACTGGGATCGCTGGTGCGGTCCGGGCCCGCTCAAGCCCTACACCAGCGTGCTCAGCCCGCGTGGTGTTCACAACCATTTCCCCGCCTGGCGCATGACCCGCGAGTTTGGCGGCGGCATGATCACCGACTGGGGTGCCCACCACATCGACATCGCCCAGTGGGGTCTCGGCGTCGATGACAGCGGCCCGGTGGAAGTGCGCGCGCCGAAGGACGGCCCGACCGCCAAGCGCGGCGCCCAGCTCGTTTATGCGAACGGCGTCGTGCTCACCCATGGCGAGGGCAAGGGCGTCTCCTTCTATGGCACCGAGGGTGAGATCCACGTCAACCGCGGCAAGTTCGAGCTCTGGCTCGGCGGCAAGAAGGTGCACGGCTTCTACGATCGTGAAGCCGACAAGGGCACCTCGCTCGACCGCGAGGTCGTGCTCAGCGAGCGCGAGTTCCTCAAGGACGCCAAGGTCAAGCTCTACGAGAGCAAGAACCATCACGACGACTGGCTCAACAGCATCAAGACCCGTGAGCGCCCGATCTGCGACGTCGCTGTCGGCGCCACCACGGTCATCTCCTGCCACCTGATGAACATGGCCTACTGGCATGGCGCCAGCTTCCAGTGGGATCCCGCAGCCCGCACCTTCGCCAAGGGCGGTGATCCGAAGTGGCTCACCCGCGACTACCGCGGCGAGTGGGTGGTCTGAAAAAGGGCCGCACCCGCAAGGGTGCGGCTTTTTTGTGCCCACGCGGAACCACGGGTGTTCCCTGCAGTCCTCCGTCGGATCCTGACTTCCCCCGCGAGATTCGCGTCCCGCGCGCGTTTCCGCTGGTTGCCATGCGATTTCTTCTGTCTCTCCTCGCCGCGGTCACCCTGCCGGCGGCCGATCAGCCGAACCTCATTTTCATCCTCTGCGACGATCTCGCCCAGGGCGACCTTGGCTGCTATGGGCAGAAGCTGATCCAGACGCCGCACCTCGACCGCATGGCAACCGAGGGCACGATGTTTCCCCAACTCTATTCGGGCACCAGCGTCTGCGCGCCCTCGCGTTCCTCGCTAATGACCGGCCTGCACACCGGGCACTGCCCGATCCGCGCCAACCGCGAGATTCAGCCGGAGGGCCAGAAGCCGCTGCCCGAGGGCACGGTCACCGTCGCCCAGGTGCTGAAGTTGGCCGGTTACGCCACGGCTTGCGCCGGCAAGTGGGGCATGGGCATGTTTGACACCCCCGGCAGCCCGTTGAAGACCGGCTTCGACCATTTCTACGGATACAACTGCCAGCGGCACGCCCATCGCTACTTCCCGGATTACCTGTGGGACGACGACCGTCGCATCGAACTCGACGGCAAGACCTATGCCCAGGAACTCATCCAGCAGGACGTGGAAAAGTGGGTCCGCGGCCATGCCGGCGGCCCCTTCTTCTTTTTCTATGCCATCACCCTGCCGCACGGGAAGTTTGAGATCGATGATCTCGGTCAATATGCCGACAAGCCCTGGACCGACCTGCAGAAGACCTATGCCGCCATGGTCAGTCGACTGGACCGCGATGTGGGCCGACTGCTCGACCTGCTCAGGGAGTTGAAGATCGACGACAACACGCTGGTGGTTTTTGCCGGCGACAATGGCGCCTCCTTTGATCCCAAGTCCGAGGTCGGCCGGCTATTCAACCAGGACATGAATGGCAAGCTGCGCGGCTACAAGCGCGGCCTGTACGAAGGCGCACTGCGCCAGGCCGGCATCGCCCGCTGGCCGGGCAAAGTGCCCGCCGGCAAGGTCAGCGAGCAGCCCTGGGCCTTCTGGGACTTTTTGCCCACCGCCGCTGAACTCGCCGGAGCCAGGTTGCCGGCCGGCTATGAGACCGACGGCCTGTCGGTCGTATCCCTGCTGCAGGGCGGGGCGGCGCCGAAGCGCGAAGCCTTCTACTGGGAACTGCATGAGGGCACCTCGCTGCAGGCCGTTCGCTTCGACGGACGCTGGAAGGCGGTGAAGAACGGGCCGCAGGCAAAGACCGAGCTCTACGACCTGGAGGCGGATCTCGCGGAAACGCGGGATCTTGCCGCGGACAAGCCAGACTTGGTGGCGCGCGCCGAGTCCCTGATGGCGGCCTCCCGCACCGATCATCCCGACTGGCCACTCGTGCAGAAGCGCCAGAGCAAGGCGAAGGCGAAAAAGTGAGCTGCTGGCGGCTGGCGCAAAGAAAGGTCTAGACTTGCCCTTTGGGACTCGTTTCGATCTTTTCGCCATGTCCCGACTGTTCTCCGCCTTTCGCCCCATGCTCTGGGCGCTCTGCGCGCCGCTGCTTGCCGCCGAGCCGTTTCCGACCCCCTACAACACCGAGAAGGGAGAACCCATGCCGGCCGAGGAGGCGGCGCGGACGATGCAGCTGCCGCCGGGCTTCAAGTGCGTGGTTTTTGCCGCCGAACCGGACGTTCAGCAACCTATCGGCATGGCCTGGGACAGCAAGGGCCGGCTCTGGGTGGCGGAATGTTACACCTACGCGGAGAACCCGGACCGCTGGGACCTGAAGCTGCGCGACCGCCTCATTGTCCTCGAGGACAAGGACGGCGACGGCAAGCACGACAGCCGCAAGGTGTTCTGGGACGAGGGACGCTACCTGACCAGCGTCGAGGTCGGTCACGGCGGCGTCTGGATCCTCAACGACGGCACGCTCAGCTTCCTCCCCGACGCCAATGGCGATGACGTGCCCGACGGCCCGCCGCAGGTGAAGCTCGACGGTTTCAACACGAAGACGATCGGCCACAACATCGTCAACGGCCTGCGCTGGGGCCCGGACGGATGGCTGTATGGTCGCCACGGCATCACCGACACTTCGGCGGTCGGCGCGCCCGGCACGCCGGCCGAGGAGCGCGTGCGGATGAACTGCGCCATCTGGCGCTACCATCCGACGCGCGGCGTGGTCGAGGCGGTGGCCCATGGAGGTACCAATTCGTGGGGACACGACTGGAACGCCGAGGGCGAGCTGTTCATGATCAACACGGTCATTGGCCACCTCTGGCACGTCATCCCCGGCGCCTACTATCGGCGCATGTTCGGCACGCACCTGAATCCGTATGTCTACGAGATCATCGAGCAGACCGCCGATCACTTCCACTGGGACACCGGCGCGGAGAAATGGAGCGACATCCGCCAGGGCGTCAGCAGCAAGACCCAGGAGCTTGGCGGCGGCCACGCGCATGTCGGCCTGCTCATTTACCAGGGGGGTCTCTGGCCGAAGGAGTATCACGGCAGCATGTTCACCTGCAACCTGCACGGCAACCGCATCAACGTCGACCGGCTCGAGCGCCAGGGCTGCGGCTACGTCGGCAAACACGCACCCGATTTCATGCAGGCCAAAGACACCTGGTTCCGCGGCATCGACCTGCTCACCGGCCCGGATGGGAATGTGTTCGTCGCCGACTGGAGCGACAGCGGTGAATGCCATGACAACGATGGCGTGCACCGGACCAGCGGGCGGATTTACAAGATCGTCCATGAGGCGACGCAGCCGGTGCGCCGCGAGGCCAACAACTGGTGGGCACGGCTGGAGCTGCACCAGGCGCATGAGGCGGGCAGGGGGCCGAAGCCGCGAGGCGTGTATGGCTTGGCGGAAGCGAACAGCCAAGACGGCCTGACCCGCCTGCATACGGCCTCGGACCTGCAGCGCCTTCCGCTGGCGGATCGCTGGCCCATCGCCACCGCGCTCGCGCAGCACGAAGAAGACGCCGAGGATCGCCAGCAACCGCTGATGATCTGGTATGGCATCGAGCCGGCGGTGGCCGCCGATCCCCTCAAGGGGGTGGAATTCATCGCCAGTGCAAAGATCCCCACCGTGCGCCGGTTGGTGGCGCGACGGATCGCCGAAAGGATCGAAGCGCAGCCGGCGGCGGTGGATGCACTGGTGGCCTTGATGACGAAGCAGCCTGAGGTCCGCAGGGATGTTCTGGCCGGCCTTGCCGCCGGTCTCGAAGGGTTCAGCAGCGCCCCGAAGCCGAAGGGCTGGGACGCGTTGGCCTCCGTCGCCCAAGCCGCCGACCCGGCAATGCTGCAGAAGCTCTCGCTCGTGTTCGGCAGCGGCCGTGCGGTCGAGGAACTGATTGCCATCGTCAAGGATGCCGAGGCCGATGCCAACGCGCGCAACAACGCCTTCAAGAATCTCACGCGCAGCGCCAAGCCGGAGCTGTTGCCGGTCGTGCGCGGCCTGATCAACGACAAGGTGCTCGGCACGGCCGCGCGCAGTGCCTTGGCGGCCTACGATCATCCGGTCATTCCGCAGGCCCTGCTCAGTCCGTGGCCGGCGCGCAGCGAGGAGCAGCAGGCGGCGACCGTGGCGACGCTGGTGTCACGCCCGGCTTATGCCATGGCCCTGCTCGATGCCGTGCAGGCCGGGCGGGTGCCGAAGACGGCGATCACGCCCTACCAGGCGCGGGCGATTCGCAGCCTCAACGACGAGGCCCTGACCGCCAGGCTCACCGCGGTTTGGGGTGAACTCCGCGACACTCCGGCGGCCAAGCAGGCGGAGTTGGCCGAGTGGACGCGCAAGCTCACTCCCGATCGCCTGGCGCAGGGTGACGCGAAGCAGGGCAAGGTCCTGTTTGCCGCCGCCTGCGGTGCCTGCCACAAGCTCTATGGCGAGGGCGGCCAGATCGGGCCGGATCTCACCGGGGGCGATCGCCGCAAGCTGTCCTATCTTCTGGAGAACATTCTCGACCCGAGTGCGGTGGTGCCGGCCGACTACCGCATGACCGTGTTCAAGCTGAAGGACGGGCGCACGCTGACCGGAGTCATTCCTGAACAGACCGAACGCAGTGTCACGATTCAGACGCCGACCGAGCGACTGACGGTGGAAAAGGCACAGATTGCCGGTCAGGACCAGCTGCCCATGTCGCTCATGCCCGAGGGCCTGCTGGGGGCGCTTGGCGAAGAGCAGGTCGTGCACCTCTTCCGCTACCTGATGAGTGCAGGCGCGCCCTGATGGGGGGTGTCGACTGCGGCATCCTGCTTGCGTCCCGCGTTCAGCCGTGTTGGTGTCGGCTGCCATGCTGCCCGTCGATCCCCAGCTTCTGCAGGAACCCACCCGCCTCATCCTCGACAATCATCGCCGCCTGTTCGGGCGCGAACTGGTCGCGGTCGATGACCCGGCGCAGGCAGTCGAAGCCCTGTGGGAGGCCCCCTGTGTGGTTCTCAGTGCCCTCGGTGCCTATGGTTCGGATCATGCCTTCAACTACGCCAACCGGCTGGGCTTGGAACGTTTCGAAGCGGCGTGGCATGAACTCGTCGGCCTGCCCTCCAGCCAGAGTGCCGAGCCTGTCTGCCGGGAGGAGCGACGGCGGCTGCTCGACGAGGTGGGACGGCGCGGGTTCATCGAGGATTACGCGGGGGTGCGCATCAGCCGGCGTGGCCGGCGCTTTCGGATCCTGCGCGCCACGGTGTTCAACCTGCTCAACGACCAGGGCGCCTATGTCGGGCAGGCGGCGACGTTTTCTGAGTGGGAGGAACTCGACGGTGAAGCGGTTGTCTGACCTTTAAGGCCATGAAAAAGGCCGGGCACCTTGCGGTGCCCGGCCCCGAGACGGGAAAGGTCACTTTTTCTTCTGCAGGAGCATGACCAGCAGGAGAAGGACGACGACACCGAGACCGATGATCAGGTAGGTCTGGAAGCCGGATTCTTCCTCGACCGGCGCCGGCGTGTAGACCGGAGCGGGGGCGGGAGCCGGAGCGGGCGCGGGAGCCGGAGCCTGGGCGACCGGAGCCGGCTGAGCCGGGGCGGGCGCAGGCTGTTGGGCCGGAGCCGCAGCGGCCGGGGCCTGCTGCTGCATCGGCGCGGCGGCTGCCGGTTGACCGGCGGCAGGAGCCTGGCCACTCGCCTGAGCGAGGATTTGAGCGACGCGTTCGTCCTGGCCGGTGCTGGCGGTGCCACCGATGGCGGTGGAGCCGGCGGCGGAGGCCTGGGCGGTGGCAGCCTGCTTGCGCACCAGGGTGTTGTAGAGGGCCATCAGCCGGGTTTTGAGGTCGGCGACGACGTCGCGATAGTCAGCGGCGTTGGAAAGGGTCGAGACGCGTTCGAAGGCGGCAGCTCCGCCGGTGTAATCCTCCTCGCCAATCTTGCGATAGACCAGGCTGACCGCCTCACTGCGCTGACGCAGGTCGTCGAGGTTGATGGCCTGCAGCTTGGCACGCTCACCCACGATGGCCTTCTGCATGTTGAGGATGGAGGAGAGGTCGTATTTGTAGGGGGCAACCCAGCGGACCTGGGCGCGGCGGTCGGCCTCGGACTGGGCCTGCCACTTGGCTTTTTCCTCTTCAATGGCAGCCTGGGTGCGGGCCTTCTCCGTGTCGGCCAGCTTGTTCAGGCCCTCCTCGCGGGCCTTGGACAGCGCGGGCTGCTCCTGGGCCATCTTGGAGAGGATGGCCTCCCACTTGTCCATGCAGACCAGCGCCTCACCGACGGCGGCCGGGTAATAGATGGAGCCAACGTAGCCGGGCTTTTTCTTGGAGAAGTTCTCAAAGACTCGCAGGGCATCCAGCCACTGGTTCTTGGCCATGTTGGCGCGCATTTCGCTGAGCATGCGATAAGCCTGGATGTCGTATTCCGCACCCTTGGCTTCGGCGGCGTTGAGCCATTTGCCCTCCAGCTTGATCTCGCCGTTGGAGACCTTCTTTTTCTCCTCCTGGAAGGTGGTGATGATTTTCTCGGCCTCCTTGGCCTCAGGGGTGTCCTTGTACTGGTTGACGAAGGGGCGCAGACGATCCTGGATGATCTGCTCGTAGCGGTCCGGAGTCAGCAAATCCTCGGTCGGCAGAAGTTTGCGCAGTTCGATGATTTCGACTTCTTCGGGGCGCTGGCGCACAACCTGGTCGATTTCTGTGCGGGTAAAGTCCTTTTCGTCCCAGATTTTCGGCGTCAGCCGATACTTCATGCGGACGGAGTCCGTGGACTCGTTGAGAATGTTGCCCTCGATCTTGTCGCCGTTTTTCAGAATGAGGTAGTCGGCGTGAACAAGGGAGGTGCCGCAGGCGAGCGCGAGCAGCGCGAGGCGGATTCGGCTGGATTTCATGGGATGGGATCGGGTGGAATGAGGCATGGTCCGACGGATGTCCGCCGGTTATTCGGCGATTTAATCTGGATTCGCCGATTGAGTAAAGCCTGAAACGCCGGGAATCGCCCTGCGTGCATTGGCTTTTGACCCGTGGGTCATTTCGTGTTTGATGGCTTTCATGTCCAGCCGTCGCCACTTTCTCCGTGCGGGTCTTGCGGCCGCTCTCGTCCCGAGGGTTGGTGCGCAGGCGGCACCCCTGCCGGTGCGCGCCATCACGCGGGGACCGCGGTTCCACTGGTTCGCCTACTACGACAAACTGCAGTTTTGTCCGCGCAACCGTCTGGTCCTCGGCAACCAGGTCGATTTCGAGCACCGCTCACCGCAACCGGAGGACCTGATTCGTGTTGGTCTGGTCGATCTCGAGAACGGCGATCGCTGGACCGAACTGGGAACTTCGCGCGCCTGGAACTGGCAGCAGGGTTGCATGCTGCAGTGGTTGCCCGGCACGGAGGACACGGTGCTGTGGAATGACCGGGAGGACGGTCAGTTTGTCTGCCATTTGCTGGAAGTGGGCTCGGGACGGCGGCGCACGCTGCCGCATCCGGTCTATGCGGTGAGCCCGGACGGCACCTGGGGTGTGTCGCCGGATTTCCGCCGGCTCAATGACACGCGTCCCGGTTATGGCTACGCCGGCCTGCCCGATCCGAACCGCGAGTTGCCTCAGCCGGACGATGCCGGCATCTGGAAGGTGGATCTGGCGACCGGCCGGCAGGAGTTGCTGATCACGCTCGCCCAGGTGGCCGCCATTCCCCATGAGGGTGGGTTCAGCCCGAACGCCAAGCACTGGTTCAATCACCTCCTGGTGTCGCCGGACGGCACCCGCTTCATTTTCCTGCACCGCTGGAAGGGCGACGGCGACAAGACCTTCCACACCCGCCTGTTCACCGCCAATCGCGATGGCGGGGACCTGTTTGTCCTCGATCCCCACGGGCGCACCTCGCACTTCGTGTGGCGCGACTCGCAGCACGTGTTCGCCTGGGCCTGGCATCCGAGTGCGGGGGAGCGTTTTTACCTGTACCGGGACAAGACCCGTGAGGTGGTGGTCATCGGCAGGGAAAAGATGGATCGCAACGGCCACAACACCTACCTGCCGGGCACGGACAATGCCTGGGTGCTCAACGACACCTACCCGGACAAGCAGCGCATGCAGACGCCCTATCTGTATCACATCCCGACGGACCGGCGCGCCGATCTCGGCCACTTTTACAGTCCGGCCTTCTACACCGGAGAGTGGCGCTGCGACACCCATCCGCGCAGCAGTCGCGACGGACGCCTCGTCTGCATCGATTCCCCGCATCAGGGGGGGCGGCAGATGCATCTGATCGATGTTCGCGGCATTGTCGGCTGAGCCTTCCTAGATGAAAGCCTCCGCCCTGCGACCGAACCTCACCGCCAGCTTCCTGCTGACCGTGGTGCTGGCGATGTTGCTGTGGCAGTCCGGCGCTCTGCAGTCCGACCTCGGGGCCGACCCGGATGAACCGGCCCATGCGGTCACTGCCCTCATGCTGCGCGATTACCTGATGGAGGGCCTGGGAGGCTCGCCGCTGGCCTTCGCCCGCGCTTACTACGATCACTTTCCCAAGGTGGCGCTGGGCCATTATCCCCCGGGCTATTACCTGACCGCGGCGATCGTCCTGCTGCCGGCGGCTCATCCGGAGGCCCTGCTGTTTCTGCAGGTTGTGCTGCTCGTGCTGCTCGCCGTGGCGACGGTGCGCCAGGCAACGCCCCATCTCGGCGCCGGACCGGCCTGGGCTGCGGCCTTGATGGTTCTGACCCTGCCGCCTCTGATGAAGCTCTCGGTTCTGGTCATGGCCGACCTGCAACTCGCCCTGCTCTGCCTGCTGGCCGCGATGGCGTGGTCGCGTTTTCTTGCCTCCGGCTCGGCGCGCGACTCGCTCGCTTTCGGTCTGCTCGCCGCCGCCGCCATACTCACCAAGGGCTCGGGCCTGATGCTGGCGGCGGTGCCGCCCCTGACAGTGTGCTTCACCCGGCGCTGGATCTCGCTCCGGCAGCCGGCCTGGTGGCTGGCTGCGTTGCCGGTGGCGGTCCTGGCCGCTCCCTGGATGGTCTATTCGGCCGGCATCACCGGCGAGGGCATGGCGGCGCAGTCGGTGCCGGAGTTTTTTGTGCATGCGCTCGCCGAATACCCGCGCCTGCTGCCCCACTCGCTTGGCTGGCCCCTGCTTGCCCTCGGCGGCTGGGCCGTGCTGAACCTTGCGGTGCCCTGGTTGCGCGGTGGCCGACTCGGCGACGGGGAGGCCGTCCTTCTGGCCTGGCTCGCCGGCGGCGTGGCCTTGATGCTGCTGGTCCCGGCCGGGGTTTCCAGCCGTTACCTGGCACCCTTGCTCGTGCCGCTGGTCCTGCTGTCCGTTCAGGCCCTCGGTCGCCTGCCCGTCCCCGCCGGCCTTCGACTCTCGTTGCCCTGGGGTCTGCTGGGCGTCACTCTCGCGACCGCGGGGGTGTTGCCAAAAAAGCAGGTTTCCGGCTATGAGGACGTCGTCGCCCGCGCGCTGGCCGGGGCCGACAGTGAGAAGTCAGCCCGCTGGCTGGTCGCCTCCGACGCCCGCGGCGAAGGCGCCGTGGTTGCCGAGGCGGCGTTTGCGATGGACGGTCCGGCCCGGGTCGGCGGTCGGCTGCAGGTGTTGCGCGCGAGCAAGGAACTGGCGTCGAGTGACTGGCTCGGCCGCGGTTATCGCGCAGCGTTCACCGATGCCGCCGCCCTGCGCGCGCATCTGAAGCAGCGCGGCGTGACCTGGATCTTTCTTGATGACGGTCCGCCGCCGGAGCGCCGCCAGGCGCATCAGGCCCTGCTGGCCGAAGCGGTCGCAGCCGCCGACTCCGGCTGGCAACTCGTGCACAGCGAGCCGGTTGTTCGACCGGGTGTTCCCGCGGGAAAAAGCCTGCGTCTGTTCCACCGGGAGGAGCCCAAGCCATGAAGCTGCTGTTCGTCTCCAACCTGTTCCCCGATGCCGGCGAACCCTATCGCGGGCTCGACAACGTCACCGTGCTGCATCATCTGCGGGAGCGAGGCCATGAGATCCGTGTGCTGGCTCCGCGCCCGGTGCTGCGCCGCCGAGCCTTCACACCGCGCGACAAGGATGACGTGCTCCGCCCGGTTTTCCTGCCGGTGCCCTACGTGCCCAAGCTGGGCGGGCTGTTCAATCATCGCCTCATGGCGGCGGCCCTGCGCCCCGCGCTTTCCTGTCTGCGCCGCGAGGAACCCTGGGACCTTGTGCTGACGAGCTGGCTGTTTCCCGATGGCTGGGCCGTGGCGCATGCGGCGGGCCCCGGGCCGTTGGCCCTCATTGCCCAGGGCAGCGATGTCCACGTCTACCTGAACAGCCGCCTGCGTCGGGAGGCCATTCTGGAGGCCTGCTCCGGGGCGGGCGCCGTGATCACGCGCAGTGAAAGCCTGGCTCACCTGCTGGCCGGTGCCGGGGTTGAAGCCGGACGTTTGCGCCCCATCCACAATGGCGTCGACACGGCAGTATTTCATGGCGGCGATGCGGTTGAGGCGCGTCGGCGGCTCGGGCTTGAGGCCACCGGGTCCTGGCTGCTCTCTGTCGGCAATCTGCTGCCGGTCAAGGATCCGGAATTTCTCCTGCGTGCCTTTGCCCGCATTGCCTCGGCAAGGCCGGAGGTCCGTCTGGCCCTGGCGGGGCGCGGCCCCTTGCGCCCGGTGCTGGAGGCCCAGGCGGCGGCCCTGGGTTTGACGGAGCGCGTGCGCTTTCTGGGTCCGCTCGAGGCGGCGATGATCGGTGACTGGATGCGGGCGGCCGACCTGCTGGTGATGACCAGTCGCAACGAGGGCCTGCCCAACGTCATTCTCGAAGCCCAGGCCTGCGGCCTGCCGGTGGTCTCCACGCGCGTCGGTGGCATTCACGAGGTGGTCGACGCCTCGTGGAAGGGGGACCTCACGATGCCGGGCGACCTTGCCGCCTGGAGCGATGCCGTGCTGGCCCGCCTGGCTCGGCCGGCCGAGCGTGACCGGCTTGCCGCCCTGGGCATGGCGCGCGCCTGGCCGGAGGTGGCTGAAGTCTACGAAAACGCCCTCAACACCGCACTTGCACAAGCCGCCCGCGCGGCGGACTAACTTTGTCCATGGCCGCCCCGTTATCCTCCGAACCGCCTGCCGATCGCGCGGAGTTCGATGCCTTTGCCGGCGCCTACGACGAGGCGCTCAACCGCGGCTTGAAGTTCAGCGGCGAGGCCAAGGAGTTCTTCGCCGAGGGGCGGGTGCGCTGGCTGCGTCGACGACTGGCCGTGCACGGTCATCAGGCGAAGTCGGTGCTCGACTTCGGCTGTGGCACCGGCACCGCCTGCCCCTATCTGTTCGAGGGGTTGGGCATCGAAAGCTACTTTGGCTTCGATCCCTCCGCCGAGTCCGTGCGCGAGGCCGCTGAGGCCCATCCTGGCGCGGCCTTCAGCGCCCGTGCCGGGGATGTGCCCGAGGCGGCCTTCGACCTCGCCTTCACCAACGGTGTCTTCCATCACATTCCCCCGGACCACCGCGAGTCGGCGGTCGCGCAGGTTTGGCGGGCACTTCGACCCGGCGGCTGGTTTGCTTTTTTCGAGAACAACCGCTGGCATCCCGGGGTGCATTTCATGATGAGCCGCGTGCCCTTCGATCGTGACGCGCAGATGCTGTTTCCCTTTCAGGCGCGTGCCCTTTTGAAAACGGCAGGTTTCGAAATCGTGCTTGGCGACTCGCTGTTTGTCTTTCCCGGTGTCCTCGCCTTTCTGCGGCCGTTGGAGCCCTTGTTGCGCGGCCTGCCGCTCGGCGGTCAATACCTCGTGCTTGCCAGAAAGCCCGCCAACGGCTAGGCCGTCTTTTTCCCGATCATGTCCGCCGCTCCCGAATTGACCTTCGTTTTCCCGTGCCTCAACGAGGAAAAGACCCTCGGCTTCTGCATTGACCGGGTGAAGGCCTCGCTCGACCCTTCCGGCGTCGCTTACGAAATCGTTGTTGCCGACAATGGCAGCACAGACCGCTCGCGTGAAATCGCCGAGGCTGCCGGGTGCAGGGTCGTGCCGGTGGCGGCGCGGGGATATGGGGCGGCGCTCAAGGGCGGCATTGAGGGCGCGCAGGGTCGCTACGCCATGTTCGCCGACTCCGACAGCACCTACATGTATGAGCACGCGGCACCGCTCTATGCGGCGGCGCTCGAACACGACGCCGGCATGGCGATCGCCTCGCGCATGATTGGTGAGATCGAACCCGGCGCCATGCCGTCGCTGCACCGTCATCTGGGCACACCGGTGCTCACCTGGCTCATCAATGTGCTCTTCCACGGCCGGTTGACCGACTGCAACTCGGGTTTTCGCTGTGTGAAGAAGGAGGAGTACCTCAAGTGGGGCATCCGTTCCGACGGCATGGAGTTTGCCTCCGAACTGCTCATCAAGGCGCTCAAGGCCGGCACACGCACCGTCGAGATTCCCTCCGGCCTGCGTTGCGGTCCGCCCGATCGCGTGGCGCACCTGCGGACTTGGCGCGACGGCATGCGTCACCTGCTTTTCATCCTTTCGGAAAAGCCGGCCCTCTTCGAATGGCTCGGCCTGCTGGTCCTGCTGCCAGCCACCCTCTTGCAGATCCTTGCTGTGCTCACCGGACCGGTCGCCATCGGGCCCTTCCACATTTTTGACCTCCACAGCCAGGCCCTGCTGCTTCTCGCTGGCATCGTCGGCGCACAGACCTACATTTTCGGCTGCAGCCTGCACCTGCGTGCCGGGGATCATCCGTTGCCCCTGACGCGCAAGTTGATTCACCTCGACGAGGGGACGCTCTTTTTCATGCTGATCGGCGTGCTCGCCGCCTGTGGACTCACCATGCTCGGCCTGCTGGCCGTCTGGGCGGGTCGCGGTTTCGCTGGCCTGCAGCAGACGAACAGCCTGATGGTTGTGGTTCACCTGCTCGGCGTGCTCGCGATGAGCGGCGTTGGCCTGCTGTCGATCCACACGCTCAAGAAGGCGCGTGGAGGCGTCTGAAACCGGGTCACTCCGGAGCGAACGCGACCGAGATTTCCGGGTCGCCGAGGAACAGTTCGTCAAAACCCCGGTCGTGGCCCTTCGCGGCCGGTGGCCAGAACACGCCGTCGCGCATTCGCCGCACCACCTCAGCCGCACACGCCACGGCTGGATCCATCCAGGCCGGTCCGAAGTCCTCCCAGATCAGAATGCGGGTTTCCTGCACGCTTTTTGGCAGGTCAAAGTAGCCGGCCTCCTGAGGTTCAAGACCGTTCAACCGCAGCACCGCGGCATACAGGGGCAGTTGCAGGTTGCACCAGCGACGGCGCACGCCGTCCGGCGCCAGAAAGTCGCGCCAGAGATCCGTTTCGATGACAGCCCGCGGCGCTTTTGGGGCATGCACGTCGAGCGGCAATCGGGCCTTGTCCGACGTCTTGTAGTCCAGCACCCGCAGGCGCCCTGAGGGCTCGTGGCGGTCAATGCGGTCGATCTTCAGTCCCACTTCCGCCTCCTCGATGCGCAGGGGCTCTGCCGGTGTCCATTCGGCGTGCAGGATGCGCCATCCCTGCGCGCGTTCATCGGCCTCGGCCTGCGCGGCGTGGCGCAGACGCTGCTTGAGGCCCTCGAGCTGCAATGCCACCAGGGGCGCGGGCCGGCGGCCGTAGATTTGCGTGGCACGCGCCAGCGCGGCTTCCACCAGGAAGTCGGCCAGCGTTTCGGACGACGTGCAATCCCGCAGATCCGCCTGCAGGGCGAGCTGATGCAGGGCGTGGTGCGCGAGGTTGCCGAATTCCATCGGACCCATTTCGCGCAAGTCGGGATCGACCGCTCGGTCGAGGCGCAGTTCGTGAGCCAGATAGTCGCGGAAGGGGCACTCGAGGTAAGAGTTCAGGCGCGAGGGTGAAATCTTGTCGACCGCCTCTCGGGAAAGGCGCGGCTGGAGTTGCCAGGCCAGGCTGCGCGGAGGTTCCGACAGGGTGCGGACGGATTCCGCGTCCTCGGGGAAGAGTCGTGCAACCCGTGCCGGCAGCGCGTCGTCTTTGCAGAGAAAGAGCAGTCGAGAGGGGCGCAGGGCGTCGCCGCGTTCGCTCCACTGGCCACAGAAAAGGCGCAGGCCGT
>JAUREI010000153.1 GCA_030827515.1 Prosthecobacter sp. | reverse complement strand
TCGGCATTGCGGGTGGACAGCTGGCCGGGATAGGCGGCGTTGGAATTCCAGTAGCTGTGGGCGCGCACGTTGTGGGCGCGCAGGAAGGCGGTCATGCGTTCGACGAAGGGCGCGGCGTCCTGGCCCCAGACGCCCCATTCATCGATCTGGAACGGTTTGCCGTGGGCCTTGGCAAAGGCGAGCATGCCGGCGAGGTTCCAGGCGTTGTAGCCGTTCGCACTCACGCGCAATTCCCAGGCCTCCTTGGGATCGTCGGTCTCCCAGCCCTGGTCGCCCATGGCCCTGGGTTTCCAATACACGTCGTAGCCGACGAGATCGACAAACGCATCGCCGGGCCACATCGGGCGCGGATCGCTGGCGCCTTCGGAAGCGGAGAAACTGAAGCGAAAGCGTTCGCCGCCGGCCACGCCTCGAAACACTCCATGAAAACGCTGCCAGGAAGCGATGAAGTCAGGAATCTGGTTCTGTCGATCGCCACCGACGCCCCAGACAAACCATTCGCCGTTCATTTCATGGCTGGGCCGGATGACGATCTCGAACTCGCCGGGGTTGTTGCTGAGGATCGACTGCGCCAGGCACTGCCAGTGGTCGTCGTAGGCGCCGGTCTTCGCCTCGGCATACGTGGCGCCCTCAATGATGATGGGAACATCGTAAACGAGGCGACGTTTGCCGCGCGCGCCATAGACCGTCTGGCTGAGCCAGTCGGCGTAGCGGTAGTTTTCCCATTTCTGGAAATCGACCGTGCACAGAATGAGGTCCACCTCGCGTCCCAGCCAGGCCTCGAAGTCGAGAACGCGCTGCATCGAGTTCCCGCCGTAAACCCCGAGCAGGGGTTCGGTCGCGGTGACCGGTGGCGCGCAGAGCAGGGCAGTGAGAACGACCGAGAGGCAGGCAAGGCGGAGCATGGAGCTACATGCTTGAGGGGGTGGGCGCGGAAAGCAATATCATCCGCGAAATCGATGCCGCTTGCATTTTCGATCCCCCGGGGATGTTGCAGGATGAGTTCTTTCGACCTGGTTTTGGCGTGCTACACCGGCCTGCTGCTGGCGGGCGGTCTGGTCGGCTTCCTGAAGGCCGGCAGTCGGGCCTCGCTGATCGCCAGCACGCTGCTCGCTCTGCCCCTGGCGGTTGCGATGCTGGATGGCTTTGGCGTGGTGGCGTCGACGAAGGTGGCGCGGATTTGGATGCAGGTCCTGCTCGTCCTGTTTACCTTGCGTTGGTACAAGAAGCGCCGGTTCCTGCCCTTTGGCCTGCTGGCGCTGGCATCGCTGATCGCCAGCGGCCTGCTGGCCGGCTGGGCGGAGGATTGATGGCAGGGGCGGGTGGCGGTAACAGAAAGCAGACGCCAGTCATTTTTGCTCGGACGCCCCCGGCTTTCTGGCCGAGGTGGCGCAGGTGCTGCGGCCCTGTTCTCCAGGCGGATTTCCGCTTTGCCCAAGTGATCGCCGAGTGGGGGTGGACTGCCAGGCAGAAGGCGGTTTGTTGCAACAAGAGTTCGGCCCTGCAGGGGACTGATGGCCTGCATCCAGCCAGTCAATGGTGCGATTGAAAAGATCGATTCGTCAAAGCTCGTGGCATTCGGGAGAATCGCTGGGTCAGGCCGATATCGAAAAGAGCCATGCTTTCCCTTCGGCCGGCCTTTCGAACTCAACTCCGTGTCCTCATGAAGCGGTTTCCAGCCAACCTGAGCGCCCTGTTCCTCGTTCCCGCCTGCGCCCTGCTGTGCCAATGCACCCATCAACCCACTGCTCCCGCCCAAGCCAGGGTGGAGTGGCGGGTCATTGGACGCGAACCGCTCACTTACGCGCCCAAGGGGTATGCGCCGCCCGCCCCGGACAACTATGACTCGGTCACCGCCTCCTACGTGTATTTGATGGACCGCCAGACGCGCTACTATGTCCCGTGGAATCATCCGGAAGCGAAGCGGCAGGCCCTGCTCGCGAGGGAGGCGTCAAAAACCCGTGCCGACAAATGCCATGAGCAAGCCGGGGCGCTGGCCGATGGAACGTTGCGGATGGGGGTGTGGACACTCTATGCCGCCGTCGTCGTGGCGGGCGCAATGGCCGGTGTGTCTCCCAACATGTCGCCCTGATGAAGCCCCTTTGTTCCAACACAGAGATGCCCGGATGTTGAAATGGAAGACCCCGAGAGTTTGCCAGCCATCGCGCAGGTTGGGATCCTGGGGATCCCGGTAAAAGGGACCAAGCCAAAAACTGCATGCGCCATTGAACCCGCAAGGCTCCCCCTTGGATCGTTTTGGTCTCCCTGACGGTGACTTTGTCGGGTTGTGAGACCACCGAAGCCTATCAGAACGCCCAATGCCTGCGCGAATGGAACGACCTTAGAATACAAGTTTCGGTGGTGCCACCTTTTGCCCACTGGCCAGTCTTTTGATCCTGCGTATCTAACATCCCACCCGCTTTCCAGGATGGCCTGCATATACTGGCAAGGCGGGAGTTCGGGTGGAGGTGAATGCCAAGGATGTCTAAGTAGACATCGCCTCGGTCAATGACACCATGGAGAGGATCGATTCGCCAACGGCGCAAGACGCCGGGATGCTTGGCTGTCAGCCGACTCCTCATCGCATCACATCTTCCTGCAAAGGCAGGTGTCGAGCCACTCTGGAACCGGCCGCCCTCAGATGAATGCATTCGCAACACACGTCTCCCTGCTCGCCAGTCTGGCGATGATTTCCTGCAATTCACATCAAGTGGACGTTCAACGAGTCCTTCCAACCCACGCCGAGTTAAAAGGATGGCATGTGGCTGCCAAGGAACCGCCCACCTTTTGCCCGCAAGGGCATTCACTTCCTCCGGACGCACTGAGGTATCGCGGGGAATACGTTTATCTGGCCGACCGAACAGCCCGGTTTTACATTCCCGATGGCTGCTCCCTCGAGCGCCAGCAAGCTTTGGAACTGAGTGCCTCGTCCGATCCGTCGGCAACCCATCTGGCTTGCAAGGTGCTTTCCAGGACTGCGGTGACTTCCTTGGTGGTTGCTGCCAGCCTGATCGGCGGACTCCCGGCGGAAGACAGTCCGGCAGCCCGAATGATGGAGTCTGTGTGGTCTGACTGACTTTTGGACTCCACCACCCGGTTGCGTCCGAGGCTGGGCAGCAGATAGGGCGTTTCGGGGGACGTTGGGGAGATCAGGCATGAAGCGTTTGCAGGGCCCTCCAGGGCCTTTGGCCCGGGTGCCCGTAGAAAAGGCGCCGACGGCCTTCCTCTCCCTTGAAGAAGGCGGGGAGGTCCGATGAAAGTCGCCAAGCCGCTGGACGTTTAAAAACGGTAGTATGATGAATCGTCGAATCCTCCTCCGCCAAATTGCCGCCACAGCGGGTGCCGTCATGGGTTCGCCGTTGTTGCCCGGGATCAGCCAGGCGGCGCCCCGTGCCTCTGGCGGCGGACCGAAGCGGGTGATCTTCTTCATGCAGAATCAGGGCTTCGATCCGGCGACCTGCGTCCCGGCGGGCATGAAGAGCAGCGGTTCGCTGGCCAAGGTCAAGTTGCCGGAGCCGATCCAGGCGCTGGAACCCTTCAAAGAGCGACTGCACATCATCAACGGCCTGCATGGCCTGCACACGAGTCCCTCGCACAGCGCCTTTTTTGGCGCGCTCGGCGGCTATCGCGGCAGCGACGGCGTGCCTCCCAGCGGACCTACCATCGACTACGAACTGAGCAAGGTGCTGCCGGAGACGCTTCTTCCGCACCTCTGCATCGGCATGGACTCGATGGAGAACATGAAGGCCAAGCCCACGGTCGCGAATTTGTCGGCCAGTGGCCCAGGGCAGCCGATTTTCATGCACTCGAACCCGAACCATCTCTACCAGATGCTTTACGGCGGCATCTCGGAGGGGGACATTCGCAGGCAGCATGAGGCGCGCTCGAGCCTGTTTGACCGCATTGAGCAGCTGGCGGCCGCGCGGGGCGCGAGCCTGCCTGCGGCGGACCGTCAGCGTTACGGCCAATACGTGGAGGGTTTCCAGGACATCAACGGCCTGCGCACCCGCCTGAACGGAGTCGCGGGGCACCTGCGCAAGTTTGCGCCGAAGGTCGATGACCGTTACACGAATCCCGAGTTCGAGACCGACTGGCATGATGTGCTGCTCGACCTCGGCATCTCAGCGCTCAAATCCGGCATCACCAGCGTGCTGACCCTTGGCTCCGGCCGGGGTGAGATTTTTGGCTCCTGGAAGGGGCTGGGGGTCGAAGAGCAGGGCCACAATCTCGGCCACATGAAGCAGCCGGACAATCCGATCTGGATCAAGATCCGCCAATACAACAGCCGCATGCTGGTGAAGCTGATGGAGGAACTGGAAAGTGTGCCCGAAGGCAGCGGCACGATGATGGACAACACGCTCATCGTGTACACCAGCAACAACGCCGACGCCCAGCACACCAGCGGCGCGAACTGGCCGGTGATGCTGCTCGGCAACTGCGGCGGTGCCTTCAGGACGGGCTGCTTCACGCAGCTCGACGGCAAGCGTCCCATCAACGCACTTTACTCCAGCATCTTGACCGCATCCGGTATCCAGTGCGACCGCTTCAACATGAGCGAGAAGATGGCGGCGAAATTCGACTCTGGAAGCGGTCCGCTCCGAGAGGTCTTGGTGTGATCCGCACGTTCCTGCTTTGCGCCTTCGCACTGGCGGCTCCGGTTTATGGCCAACACTGGCCGCAAGCGTCCGGGCCCAACCTGAATTGGAAGGTCGAGGGTCCCGAACCGCCGTTGAAATGGTCGGTCGTCGGCCATCAAAACATCCTCTGGCGCACGACGCTGCCGGAGGGCGGGCAGAGCGCGGTCACGGTCTGGGGCGATTTCGCCTTTGTGACGACGCACCGTCCGATGGACGAATCCAGCGATCGGCAGGAACCCAACCTCGTCGGTTATTGCTTCGATGCGAACACGGGAAAGATCCTGTGGCAGGTGGAACTTCCTGGGACCGATCGGGTCCAGACGGCCGGGATCTTCAGCGACGCCACCGTCTTTGCGCCCATCACCGACGGCGAGCGCGTCTGGTTTTTCAATCGCTGCGGCTCGATGGGCTGCTTTGACTTCGATGGCAAACCCCTGTGGCTTCGTGAATTCAAGCCGCGCACCCGTCACACGAACCGCGAGTGTGAACCCATCCTCATCGGCGACAAGATCCTCACCGTCGAAGTCCGCAACAAGGCGCTCGCGCAGAAGCTGGAGCGGCACAAGCCGGTGCCGGAAGGCATCGACCCGCGCGATGTGTGGACGTATCTGCATGCGATCGACAAGAAGACCGGCAAAGTCGTGTGGATCGAAGAAGCCGGAACCTGCGTTCACAACACGCCCATGGCGGGGAGGTTGGCGGATGGCCGCTGGGCCATCCTGCATGGTCGCGGCGGCGGGCATGATCCCCTGGAAAAACCCTACGGGGTGAGTCTGACCCTGCTCGACTCGGGCAAGACGCTCTGGAGTCGCGAGGTGATGGGCGACAGTTCCTACAATTCGCACTGGAACGCGAAGAACGTCTTTTGGTTTCAGGGGCCCAACCACCTCGTGCTCGACACTGCGACGGGGGGCATTCTGCGGACTCAAAGCCTCACCGAAAAGGTGGACGCCACGGACGCGCGAACCGGCAAACGCGACAATGGCATCGCCATCAGAGGCGGCAAGCGCATGCCGCTGACGAACCAGACCAACATCGTCGTCGGCGACTGGCATTACTTTCTGGCGCACGACATCATCGCCATCGGCCGCGTGAACGTGGAAACCGGCGTGACCGAATACCTGCGCGTCCCGGTGCAGCTTGTCGCCGGAGCGGAGCCGAAACACGTCTGGGACGTGAAGGAGACGCTGTTGAATGACACAAAGAACTCGCGCGGCATCGACATCGCGACCGACAAGCGAGCCAAGGGAACGGGCTGGGGGCATGTCTCCGCCGCGAGCCCGATCCTCGTCAATCGCCACCTTTTCTTCCCGGTCATGAACGGCACGGTCTACGTCATTGACGCGTTTGCGGAAACGTTCGACGAGAAGGCGCTCGTCGCGGTCAATGATCTCGGGCCGGCAGGCGAAACCTGGACGCTGGCATCTTTCAGTTATGCCAGGGGCCGCCTCTGGATGCACACCATGAAAGAGGTCCTCTGCATTGGCAAGAACTGACTCCCGCTGCCAGTTTAACACAACCCACCCTCCCATGAGCACGCCGGTCGACATCCCCGCAAAGAACATCCGCTTTTCGCGGGTCGTGACGATGATTTGCGCCGGTTTTGTCATGCCGGCGATGGCGGACGGGACCTACACGGCCGGCACGCCCGTTCGTGCGGCCTACAGGGATTTCGCGCTGCCGTTTCTTGAGCGGCACTGCTTGGATTGCCATGACAACGACACCCAGAAGGGCGACCTCAACCTGTCCCAGCTCACGCGGGTGGACGAGACCAACGCCGCCACCTGGAAGTCCGTGTGGGCGCAGGTGGCGCTGAAGGAAATGCCGCCCAGGAAGAAGGAGCAGCCCGAAGTCATCGACCGGTTGCGCTTCGCCGACTGGATTGTGGGCGAGCTGCAGCGTGTCATGAAAGACAAGGGCGGTTTCCATGACCACCTGGATCCGAAGAAGGGCAACTTTGTCGATCACGACCTGCTCTTTGGCAGGCTGCCGGAGGGCATCCGGCTGGCACCGACCTCCTCGCCCGCGCGCCTCTGGCGCGTGACGCCGCAGGAGCACATCACGAGGCTCAATGACCTGATCAATACCGAGCCGAAATACGATCCTGTGAAGCCCGGCCTCCGCACCCATGGCGATGCCGTTCCCACGAACCACGGAGGCGAGCTGAAACTCTATTTTGGGGTTGATAACATCCTTCAATGGGCTGGTGGCACGGTGGCCTACGCCACCTCGGTGAAAAGCGTGCCCGTGGTGCTGTCCTTGGCCCGCAAGGTCGGCTTGAAGAACTACCCTGACTTCTACACGGTCAATAGTGCCGAAGCCACGCAGATCCTCGGCAAGGCCGAGGACATCCTGCAATACATGGCCTACGGTCCGCTGAGCCTGGTCGGCATGAAGGAGCAGATCACCGATGATCCCAAGACCTACGACAAGGTCAAACCCAAGGGCGACCTGCGCGGACTGCCCACGGCCATTGTCTACAGCACGAAAGTCCTCCGCCCGCTGACTCCGGTCCTCGACCTGATGAAGGAGCCGGAAGTCACGGACGACCGGCTGCGAGCCGCCGGGGACTACCTGTTTGAAGCCCTGACCTTCCGCCCGCCGACCCGGGCGGAGAGCGACAACTACCTGCAAATCGTCAAAGAGAGCATCGCCAAGGTCGGCAAGGAGGACGGTGCGTTCATGGGTTTGTCGTCCATTTTTCTCGATCGCGACGCCCTGTTCCGTCCGGAACTGGCCGAATACGGCAAGCCCGACGAGCACGGCCGCGTGATGCTGCAGGATTGGGAGCTGGGTCTGGCCGTGAATCACGCGCTGCGCTACATCAAGCCCGACGAGCCCCTGCGCGAGGCGATTCTCGGCGGTCGCCGGATGACACGCAAGGACATGAAGCGCGAGGTCACCCGCATGCTTGACGATGAAAGCATCCGCAAGCCGCGCGTTCTGCAGTTCTTCCGCGACTACTTTGACTACGACCTCGGCGGTTACATCTGCAAGGACACCCGGGCATTGGCGGCAACGGGCGTCGTCACGCGTGGCGAGGCTCATTACCGGGCCATGTTTGACGCAACGGCCAGCACGGACCGCCTGATCGAGCTGGTGCTCGCGGAAGACAGTCACGTCCTCAAGGAACTGCTCACCACCCGGCGCGTGGTGGCCACCCAGACGGACAAGACCTACTTCGGCAGAAAACGCACGAAGGAAGAGCAGGCCGTGGCGGCAGCCGCGATCAAGAAGGCGGAAGAGGAGCTGACGCAGAAGGAAACGGCTGAACTCAGCACCCTGAAGGCGGAGGTCGCCGCCCTGGAGGCCCGGGTGAAGGAGCATCCGGACGACAAGGTCGCGCAGCGATCCCTCTCCCAGCAAAGCAAGCTGCTGGAGGCCGCCGAAAGGAGGATCGCCAATGCCAGGCAGGCGCGGAAGCGTGGCGGAGGTCCGAGCGCTGAAGTGGAGGAGGCCCCTTTCGACGGGCCCGAAATCCACGCCCGGGTCAGCCGACCGACATTTGGTACGGGTTCCATGAAGCCGGAGCGCATTCTGGCCAGCGCTCCGGATGGCCAGCGCCTGGGCATTCTCACGCATCCGGCCTGGCTCGTTTCGCAATCCGATGCCATGGACAATCACGCGATCCATCGCGGCATCTGGATTCGTGAACGACTGCTGGGCGGTGGCATTCCCGATGTGCCCATCACCGTCGATGCGCAGCTGCCTGTCGAACCGCAAAGCACCCTTCGCGAGCGCATGCGCGTGACAAAGCAGCAATACTGCTGGACCTGCCACGAGAAGATGGACCCGCTCGGGCTGCCCTTTGAAATGTACAACCACGCCGGCATCTTCCGGACCACCGAGCTCGACAAACCCGTCGATGCCACCGGCGAGATCATCGACAGCGGCGACCCGGCCCTCGACGGTCCCGTGGCCAACGCCCTCGACATGATCCAAAAGCTCGCCAACAGCGAGCGCGTCGAGCAGGTCTTCGTCCGCCACGCCTTCCGCTTCTGGATGGGGCGCAACGAAACCCTCAATGATGCCCCGGTGCTCCAGGCCGC
>JAUREI010000116.1 GCA_030827515.1 Prosthecobacter sp. | reverse complement strand
TGTGGAATTCGCGCGCCTGCTGCAGGGCGTTGCCGCCGGTGGTGGCGTCGACCACGAGCAGGACTTCATGAGGCGACTCCGGATCCTTGCGACCGAGAATGCGTCGCACCTTCTTCAGCTCCTCCATGAGGTTGTGCTTGGTGTGCAGGCGGCCGGCGGTGTCGCAGAGCAGGAAGTCGGCGCCGGTGCGGCAGGCGAGGTCGTAGGCTTCAAAGCAAACCGCCGCCGGATCGCCGTTGGGCGGGCCCTTGACCATGGTGATGTTCAGCCGCTGCGACCACACTTCCAACTGCTCGACCGCCGCCGCGCGGAAGGTGTCGGCCGCGGCCAGCACGACCTTTTTGCCGTGGTCTTGCAGGTGCTTGGCCAGCTTGGCGGTTGAGGTGGTCTTGCCGGTGCCGTTGACGCCGACGATGAGCAGGACCTTGGGCCGGCCATCGAGCCGGGTCAGGGCTGGCACCTGCGCCGGCAGGATGCTTTTCACGTGCTCGCGAGCCACCTGGACGATGTCGGCCCCGTGCAGCTTGCGGCCCTGGGCCTTGAGGTCGTCGACGATGCGCAGTGCCAGGCGCGGGCCGAGGTCGCCGGCGACGAGGGCGGCCTCGAGTTCATCCCAGTCGATGTCGGGTTTGGTGAAGCGCTGAAGGAGGGATTTGAAAAAGCCGGCCATGGTCGGACCCCTTGCATAGACGGGATTTGCCGGCCTGCCAGTGCGGAATGGCGGGCTTCAGATCCCCGCCAGGTCGAGGTCAGGGTCGAGGACGGCGCCGTCGAGCAGGTGCGCGACCAGATGCTGAGCCAGCCAGGGGGCGCGCAGCACGCCCTTGGAGGCGAGGCCGTTGAAGCAGGCCTGGTGCGCTCGACCGGGCAGGCGGCCAAGCAGGGCTTCGCGGCCGCGCACGATGGGACGCACGGCCGTCTGGCGGTCGGTGATGCGGACATCGACGCGCAGCAGGTCGCCGAGTTTTTGCTCGAGTCCGGCCAGCGCCTCCGGCGACGGCGTGTGAGGCTCGGTGAAGGGTACCTCGTAGGTCGGGCCGGCGCGCAGGCTGCCATCGCCGCGCGGCACCAGCCAGCAGGCGCCGCTGATGACACGTGTTTCGCCACGTGTGTCGGCCCGCAGGGTGAGGATGGTGCCGCGCGCCGATTGAAAGGGCACGCCGCTCAGCTCGGGTTTCTGCGCCGCCTGCCAGCCGGTGCACCAGATGGCGGTGGCAAATTCACGGTCGTTCCAGCGAACGGCGTCTGGCGTCTCGTCGATCGCCCCGACCTCGCCCGTGCGCCAACAGCCGAGTGACTCGAAAAAGGCGCGACTGGCGTTGAGGTAGGCGGCCGTGTCGAGCCAGCCGCCGGGGCGCTGTTCGAAACCGCCAAACGGCTGGGCAAAGACCTCCGGATCCACCAGCGTAGCATGCGGCGGCTGCAGGTAGGGCGCGTACTCCGGCCGGTCGCAGCGTTTGGCCCAGATCCCGGCCTGCCATTCGCTGCGCAGCAGACGCACCACCGGCGTTTCATGGTAGAGCGCCCGACCGAGCCGTGCCTCCAGGGCGCAGTAAAAGGCGACCGCTTCGGCATGGAAAAGCGCATAGCGCCAGCTTAGCCCCAGGCGCATGCCGGTGATGGGCGTCACCAGGCCGGCGGCGATTTTTGAGGCGGTCACCGGCGCATCACGGTCGACCAACAGAAACGGCTGCCCGCGCTCCCAGAGTCGCCAGGCCAGAGTCGTGCCCGCAAGACCGCCGCCGATGATCAGAAGGGGAGTCATGGCGTGATGCCGGCGCCGAAAGAGTGGGGCAGGGCGGGGTGCAGGGCGACGGGCATGCTTTAGCCTAGGCGGGCCGGGTTGCGCGGGCAATGAAGGAAAGAAATCCGCGGCGGTCACGTAACTGGCACGCCAGTTGCATGCCATGAAATCCGCGACCCCTCCCGTTCGACTGCAGTCCCGTGCCTATGCGGAACTGCGCCGCCTCATCACCTCGGGCGAGTTCCCCCCTGGCAGCTTCCTCTCGGAACGCCAGCTCGCCTCCCAGCTTGGCATGTCCAAGACACCCGTGCACGTGGCGCTCGAACGTCTGGAGGCGGAGGGCTTTGTCACCATCTCCGCCCAGCAGGGCGTGGTGGTCCGCGGTCTCAGCGTTGAGGACATCGTCGATCACTACGAACTGCGCGAAGCGGTTGAATCCTGGGTGGTGCGCCGGCTGGCCGGACGCCTGAAGCTGGTGCAGAAAGAGGAGTTGCAGGCCAATCTGGTCGCCCAGCGCCAGGCCCTGGCCGGAAACGATCTGTGCGAACTCATGCGCCTCGACGAGCAGATGCACTACCTGTTCGCCTCCTACCTCGGCAACCGCGAGATCCTCTCGACCATGGAACGCCTGCGCGACAAGATCCATCAGGTCATCCTGCGGGTCACCGACAGTGACCGCGCCCGCCCGGCGGAGTCCACGGACGAACATGAGGCCATTTTGGTGGCGGTTTGCGAAGGGCAGGCGGAAGCGGCCGCCCGGCTCATGATCGAACATCTCGAAGCCGGCAAGCGCCGCATCCTCAACCCCGAACGCTTGGCCTGAGATGCGCGCTTGGCGGGATGCTGTCTCACGGGTTGCCCGGCCTTCGCTGGCGGGGTGGATGCTTCTGGGGGTCGTCGCCCAGGCAAACGCCGCGCCCGACTTCAACCGAGACATCCGGCCCCTGCTGGAGGCGCACTGCCAGAAATGCCATGGGCCCGACGAACAGAATGGCGGCTTGCGCTACGACCACAAGTCCGGCGCCTTTGCCCAGGCGGATTCCGGTCGCCATGCCCTGGTCCCTGGCAAGCCGGAGGAAAGCGCCCTGCTGGACCGGATCACCTCCACGCACCCGAAAGATCGCATGCCCCCGAAGGGCGAGCGCCTGACGACGCGACAGGTGGCGATGCTGCGCGACTGGATCGCGGCTGGCGCGCCCTGGCCGGAGGAGGTCGTCGCCGAGGCGGAGCGCAAGCCCGCCTCCAGCCATTGGGCCTTCCAACCGATCACCGAGCCACCCATCCCGGAAGTGCGTGACCCAAGCTGGCCGATCAACCCCATCGACCGCTTCATCCAGGCCCGGCGCGAGGCTGCCGGGCTGACGCCGGCACCGGATGCGGAACCCCATGTGCTGGTTCGTCGCCTCGCCTACACCCTCACCGGCCTGCCACCGGACCGGTTCGACCTTCCATCCGGGAAGTCCGGTCTTGCCGCCGCCACCGAAACGCTGCTCGCCAGCCCGCATTACGGGGAGCGCTGGGCGCGGCACTGGCTCGACTGGGTGCGCTATGCCGACACGGCCGGTGACAATTCCGACTATCCGATTCCGCAGGCACGGCTGTACCGCGACTACGTCATTGCCGCGTTCAATGACGACCTGCCCTACGAGCGCTTTCTCACCGAGCAACTCGCCGGCGATCTCCTGCCTGCCGCGTCCCAGGAGGAGAAGAACCGCCAGACGATTGCCACCGGCTACATCGCCCTGTCACGCCGCTTCGGGTCCCTGATCGAGCGTTATCCCTGGCATGTCACGCTGGAGGACACCCTCGACAATCTCGGTCGCACCGTGCTGGGCCTGACCCTGAGCTGCGCCCGCTGTCACGATCACAAGTTCGACCCGGTCAGCATGCGCGATTACTACGGGCTGTACGGCATCTTCGCCAGCACGCGCTATCCGCAGCCCGGCCTGGAACTGTTCAAGGCCCAGCATCACTTTCCCGCACTGGTGCCGGAGCAGGAGGCGGCAGCCCGCCTCGCCCCTTTTGAGAAGAAGACCCGCCGGTTGGAAGCCGAGCTCGAAAAACAGCTCGCCGAGAGCGAGGCCATGGCGCGTGACCATGCGGCGCGGGAGCGCACGGACTCCCTCGCCGAACAGCGACAGCGCAAGGAGGCGCTCGACAAACTCCTGCTGCGGGTGCGCAAGGCTGGCGAGGCGCTGGCCGACCACCTCAAGAAGCAGCCGGCGGTGCCGACCGCTTACGCAGTCAGCGAGGGGCGGCCCGCCAATGCCCGCCTCCAACTCCGCGGCGAACCCGAGCGGCCCGGCGCGGAAGTGCCGCGCAAGTTCCCCGACATCCTTGGCGGACAGACGCTGCCTGCCGAGCTCGCCGCGAAAACCAGCGGTCGCCTGCAGTTGGCGCAGTGGATCACCGATCCGACCAACCCGCTGACCGCCCGCGTCATCGTCAACCGTGTCTGGCAGCGCCATTTTGGACGTGGATTGGTCGCCACGCCCAGCGACTTCGGCCTGCGCGGCGCGGCCCCCACGCATCCCGAGTTGCTCGACTGGCTGGCAGCCGAGTTCCTGCGCCACGGCGGATCGATCAAGCATCTGCACCGCCTCATCCTCGGCTCGCGCACCTGGCGCATGGCGTCTTCCGACAGCGAGGACAACCTCGCCTCCGATCCCGGCAACACGCTGTATTGGAAGTTCAACCGCCAGCGGCTCGATGCCGAGTCGCTGCGCGACACCCTGCTGCTGCTCGGCGGCCGGCTTGATCTCAGCCCGCAGGATCAGCCCTTCCCGTTCCCGCCGATGAAGGAGTGGGGTTTCACCCAGCATCATCCCTTCAAGGCCGACTACCCGAGCAACAAGCGCAGCATCTATCAGATGACCAAGCGCCTGACCGCCTCGCCCTACCTGCAGAACTTCGACGGCGCCGATCCCAACGCCTGCACGGCCATGCGCGACAGTTCGGTCACCGCCCTGCAGGCCCTGCATTTCCTCAACGACGCCGGCGTGCATGACGCCGCAGAGGGCCTCGTGAAGCAGTTGCTGCAAACTCCGCGTCCGGACGAGGCGCACCTCCAGCACCTGCACCGGCGCCTGTTCGCGCGCGACCCGGGGCCGGACGAACAAGACCTGCTGCTTCAACACCTCCGGACCTTAAAACCCCAAACCGACACAGTCGCCCAAGCCTGGGTCTCCCTCACCCGCTCGCTGCTGCGGACGAATGAGTTCCTGTATCTGGATTGATCCCCGCTTTCGAACCCTCGTCATCACCGCTCATGAGCCTCACCCGTCGTTCCCTGCTCGCCCGCAGCCCGCTGCTGCTGCCCGGCGTGCTCTCCGACTTGCTCGCCGCGGACGATCCGCTCGCGCCGCGGCGGTCGCACACGCGCGCTCCGGCGAAGCGCCTCATCATGATTTACGCCACCGGCGGTGTTTCCCACATCGACACCTTTGACCCAAAGCCATTGACCGGGGGGCGCGACGGCCAGGGGCCGGAAAAGCTGATGGGCAATGTCTTTGGCGCCGCGCCCAACAAAAACTGTGGCACCGAAGTCAGTGACATCTTCCCCCGCCTGCGCGGCGTCATGGACGAAGTCTGCCTGATCCGCAGCATGAAGGCCTCGCACTTTGACCACAGCGAGGCGACGCTGGGCATGCACACCGGGTCGCCGACCTTTGCGCGGCCGAGCATGGGTTCCTGGGTCAGCTACGGGCTGGGCACGCTCAACCAGAACCTGCCCGGTTACATCGTCATCTGCCCGCACCTGCCCTATGGGGGCACCCAGGTCTTCGCGAGCGACTTCCTGCCCGCCGCCCACCAGGGCACGCGCGTCATCCCCGGCGATCAGCCCATCGCCAACCTGCAGTCGCCGCCGGGGGCGGGAAGGTTGCAACAACTCGAGGTCGACTTGACGAGCGCACTCAACCACCGTCACCTCCAGGTGCGCCCCCACGACAGTGCCCTGGCCGCGCGCATCAAGTCGTTTGAAACCGCCTTCCAGATGCAGACCGCCGCACCCGAGGCTTTCGACGTGAGTCAGGAACCCGAATCCATCCGCCACCTCTATGGTCTCGACCGCAGGCTCAAGGGGCCGGGGGCCGATTTCGCCTGGCAATGCCTGGTCGCCCGCCGACTCGCGGAGCGCGGCGTCCGCTTCATCGAGTTGATCGACACCGGCTCGCGCCCGAACTGGGATTCCCATGGTGAAATGCGGGAGCACGCCGACCTTGCCCACAATGTCGACCAGCCGACCGCCGCGTTGATCACCGACCTGAAGCAGCGCGGCATGCTCGATGACACCATCGTGCTGTGGGCCACCGAATTTGGTCGCACGCCCTGGCGCGAGGGAAAAAACGGCCGAGGCCACCACCGCGACTGCTTCAGCGTCTGGGTGGCCGGGGGAGGCTTCAAGCCCGGCCATGTGCACGGTCGCACCGATGACATCGGCAAGTATGCCGAAGAACATCCGGTCGAGGTTCACGACCTGCACGCGACCCTGCTGCACCAACTCGGGCTGAATCACGAAAAGCTCACCTTCCGTCATGCCGGCCGCGATTTCCGCCTGACGGATGTGCATGGCCGGGTGATGACGGAGTTGCTGGTTTGAGTCCGCCCCAGACACCATGCGCCATCTTCTCATTCTTCTCGCCACCGCCTCGTTGGCCGCCCAACCGGCCAGCTACCCTGTCCACTGGGGAGAACCTCCGCCGATCGAAACCCGTGACCTTCGACCGCTGCCCGGCGGTTACGGCCAGGGCAGTGGCACGCGGGCAAAGTGGATCCAGGACAACCTCACGCGCGATGCCACCGAGCCGGGCGACGGCGAGATTTCCATCCTGGGCGAGCACCGGCAGTGGCACAAGGTGACCCTCTCTCTCAGTGGACCGTTGGCCCGCGAGACGGACACGGACCCCAACCCCTTCCTGGACTTCGCCTTTGCCGTGACGTTCCGGCATCAGGAGGGCGGAGTGACGCTGCGTGTGCCGGGTCATTTTGCCGCCGACGGCCATGCCGCTGAAACCGGAGCGACGTCCGGGCGCATCTGGCGGGCTCATTTCAGCCCAGACCTGCCCGGTCGTTGGAGCTATGAAGTGAGCTTCCTGCAAGGCGCGCGTTCGGCCATCAGTGACCAGGGCGCTGCACTGAAGCCCTGGCATGGTTTGAAGGGGGATTTTGAAATCGCGCCAAGCGACAAGACAGGGCGAGACTTCCGCGCCCACGGGCGACTTCGTTATGTCGGCAAACATCACCTGCAGTTCGCCGGCTCGCAGCGCTTTTTCCTCAAGGCGGGAGCGGACGCCCCCGAGACCCTGCTGGCTTATGAGGACTTTGACGGCACGGAGACGCACAAGCCCGACAAGGGGCCGTTGAAGACCTGGCAGCCTCACGTGCGCGACTGGCGTGAGGGCGATCCCTGCTGGCGCGGAGACAGGGGCAGGGGATTGATTGGTGCCCTCAACTACCTGGCCGGCACGGGTTGCAACGCCTTCTCCTTCCTGACCTACAACGCCGGCGGCGATGGCGACAATGTCTGGCCCTTTGTCAGCCGAGACGCCAAGCGCCACTACGATTGTTCCAAGCTCGATCAGTGGGGCGTCGTTTTCGATCACGCCACGACCCTCGGCCTGTTCTGCCACTTCAAGCATCAGGAGACCGAAAACGACGACCACCGGCTCGGTCACGGCCGCAAGGCGGCGAACGTGGGCGAGTCGCTCGATGGCGGTGCGCTTGGCGTTGAGCGCAAGCTTTACCTGCGCGAGATGATCTCGCGCTTCGGCCATCTGCTGGCACTGAACTGGAACCTTGGCGAGGAGAACACCCAGACGCCGGAGGAGCAGCGCGACATGGCCCGCTGGCTCGCCGAGAGAGACCCCTATCAGCACCTGCGCGTGATACACAGTTACCCTGACGAACAGGATCGCGTGTATTCGCCTCTGCTCGGCGAGGCCAGCGATCTCACCGGCGCCTCCCTGCAGAATCCCTGGAACCAGGCCCACGCGCGCACTCTGCAGTGGTTGCGCGCCTCGGCCGCGGCGGGCAAACCCTGGGTGGTGGCGAACGACGAGCAGGGAAGTGCCGACTCCGGCGTGCCTCCGGATCTCGGTTATGAGGGATACGAGGGCAAAACCCGCGACGGCAAGGTCGTGCAGACGCCCGACGACATTCGCAAGCACACGCTTTGGGGCACCCTCCTGGCCGGCGGCGCGGGCGTGGAATACTACTTCGGCTACAAGCTGCCTCAGCACGACCTCGCCTGCGAGGACTGGCGCAGCCGCGACCAGTCCTGGCGTTGGGCGGCCCTGGCCCTGCGGTTTTTCGAGGAACACCACATCCCCTTCCAGGACATGACGAACGCCGATGACCGCATCGGCAAGGAACCCGGCGACAAACCCCGATACTGCCTCGCGCGGGACGGTCAGATTTACCTCGTTTATCTTCCCGAGGGCGGTGACGCCAGTCTTGATCTGGCGGGTATCGAGGGCCGGTTCAGCCTGCACTGGTTCAATCCTCGCGCGGGCGGCCCTCTGCAGCCGGCGCCGGACAGCCTGCAGGGGGGCACCACGGCGCATCTCCATGCGCCCAACCCTGAGGACTGGCTGGCCGTGGTGCGTCGAGTGCCCTGAGTCGCAAGAATGCGCTTGAGCCGCGCCCGCGGCCCCGGCATGCTGGAGTCCGCATGAAACGCTTCTGGATTCTTTTCCTCTGTCTCGCCTCGGCAGCCTCGGCGGTCACGCCGGACGGCAAACGCAAGCTGGTGCTCATCGCCGGCAAACCTTCGCACCCGCCGGGCATGCACGAGTTTCGTGCCGGCACGATGCTGCTGGAAAAGTGCCTTGCCGGCGTGCCGGGGCTGGTCGTCGAGCGCCATGAGATGGGCTGGGTGACCGACGAGGCGACCCTGGCCGATGCCGACGCGGTGGTCATTTATGCCGATGGCGGCAAGGGCCATCCGGCGGTGCAGGAAAACCGCCTGGAAACCCTGCGCGCGCTGACCGCCAAGGGGGTCGGCTTTGGCGTCATGCACTATGGCGTCGAGGTGGTGCCCGAACTCGGCGGTCGCGAGTTCCTGCAGTGGGTCGGCGGCCACTACGAAAACGCCCACTCCTGCAACCCGATCTGGGAGCCGAAGTTCGATCGCCTGCCCGAGCATCCCATCACCCGCGGCGTGAAGCCGTTCCAGATTGAGGACGAGTGGTATTTCAACATGCGCTTCCGCCCGGCTTTTGGCGATGGCATCGCCCCGGCCGAGGATGCCGGCACGCGCTTCACGCCGTTGCTGGTTGCCACGCCGTCCGACGCCACCCGCGACGGACCCTATGTTTATCCGAAGGGGCCCTATCCGCACATTCAGGCGGAGAAGGGGGCGCAGGAGTCGATGATGTGGTGCGTCGAACGGCCCGACGGCGGCCGCGGCTTTGGCTTCACCGGCGGCCACTTCCACCGCAACTGGGGCAATGACGACTTCCGCAAGACCGTGCTCAACGCCCTGGTTTGGATCGCCAAGGCCGAGGTGCCGCAGGGCGGCGTCACCTCCGACGTGAGTGACGAGGAAATGGCTCGGAACCTGGATCCCAAACCCGCGCCCAAGGCGAAAAAGAAGACCGCCCTGGAGACGCCAAAGGTGTTCCAGCGGGTTGCTGCGCGCTGATCCCCTGGCCCCGACGCATTTGCGCCTCTCTCTCTCCACCTGCTGGAACAGCCACCGCCACACGGACGGCCGCGCCCTGGCGGCCGAGGCGCGTGAGCTCGGCTTTGAATGGATCGAGGTCAGTCACGGCACGCGGCTGTCGCTGCTGCCCGGCCTGCTCGAGGCCGTGCAGGCCGGTGAGATCCGTGTCAGCAGCCTGCACAACTTCTGTCCCGCGCCGGTCGAGGTCATGATCGACGCGCCGGATGTTTATGAATTCACCTCGGCCAGTGGCGCCGAACGCGAGCGCGCCCTGACCCTGACCCGGCGCACCCTGGAAATGGCCGTGCGTTTTGGCACGGATCGGGTCGTCGTTCACCTCGGCCGCCTGCCCCTGCCGGATCACACGGCCGAACTGGAAAAAATCGCCCAGGCGGGCGGACTCTACTCGCGCGCCTTTTGCGCCCTCAAGCTGCAGTTGGTCGCCGAGCGTGCCAAGCTGGCGCAGGCCGGGTTGGACCGCGTGCGCGCGGCGCTCGACGCCCTGCTGCCCGACTGCGAAAAGCACGGTGTCCGCCTCGGCCTGGAAACGCGCAGCCATTTCGAGCAGATTCCCAGCCCGGAGGAACTGCCGCGCCTGCTCGAGCATTATGCCGGGTGCCAGTGGATTGGCGCCTGGCACGACTTTGGACATGTCCAGCGCCAGGCCAATCTGGCCCTGGTGAATCACGAGCAATACCTCGCCGCGATCGCTCCGCGCCTGATCGGCTGCCATGTCCATGACGTGCGCTGGCCGGCACGCGACCACCGTGCGCCGCTGAGCACGGGCGGAGTCGACCTGCCCGGTCTGCTGCCGCTGGTGCCGGAGGAGGTTCCCCTGATCTGGGAGGTGAGCCCGAGCCAGAAGCGCGAGGACATGCGCACGTCGTTGGAACTCTGGCGCGCGCGCTTCGGCTGAATCCGCACCCCCTGCAAGAACCCGGGCTTCCTGCCCGTTCGCACCCTCCCCATGAAGCTGCTCCCCGCCCTCGCCGCCCTCGCCCTTCCGCTGTTTGCCGCCCCGCAGGATGATCAGTATGTTCTCGGCCCTGATTCCCAGGTGCAGCCCGGTGTGCCGCAGGGCAAGGTCACCCAGATGCCGGCCTGGACCGATTCGAAGATTTTCCCGGGCACCACGCGCGACTGGTGGATCTATGTGCCGGCCCAGTACGACAAGGCCAAGCCGGCTGCGGTCATGGTGTTCTGCGACGGCGCCGGGTTCGTCAAACCCGACGGCCAGTTCCGCGCGCCGGTCGTCTTCGACAACCTCATCGCCAAGGGCGAGATGCCCGTCACGATCGGCATCTTCATCCAGCCGGGAGTTTTCCCCACCGACAAGCCCGACACCAAGCCGCGCAGCAACCGCAGCTTTGAGTATGACTCGCTCGGCGACCTCTATGCGCGCTTCCTGCTTGAGGAGATCCTGCCGGCGGTGGCCAAGGATTACAACCTGAGCACGAACCCCGATGAACGCGCCATCTGCGGCAACAGCAGCGGCGGCATCTGTGCCTTCACGGTGGCCTGGGAGCGGCCCGACGCCTTTCGCAAAGTGGTCAGCCACATTGGCAGCTTCACCAACATCCGCGGCGGCCATGTTTACCCGGCGCTCATCCGCAAGACCGACAAGAAGCCGCTCAAGGTCTTCCTCCAGGAAGGCAGCAATGACCTCGACAACCAGTTTGGCAACTGGCCGCTCGCCAATCAGGACATGGCCGCCGCGCTGAAGTTTGCCGGTTACGATTACAAGTTGGTCATGGGTGAGGGCACCCACAACGGCAAGCATGGCGCCGCCATCCTGCCCGACACCCTGCGCTGGCTCTGGGCCCAGTGACCTGCCGCGCCGCGAACCAACAACGAACCTTGATTCCCATGCTCCGCTCCACCTTTGCCTGTCTGCTCCTTGCCGCGCCGCTCGCCGCCCAGGACACCTCCCTGCACGAATACCTCATCGACGGCGAACCCTGGCGCGAGGCCGCCTCGGGCTATGAGTTCACCGACGGTCTCTGTGTCGATGCCGAGGGGCATCTGTATTTCACCGACGTCAAGGCCGGCAAGGGCATCTACAAGCTCGACGCCGCCACCGGCAAGGTGTCGCTTTTCCTGGACAACCTGCCCGGCATCAGCGGTTTGCAACTCGGGCCCGACGGCCGGTTCTACGCCTGCCACAACCGCGAGCAGCGCGTCATCGCCATCAGCCGGAAAGGCGAGGTTGAGGTGCTGGTCACAGGCGTCAAGTGCAACGACCTCGTCGTCAGCAAAAAGGGGCATGTTTACTTCACTGAAACGCCGACCCAGAGCATTCACTGGATCACACCTGACAAAAAGCACGGCATTGCCGACCAGGGGCGGGTGCTCAAACCCAACGGCATCACGATTTCGCCCGATGAGGAGACACTGGTCGTGTCCGAATACGGCGGCAAGCACGTTTGGGCCTGGCAGATCGGCGCGGACGGCAGCCTGTCGGGTGGAGCGCCCTACATGACGATGTGGCTGCCGGTCGGCAAGGAGTCCGCCT
>JAUREI010000255.1 GCA_030827515.1 Prosthecobacter sp. | reverse complement strand
TTTGTCGTGCTCGGCCTGCTGCTGGTGCTGTCCTATGTAATCGACATGCTCGCCGGCGCGCTCGGCGCGCGCTGGTTTGGGGCCAGCCGCTGGGGCATTGCCGGAGTCTTTGTCGGCGGCCTTGTCGGCCTGTTCTTTGCGCCGATCGGTTTCCTGGTCGGACCGCTGGCCGGCGGCCTGCTTTTTGAGCTCGTTTTCGCCAAAAAGCAGATGGCACCGGCGGTGAAGTCCACCTGGGGCACGCTGCTGGGCACCGGTGCCGGACTGGTGGCGCGACTCGTGCTCAGCCTGGCGATGACTGCGACGGTGCTGATCGATTGCCTGTGGTGGTGAGGCGCGCTCAGCAGGCCAGTTCGTCGGGCCAACCCACCTGGGATTCGCCGTGCATGATTTCAAGGACGACGGGGACGTCGCTGAACGCTTCGAGCACCGCGCGGTTGGAGATGCTGGCGAGGTCGCGTTCGTCGCGGGTGTGATTCAGAACGATGCCCGAGCAGCGCAGGCCGCGGGCCCGGATCGCGGCGAGGGTGAGCAGGCTGTGATTGAGGCAGCCGAGACGGTTGTCGACCACGAGCAGCACGGGCAGGGCGAGTCCGGCGGCGAAGTCGGCCATGGTGCGGCCGGGTGCCAGGGGCACCTCCCAGCCGCCGGCCCCTTCGACGAGGATCGTGGCGTGCCTCGCGGCGAGGTTCAGGAAGCCGAGGCGGGCGGCCTCGACATCGACCGGCTTGTTTTCCAGCAGACCGGCAGTGTAGGGCGCGGCCGGGGCCTTCAGGTAGACCGGATTGATTTCCTCCAGACTGAGGACGTCGCCGCCGGCCTGGCGCAGCGCATGGGCATCGACGCGGTCGCCGCAGGCGAAGGGTTTGTAGCCGACCGCGTCCCGGCCGGCGCGGCGGAGGGCCTCGATCAGCAGGCAGGTCACGTAGGTTTTGCCCGCATCGGTGTCGGTGCCGGTGATGAAGTAGTGCATGTCAGGCGCGGTCGGCGAGCAGGTTGCGGGCGTGCTCGCGGGCGGACTCGGCCTTGCCGCCGAGCATGCGGGTGAGTTCCTCGACGCGGTCCTCGCCCGCGATCTCGCGGATGTGCGAGCGGGTGCGGTCGCCCTCGATGTCCTTGGTGACGACGTAATGGCTGGCGGCGAGTGAGGCGACCTGCGGGAAGTGGGTGATGGCGATGACCTGGTGGGTGCTTCCAAGCGAGGCCATCTTGCGACCGACCGCCTCCGCGATGTTGCCGCCGACGTTGGCATCGATCTCGTCGAAGACGAGCAGCGGGACGGCGTCCTGGCGGGCGAGCGCGCTCTTCACGGCGAGCAGCACGCGCGACATTTCGCCACTGCTGGCGGTGAGACGCAGTGGCTTGAGCGGTTCGCCGGGGTTCGGCGCAAACTGGAAGTCGATCTCCTCCAGGCCGCGCGGGCCCGGTTCGGCGAGCGGGGTCAGCGCAACCTCGAAGACGCTGCGCTTGAAACCGAGGTCGGCGAGATGGCCTGCCACCTCGGCGGCGAGCTTGGGCGCGGCGGCGACGCGCTTTTTGCCGATCTGGGCGGCGAGTTTGTCGACCTCCCGCCGGCGGCTCGCGACGAGTTGCTGCAGGCGTTCGATCTCCTCGCCACGGTTTTCGATGCGGTGCAATTTTGCCTCCGCCTCTTGCTGGAATTCCAGGATGGCTTCGACGCTCGGGCCATACTTGCGCTTCAGCGTCTGGATCGTGTGAATGCGCTGGTCGAGGCGCGCCAGTTCCCCGGCATCGGTTTCCAGATCGTCGGCATAGTCCTGCACGGAACTTTCCAGCTCCGCCAGCTCGATCTGGGCCGACTTAAAACCCGCAAACAGGGTAGTGGTCGAGGGGTCGATCTTCTCGAGTTCGTGGATGGCGCGGCCGATCTCGCGCAGGGCGTCGAGCACACCGCCCTCGCCGTCACCGAGGCGGGCCGTGATGGTGCCGCAGAGTTCGGCGAGGCGGGCACCGTTGGCGGCGACCCGGTGTCGGGCCTCGATCTCCTCCTCCTCGCCGGGCTTGAGATGGGCGGCGGCGATTTCACCGGCCTGAAAGCGCAGCATGTCGAGCTGCTGGCTGCCGGCGCGTTCGCTGGTCTGCAATTCCTCCAACTCGGCCGTGGCGGCGCGCCAGTCGCGCCAGGTCGTGGCATAGCTTTCGAGGACGGTGTCGAGACCGGCATAGCTGTCGAGCATGTCGAGCTGGCGTTCGCGCGAGTGCAGCGACTGGTGGTCGTGTGGACCGTGCAGGTCGACGAGAAGTTCACCCAGGCTTTTGAGGACCTGGATCGTCACCGGCGAGCAGTTGACGAACTGCTTGTTGGCGCCGCCGGTGCTGATGCTGCGCTTGATGAGCAGTTCACCGTCCGGGCAGGGGTCGAGCCCGGCCTCGGCGAGCACGGCATCGACCGCTCGTGTGTCCTTGAGATGAAAGCAGGCCTCGACCGTGCAGGTGTCCTCGCCATTGCGGATCAGCGAGCGGTCGGCGCGTTCGCCGAGCAGCAGTTTCAGGGCGCCGACGATGATCGATTTGCCGGCGCCGGTTTCGCCGGTGACCCCGGCGAGCCCCGCCCGCAGTTCCCAGGCGACGTCTTCGACGAGGGCCAGATGGCGGATTTTGAGCAGGGACAGCATGGCGGGTGGCGCGAGTATGGGGAAGGCGGACGGCATTGCAACTGCCAGCATGTCTTGCCCGGGGGCGGGATTTTCCGGGAGGCCGCCATCCGGGCTTGCTTTCCCGGCCGGCCGGCGGGAGCAGTGCGAGCCCTGCTTCATGAAGTCCCTGCTCGAAACCCTCACCGCCGGCGCCGGCTACCTGGAAAAGAACGGCGTCGACGAGGCCCGGCTGAACATGGAGCACCTGCTGGCGCACGTGCTGGGCTGCCGTCGCCTCGACCTTTATCTGCGCCACGGCGAGACACTGCATGAGCACGACCTGGCGCGCCTGCGCGACCTGACGAAGCGCCGGGCCACTGGCGAACCGCTGCAGCACCTGCTTGGCACGGTGGACTTTCTCGGGCACGAACTGGTCAGCGACCAGCGCGCTCTCATTCCCAGGCCGGAGACGGAATACCTCTGCGACCTGTTGATCCGGGACCGTCGCGTTGAGCCGCCGGCGCGCGTGCTCGACATGGCGACCGGTTCCGGCTGCATCGGCCTGACGCTGGCGGCGGCCTGGCCTGACAGCAGGGTGGTCCTGGCCGATGTCTCGGAGGAGGCGCTCGACCTGGCTCGACTCAATGCCGGGCGACT
>JAUREI010000274.1 GCA_030827515.1 Prosthecobacter sp. | reverse complement strand
GTCGAAGGTGATGCCCCAGGGGTTCGTGCTCAGGTAGCTGCCAAAGGCGAGCAAGCGGCCGGTGGCGGGCGTGTAGCGAAAGAAACTGCTCTCGCGGGCGCGGACCGGCCCATACGGCGTCTCGACCTGGCTGTGATGGAAGATGCTTTCGCGGAAAATGAGGTCGCCCTCGGGACTCCAGACGAAGTCGTGCAGCGCGTGGTGGCTGTCCTCGGTGCCGAAACCCGTGAGGAGTTTTTCACGATGGTCAGCCTTGCCGTCGCCATCCGTGTCCTTGAGGAAGGTGAGGTGCGGCTGATCGGAGACGAAGACGCCGCCGTTGCCGAACTCGAAGCTGAGCGGGATGGCGAGCTTGTCAGCCCACACACTGCATTTGTCCGCGCGATGGTCGCCGTTGGTATCTTCGAGGATGAGGATCTTGTCCGCCGGCTCTGCACCGGGATCGATCTGCGGATAGGTCGTGCTCGTGCTGACCCACAGGCGGCCCTGGCCGTCGAAACGGAGGGCGATGGGCTTCACGAACAACTCCGGGAAGTCCTCCTCGGAGGCGAAGAGGCTGACCTCAAAGCGCGGGTCGATCTTGAAAGCCTTCAACTCGTCGGCGGGCGACAGCCATTCGTTGATGGGGCGATCCCCGGTGATGACGGGCAGCGGTGTCTCATCCACCGATTGAACGACTTTCTCCAGTTGGGCTTTGGCCGCAGCCTCGCCCGAATCGGCGGAAGCCCAAATGAGGCGGTCTCGAGCTTCGACCATCTGCGCGAGCTTGTTCAGTTCCCCGGGGAAGTTGACCACCCCGTAGGGTTCGGCACGACCGCCCTTGATGTAATAGTAGTTCAGCGGCCGGTAGAACTGGAAGAACTTGTCCTCCTTCCCGACCACGGCGGCGCGAACGGCCTCGTTGAGCTGTGGCGGAGTCTCCTGCGTCAATTGCTGGTAGAGGCGCTCGGCGAAGACCCTGTAGCCCGCCGTGTCGAGATGCACGCCGTTTGTGGTGGACGGCGCCAGATCGCTGAACACGTCCGCAAAGCCCACCTTTTCGGCCGCGGCAACCTTTTTCATGGCGGCGGTGTAGAGCTCGATCTGGCCGTTGAGGTTCTCGTGCGGCGGCGCGGCGCGGGTCGGACTCACCAGCACGAGGACCGGTTCTCGGGTGCCGTTGTAGCGATGGCTCTTCAGTTCTGTGATGAAGGCCCGGAGCAGGGTTTCGAACTCGGCGAGCCCGGCTTCACCCTTGAAGCTCTCGTTGAAGCCAAAGGCCGCGAGAATGACATCGGCCCTGTGCTCCGTCAGATGCTGATTGAGGTCGCCAAAGCCCTCCGGCCGAGGGCGCAGGGCCACTTCGTCCGCCGACCAGGAGAGGTTGCGCACGACGAGTTTCTCCCGGGCAAAGCGCTGGTGCAGCAGCGCTTCAAACTGGCCGTCATCGCGCATCCGGTCGAAAAGCGAATTCCCAATCAGACAGACACGGCTGCCGGGCTCGAATTCGAGGGGCAATTGCGCTGCGCAGCTGAGGGTCAGCAGAAAAAATAGACCAATTCGAAGCATGGCAACAAAACGCCAGCGGGGAACGGGTTCGCTTTTTTTTGCCTGGCAGAGATCAGTTAATTGCATTCACATGTTCCTTTAAACACTCTTTGTGTGTGACGCCAGCGTGACACTCCGTTGACATCCACCCCTCCAAAATGTCACAAGTTTGTCACATTAGTCATTTTGACAGACCGAACGGTCCCACCAAGATCGCCGCTAGCTTCGCAAGCTACACACATCATCCATGATCTCCCTGCAAAAACTCTTCGGCAAGACCGACATCTTCTACGATCTGCTCGAGCAGAGCGCCGAAGAAACCTGGCACAGCGTGCAGGCCCTCAAAACCCTGTTTTCCGTGGCCGCCAACAGCGGCGATCTGGAACAGTTCAAGCAGGTCCGCCGCAAGGACAAACGCATCACCGAGGAGATCAATGCGGCGCTCTGCCGCACTTTCGTCACCGAGCTCGAGCGCGAGGACATCGAGCAGTTGGCCAACGCCCTGTACAAGATCCCCAAGACCGTCGAGAAGATCGCCGAACGTTTTCTGATCTGCACTGGCCGGGTGCAGGGGTCGGAGTTCAGCCGACACATGGGCATGATCGAATCCGCCGCCGAGACTGTGGTCGCCATGGTCAAGGAGTTGCGCAAGAAACTGCACCTTGAGCGGATGAAGGAGATGAATGCCCGCCTGCAACACATTGAGGGTGAGGCCGACAAGCTCATCATGGAACTGCTCAAGGACCTCTACAGCGGCCAGCACGATCCGCTGCGGGTCATCATGCTGCGCGACCTGTACGACCTGCTCGAGAAGGTGGTCGATCGCTGCCGTGATGCCGGCAACGTGCTCTCCCAGATCGTTCTGAAATACACCTGAGGCTGCGCCGCCCAGCATGACCACCGCCCTGCTTCTGCTGTTCGTGGTGCTGTTTGTGGTGCTCGCCTTCGAGTACATCAACGGCTTTCACGACACCGCCAACGCCATCGCCACCGTGGTTTCGACCAAGGTGCTCACCCCTCGCCAGGCCCTGGTTCTAGCCTCCGGCATGAATCTCATTGGCGCCTTCTTCGGCCAGGCCGTAGCCAAGACAATCCACAGTGGCATCATCGATGACAAGGTCGTCACGGTGACCACGATGACGGTCTTCTGTGCCATGCTCGGCGGCATCATCTGGAACCTGCTGACCTGGTGGTTTGGCATGCCATCAAGCTCGAGCCACGCCCTGATCGGAGGACTCATTGGTTCGGCACTTGCCTCTTCGAACGGCAACTGGAATGTTCTTGTTTGGTCGCGTG
>JAUREI010000279.1 GCA_030827515.1 Prosthecobacter sp. | reverse complement strand
CTGCCGGCATTCCTCGGGCGTCGGCAGCGACACCGAACCGTCGAGGTCGGCGAAGTCGAGCATCAGCCCGTGGGCATCGATGAAGCGACGCCAGATTTCCGCGTGCGCTGCTTCGCTAGCCTGGGCGGCCGTGGCTGCCCGCAGACGCGGGGCCACTCCGGAGGCGAGGGAGACGGCAAGGAAGGCGCGGCGGTTCATGCGGCATCCGTCGCCGCGAGCGGTCGCTGGCGCAAGGGACAGGGCACGGCGAGCCTGCTCTCACTCAGCCACGGGATTCCAGAGTTTGGCAAAGCCCAGGCCTTCGTAGTCCTTGCGGTTGGCGGTGGCAAATTCGGTGACGCCGAAGGCGCGCAGGCAGAGGGCGATGCGGGTGTCGTAGATGCGACGGCGGGCCAGGCCGGGCGTGGCGGCGTGTTGCCAGAGATCGGCATGGATTTCACGGCTGGTGGGCGGAAAGCCGACGATTTTCCAGCGCGGATGCTGCCGGTAGCTTTGCACGACCGCCACGGCCTCCGGAGCCGACAGGGCTTGTTCCAGGACGACCGGATTGCGCAGCAGCAGATAGAACTCGGTGAGCACGAACTCACTCAGCGCCACGTCCTCGCGCTGGGAGAGATCCTCGATGAAGCGCCGGGCGGCCGCATGATGCGGCGAGGCTTCGCTGTAGCAGTAGAGTAGGAGATTGGCGTCGATGGAGAGCATCGGAAGGCGGATCAGGAGGTGAGTCGCGGATCCCCATCGGCAAAGGCCGCGTCGCGCAGTTGCTCGGCCGTCAGCCCTTTCCAACCGGCCCGCTTCGAGGTCGGTGGCTGCCACGGCGCGGCCGTTTTGGCGAGTGATTCAGGATACACCTGCAGCAACAGCTCAGCACCCCGGCGAAAGGTTTCCGCCAGGGACCACTCGCGCTGCTTGGCGAAGGCCCGCAACTCACGAAACAGCTCCTCCGGAACTTGGATCTGTGTCTTGGTCATGATGGAAATATTCCATTCCATCAATTTAATGTCGACAGATCCCTCAGATCTTCACCGTGAACTCGTCCGTGTCGGCAAGGCTTTCCGCAAAACCGGTGAGCAGGCGGATGACCTGTTCGACGTCGCGCAGGTCGGCGGTTTCGACGACGCTGTGCATGTAGCGCAGGGGCAGGGAAACCAGGGCGCTGGGGATGCCGTGCTGCTGGTGGAAGATGACGTCGGTGTCGGTGCCGGTGAAGCGCGAGGAGGACTCGTGCTGGACGGGGATGTTGAGCCGGCCGGCCACCTCGATGAGGCGGCGCACGACCTCGACATGGTTGGCGCCGCCATGGGTCAGGCTGGGGCCGCCGGCGAGCTTGACCTCGCCGTGCTTCTTGACGTCCACCGCCGGGGTGTCGGTGGCGTGGGTGACATCGAGCACGATCGCGACGTCGGGCATCAGGCGGTGGGCGGCCATTTTGGCGCCGTGGCCGCCGATCTCCTCCTGCACGGCATTGAGGGCAATCACCGTCGCCGCCGGGCGCTTCTTCTTCGCGGCGAGCCGGGCGACGACCTCGGCGAGGATGAAGCCGCCGATGCGGTTGTCGAGCGCGCGTCCGACGAGGCGATGCGCGCCGAGTTCTTCGACGGTGTCGGCATAGACGGCCGGATGACCGACGCGGATGCCGGCCTTGGCAACCTCCTTGGCATTCGTCGCGCCGATGTCGATCCACAGTTCGTGGACCTTGGGCGTCTTCTCGTCGTCGCGGTTGTCGCGCAGGTGGATGGCGATGTTGCCGATGATGCCACGAACGCTGCCCTTGTCGCCGAGGATCTCGACGCGACGGCCGCGGGCAGTGGCGACGTCGCTGCCGCCAACGCGGTCAACGCAGAGGTAGCCGTCGGCCGTGATGTGCTTGACCATGAAGCCGATCTCGTCGGCATGGGCCTCAAACATGACGCGGCGCGGCTTCTTGCCGGCACCGTCCAGTGTCGCCCAGGCGTTGCCGTAGGCGTCGCTCTCGACGCGGTCGGCCGACTGGCGCAGGCGCGCGGCCCACTTGCGCTGGCCGCGATATTCAAAGCCGGTCGGGCTGGGCGTGGCAAGCAGGTCGAGGAGGAAGGTTTTCGAGGACGGGGTCATGCCGTTATGAAACGCCGGAAAGTCGCGGTTGAAACGGATTTTTGCGGGGGTGAACCGCGGGATGAGCTTGGTCCGTGCCCTTCCGCATGCCCGCCAACCGCAGGGGTGGATACACCCCGCGTGTTCACATCAGGTCGTCATCCTCGAGCGGGAAGCCGCAGAGGTCCTCGACGACTTCATGGACCTCCACACTGAACCACGCCTCAAACAGGGACAGCGTGCGGTTCTGCGGCCAAAGATTTTCATCCGTGTACCAGGCCTCCAACTCGTTTTCGAAGATGAGCTGCCAGACCTCGTTGAGGGTGCGCTCGTAGGCGCTCTGAGAGTCAAATTCCGGGATCAGATAGACCGTGTGATCCCGCAGGGATTCCTCATCAACCGGGTCATTCTCCACACCGTTGAGCCATGCCACAAAGGGCGGCCTGGGACGAACGACGATGGCGGATCGGTTGAGCATGGGGTGGGTTCATGTCCCCAATTTCAGCGGCTGCGGAGGCTGGATCGCTGGCTGCATGGCGGGTGGCAAAGTGGCGGCGGAAGCAGCCAGCTTGACAGCCGGAGCAGTTCACTGGAGCGCATGGTTGGGCGTTTCGGGG
>JAUREI010000229.1 GCA_030827515.1 Prosthecobacter sp. | reverse complement strand
TCGGCATCGCCCCACTGGCCGGTTCCCTTGTCCTGATGGGAACGCAGAAAGGCGAGGCCACGATTGTAGGCGAGCCGGATTTCCTGCTTGAGGGATTCATGGCGAGCCGGCTGGGTGGCTGCCTGGGAAAGGGCGAGTTGTGGCAGCAACAAAATGGCTGCGAAATTAAGTATTGATTTCATGGCGTAGTAGGGGAAAACGGCGGCAACATTGTGGGCTCAGGCACCGGGCTTGGTGGGCGTTTTGGCGGCGACGGGAGATGCCGGGCGGATGACCACAGTAATCTCGGTTCCTATTTCCGGGATGTTTTTAGGCATGGAAATCCAGCGCTGGTCCTCCCAATTGCCTTCAGCTGGTGAATTAAAAACAGCGCCTCGGTCAAGCCAGACCGCAATTATGCTGCCCTCGTTCTGAGCAATGAAACCACGCTCGTCAATGTACGAACCGTTGAAAATCCAATGGTCAAGATCGGCGGGCGATTGGCGGGTTTCCGCATTCTGAACCCAGTCGGAAAGTTGTGCATGCTTCACTTTTCCGAGTTCAATCCACTCGGCATGCAAACTCACCCGATTGGCACCGGGGGATGCCGGGGGTTCTTCATTCCAAGCGATTTGCGGACGTTGTGCCTCCGGGAGTTTGGCCAGTAGCCCTTCGGTCGCCGCCTGATAGTTGGCCAACAAAAGAGCCACTTGGATCGCCGTGGGAGACACGGCCGTGGTCAGCACGGTCTCATGTGTCTTGCCGGTTTCGTGGACCAACAGATATTCAATGGGAGCCTCGCGCAATACGATCCGCGCCGGCAATCGCACCTCACGGGTAACGGCGTTTATACGAATGCCGTCCAGATCGTACTCGCCCGAATCCAGCCTTTTGAGACGCTTTTGTACCTCCGCAAAATGCTTGGAGCTATCGGTCGGTGCCGGATCTTGGGATGCAAAAAGCGTTGCTACAACAAGAACAAAAAATAGAAAGATGCAACGAATCATCCGCCAGACTAGCCTTAAAGACTCGCGGCACAATGACCGTTTATGCGTGTCGATAATCAGAATAAGAATTGACCGCAAATTGACTGATCTGGATAATACCTATCCAGTCCCGCCTCAGTCCTCGCGACTGGCCACGGACATCCGCAGCACGTAGTAGAGGAAGTATGCCAGACTGCTGACAAAGGCGGCCACGTAGGTGAGGGCGGCGGCGTCGAGCACCTTGCTCATCGCCTGAAATTCGGATCCAGGTGCAATGGCTCCCGTCCCTGCGAGGATTTTCTTTGCTCGAGCCGTGGCATCGAACTCAACCGGCAGGGTGACCAACTGGAAGAGCATCAGCACCCCCATGGCAACCGCCATGATCGTGATGGCGAGCTTGTAATCCAGCAGACCGCCAAACATGCCGACGATCGGCACCCACATGACGATCTGGCTGGCGATGCCGGTGATGCCGACTGCAGCCATTCGCCATTGGAGGGGAGCGTAAAGTTGCTGATGCTGGAGGGCATGCCCGGCCTCGTGGGCGGCCACACCGAGGGCGGCCACGGAGGTGCCGTAAAAGTTTTCCTCAGACAGCACCAGGCGCCTGTGGGCGGGGTCATAGTGATCGGTCAAATGCCCCGGGGTGGCATGGATGGACACATCCCGGATGTTGTTCAGGTCGAGAATGCGCTGGGCAACCTGAGCGCCTGTGAGACCGGACGAGGCCGGGACCTGTGAGTAACGGTTGTAGGCGCTGCGAACCTTGAGCGAGGCCAGGGCAGACAGGGCCATCGTGATAATGAAAAGTAGAAGCATCATGGGAATGGGGGAACGGAATCAGATACGACACTTTTCCCATTTGCGACGTTGAAAAGGATGCGGGGAGAAAAACGGTCCAATTTTGGAATCGCTGTTGCGTGACTGCCGGGACGGCCTTGAATTCACGCATGGTTTCACCCGACCCGACCGTCGAACCCATTGAGTGCCGCGTCTCGACCTGGTATTTTCGACGCATGGGCATTCTCTCCGGCATGCTGCTGCTGATGGGGCTCTATTTCCTCTACGATGGCCGTTATGGCTACCCCGCGGCCAATGAGGTCGCCGAAAAGAAGGTGTGGTTCGAGCAGGAACTGCTGAAATCTTATGACGCGGCCAAAGCCTTGGGCCGGCTCGAGGCCTGGACGGCCGAAGCCTCCGCCAATGGCTGGCCCTTCGGCAAAAACGGCGAGGCACCGCGCTGGGTCAGCTATGCCGCCGCCAATGGCTGGCCCGAGAAGCCCCACCGCTACACCGAACGCGAGATCACCGAACAGTTTTGGTGGGGTGGCGGCACCGTGCTCGCCGCGATGGCCACCGCCGGCCTGATGCTGTTCAACCGCCGCAGGGTGTTGCGCTGTGGCTCCGGGCACTGGATCACCCCCGAAGGTGAGACCGTGTCTTTTGCGGACGTCTACCGCATTGACAAGCGTCCCTGGGATCACAAGGGGCTCGCCTACGCCTGGCACCGGAACTCCGAGGGGCGTGAGAAGCGGGCCGTTATCGACGACTTGAAGTTCGTGGGGGCAGGCCGGATTTTGGACAGACTGCTGGCCAACTTTCAGGGTGAACTCATCGAGAAAGCGCCTGAGGTCGAGGAATCCGGGGAAAAGCCCCCCACCGATGCTGCGTAAGTCCCCGGGTGCCACCTTGAAAAAAGAGCGAATTCCCCCTTGCCAAACAGAAACCAGCCGCTACCTCTCCGCCGCACATCCTCATCCCCATTATGGCAGACAACATTCAAGAAAAAGTCAAAGACATCATCGTCGAACAGCTCGGCGTGAACCCGGAGCAGGTGACCCCCGAAGCCAAGTTTATCGAGGACCTAGGCGCCGACTCTCTTGACACCGTGGAGCTCGTTATGGCCTTCGAAGAGGAATTTGGCATCGACGTGCCCGACGAGGAAGCAGAAAAGCTTCAGTCGGTCTCCGATGTCATCCGTTACGTCGAAGAAAACTCCGCCGAGTAAATTCCTTTCCCACGGCGGGCGGACCCCAAGGTCCGCCCGCCTTTTTTTGTGCCCTGCCCATGAAAAACGCGCGGACCCCGCAGGGAACGCGCGCGAAGGGGCACAAGGGGGTCAGTTCCCAAGCAACCGGGCCATGATCTGCTCCGTGCGCGCAACGATACGCTGAGGATCATCGAGCAACCCGGCGGAAAGCAGGGCATTGTCGAGCACCTGGGCGCCAATGAGGCGCGCCGTGTCGGCATCGCTCTCGCGGAGGACCGCGAGCCTGCGGATGAGTTCGTGGCGAGGGTTGATTTCCAGGATGACCTTTGGCGCCGCGACCTCGTCGGGCTTGAGCGCGCGCATCATCTGGCGCATCTGCGGAGTCAGTTCGCCCTCTGGGGTGATTGCGAGGGCCGGACTGCCAACCAGACGCTTGCCCGTGCGAACCTCCTCGACGCCATCGGCAAGCGACTCCTTCAGCCAGTTGCAGAGGCTACCGGCCGCCTCATCCCCGAGTGCTTCCCCTTTCCCGGCCACCTCACCCAGGTCGACATCCGGGGAGTTGACCGCCTGCAGCGGCTTGCCATCAAACTCGCGCAGGCTGGAGACGACATACTCGTCGATGGGTTCATAGAGGAAGATCACCTCGTAACCCTTCTGCTTGAAGGCTTCAAGATAGGGACCCGTTTCAATCGTCGCACGGCTGGGGGCCACCTGGTAATAAATGGCTTTCTGCTCCTCCTTCATGCGCGCGACATAATCGGCAAGCCCGATGACTTCGCCCGCAGCCGTCAGGCTCGACTCAAAGCGCAGCAATTTGGCGATCGCCTCCCGATTGGCAAAGTCCGTCGCCACGCCCTCCTTGAAGAACCGGCTGAACTTGGCGTAAAACTCCTGAAATTGCCCGGGATCGTCCTGGGCTGCCTTGTCGAGGAACTTGAGCAGGCGCTTGGACACCACCTCGCCCAGCTTGCGCACGAGGGCGCTGTCCTGCATCGACTCGCGAGAAATGTTGAGCGGAAGGTCCTCGCTGTCGATGACGCCGCGCACGAAGCGAAGCCATTCGGGCAGCAGTTTCTTCGGATGCGGGTCAATCAGCACCTTTTTGCAGTACAGGCCGACACCTGGCTCCATCTGCCCCATGCCGAACAGTTCCGTGTTCTGCTCCGGCATGAACAACAGGGCGTTGATCACCAGCGGTGCATCCGCCTGGAAGTGAAGACGGTAGGCGGGCTTGTCGAAGGCGTGGGCGGCGAACTTGTAAAATTCCTCATACTGTTCCTCGGTGACCTCGTCCTTGTTCTTCAGCCAGATCGCCTCGACGGTGTTGACTCGCTCTCCGTTGAGATGGATTGGGAAGCCGACAAAGTTGGAGTACTTGCCTAGAATGGCGCGCACGCGCTGGGCCTGGGCAAACTCTCTGGCGTCCTCCTTCAGCTTGATGACAATGCGACAGCCGCGCTCCTGATCCGGGGC
>JAUREI010000261.1 GCA_030827515.1 Prosthecobacter sp. | reverse complement strand
TGGAAGGCCGGCTCATCAAGGAATTCCGGCCGAAATACAACATCAGCTTCCGCGACGATAAGGGTTTCCTGCTCGTGCGCGTGCACTTCCAGGACGCCTTCCCGCGCTTCTCGCTGACGCGGATGAAGAAGGACGACGGCGCCCGCTACTTCGGCCCCTTCGCCCACTCCGGCGCCCTGCGCACGACCCTCAACTGGCTGAACAAGAAGTATGGACTGCGGGTCTGCCGGCCCATGCGGCCCGATGCCGACGACTACAAGCACTGCTCGAACGACGTCATCAAGAACTGTTCCGCTCCCTGCATCGGCCGCGTCAGCGAGGAGGAGTACCGCCAACGCATGGAGCAGGCCTGCGGTTATCTTGAGGGCAAGGGCCTGCGCGACTTGAAGGCCATGCTAGAGGAAGAAATGCAGCGCGCCGCCGCCAAGCTCGACTTCGAAAAGGCCGCCGAACTGCGCGACCTCGCCGGCGATCTGGAAAAGACCTTCAAGCCCGCGCGCAGCTTCGAGCGCGGCGCCCGCGCCAAAGTCGTGTCAACCCTCCACCCGATGGCCGACGTGCGCGAGTTGCAGGAGGAACTCGGGCTGGAGCGACCGCCGCTGGTGATGGAGTGCTTCGACATCGCCAACATCGGCATCACCCACTGCGTGGCCAGCATGGTGCGCTTCAACCGCGGCGTGCCCGACAACGCCAGCTACCGCCGCTACCGCATCCGCGCGGTGACCGGCCAGAACGACTTCGTCAGCATGGCCGAGGTCATCCGCCGGCGCTTCTCGCGCATTCTGCTCGAGGGCCGGCGCGCCCTTGGCGACGACGCCGATTTCACCACCGAATCGCCGCTGGAAGTCATGCGCCGGCTGGAACAGCCGGAGGCGCGCGCCGGCAAGACCCAGCGCTTCGTGCGCCTCCCCGACCTGGTCATCGTCGACGGCGGCAAGGGCCAGCTCGGCGTCGCCGTCAAGGAACTGCAGCGCCTCGGCCTCGGCGAGCTGCCGATCATCGGCCTGGCCAAGCAGCACGAGGAGATCTTCCGGCCCGGCGAGTCCGAGCCCCTGCGGCTGTCGCACGACTGCGGTGCCCTGAAACTGCTCCAGCGCATCCGCGACGAGGCCCACCGCTGGGCCAACGGCTACCACCAACTGCTGCTCGCCCGGCGCGTCTCAGAGAGCCTGCTCGACGACTGCCCCGGCGTCAGCGAGGCGCGCAAGGCGGCCCTGCTCAAGGCCTTTGGCTCGGTCGCCCGCCTGCGCAAAGCGACAGTCGACGACATCGCCCGCGTTCCCGGCATCGGTCCCCACCTCGCCGCCGGCATTGTGGAATTCCTCGCCTCACGCGGGGGGTAACGAGGAACAACCCGCCTCGTGCACGATCTGCTCGAACACGGCGCCGCCGAGCAGGCGGTCGCCATCGTAGAGGGCGCAGATCTGGCCGGGGGTGAGGGCGCGCTGGGCCTCTTCGAAGAGGAGTTCCGCGCGGCCATCGCCCAGCGGGGTGAAGCCGGCCCGACCGGCCGGGCAGCGGTAGCGCGGCTGCGCCTCGAGGCTGCGGGCGCTGTCGAGCGGGGCGGTGACGCCACTGAGGCTGCCGATGACGCAGCGGCGTGCCCACAGCAGGGGCGTCTCGGGGTTCTCGATGGCGATGACGAGTTCGTTGCGCTCGGGTCGCTTGGCCACCACCACGTAGGCCTGCTTGTGCAGCGGGCTGGCGACGCCGATGCCCTTGCGCTGGCCGAGGGTAAAGAGGTGCAGGCCCTTGTGCTCGCCAAGGACCCGTCCCTCCAGATCGACGATGGGGCCGGGTCGGTCGGGCACGAAGGCGCGCAAAAAGTCCTCCATCTTCACCTCGCCGATGAAGCAGATGCCCTGGCTGTCCTTCTTCTCCGCCGTCTTCAGGCCGAACTCGCGGGCCAGCGCGCGCAACTCGGGCTTGAGCAGGTGGCCGATGGGAAAACGGGCGATGCGCGCCTGTTCCGGACGCATCATGGCGAGGAAGTAACTCTGGTCCTTGTTCGGGTCGGCGCCGCGGCGGATGCCGAGGTCGTCCTCGGTCTTGCGCGCGTAGTGGCCGGTGGCGATGGCGTCGAAACCGCGGGCGCGCGCCCAGTCCCAGAGCACCCCGAACTTCATCTCGCGGTTGCACATGACGTCGGGATTCGGCGTCACGCCCTCCTGGTAGCCTTCAAGCAGGTATTTGACCACCCGCTCGCGGTAGTCCTGCATGAGGTTGACGACATGGAACTCGATGCCGAGCTGGTCCGCCACCGCGCGCGCGTCCTCGATGTCCTCCTGCCAGGGGCAGTGGCCGAGGATGTTCTCCTCGTTGATCCAGTTCTTCATGTAGGCGCCCGTCACCTCGTGGCCGGCGCGCACCAGCAGCGCCGCGGCGACGCTGCTGTCCACTCCTCCCGACATTGCGGCCAGAATCTTCATGTTTCTCAACTACGCCGAAACCGCCGGGCTGCCAAATGCCGAATGACTGGCGTGGGAAACGGATAGCCGCAGGTGGGAGTCGACCGCCAGCCGGCGTTTGCCATCGCGGGCGAACCCGCCACAGTGCCGGCATGCCTGACTCCCCTGCCCGCTTTGTGACGATCGCTGACGCCGCCCGCGAAACGAATCCGTGGACGCACAACGAATGGCTGTGCCGCCCGGATCTGGTCGAGGCCGACAAATTGCTGATGGTCCGCGCCAACATGGATCCGTGGCACTGCCACCCCTTCCACTTCCACCCGCACCGCGAGGAGATCATCTACGTCATCTATGGCCGCGCCGAGCAGTGGGTCGGCGAGGAAAGGCGCGTGCTGCGCGCTGGGGAAATGGCGCACATCCCGCCGGGTGTCGTGCACGCCACCTACAACCCGCACGACGAACCGCTGGTCTTCCTCGCCATCCTGTCGCCCGCCAAGCTGCCCGACGACCTGGCCGCCGTGCCCGACCCGCAGGACGTGTCGGCCGAGGCCCCGTGGCGCGAGATGCGCGCCGGACTTCCGGCCTGCCGGATGATCGAAGGCTGAAGGCGATCTCGAATTTCAGAGAGGGAACCACTGAACGAGGTTCTCAAATTTGAGAGATCCC
>JAUREI010000003.1 GCA_030827515.1 Prosthecobacter sp. | reverse complement strand
CCGCCACTGCGCCGGGCACGGCCCTCGAGATCGAGATTCGCGGCCGGCGCTTCCCGGCCGAGGTGGTCAAGAAGCCGTTTTGGAAGCGACCGGTGTGAGGACGTCCTGCGTTGAATTGGGTCCCATAGGCCGATGAAACCTATGGACGCTGAGTCCTGAATCGCCGGATCGAGCCTGACCGTCGGCCAACCGCTCAGGAGCAGAGCGGCAACAACTTCCCGAGCAGGTCGCTGATTTTCACACGTTCCTGCTCGCCGCCGTCGCGGTGGCGGAGGGTGACGGTGTCCTGCAACTCGGGGCCCTTTTCGCCGCAGGTTTCGAAGTCGATGGTGACGCCGAAGGGCGTGCCGACCTCGTCCTGGCGGGCGTAGCGGCGGCCGATGCTGGCGGTCTCGTCGTAGAAACAGTTGAGGTGCTTTTTGAGCAGGGCGTAGACTTCGCGGGCCTTGGCGACGAGTTCCGGCTTGTTCTTGAGCAGCGGAAACACGCCGACCTTGATCGGGGCGACACGTGGGTGGAAGCGCAGAACGGTGATCGTTTCCTTCTTGCCCTTGTCGTCGGTCTTCTCGAACTCCTCGTAGGCCTTGGCGATGACGGCAAGCGCCATGCGGTCGAGTCCGGCGGAGGGTTCGATGACGTGCGGCACGTAGTTGCCCTTGAAGAGACGCTCAAACCAGGCGCGAACGTCGGCCTCGGGCAGGGGACTGCCCTTGGTCTTGGCGGCCTCGGCGGCAAGGCGTTTCTGGATGAGGGCCTCCTTCTGTTCATCGCTGAGTTTGGCGGCGGCGTTCTTGAGTTCCTCGTCAAAGACTTCCTGGGTCTTGCCGCTGTGCTTCTGGTGCTGTGAAAGGTCGAAGTCGCCGCGTGCGGCGATGCCTTCCAGTTCCTCGGTGCCGAAGGGGAACTCGCAGAGGATGTCGACGCAGGCGCGGGCGTAGTGGGCGAGGTCCTCGGGGGTCTGCCAGTAGTACTCGAGCACGTTGCCGATGCCGATGCCCTGGTAGAACCTCGTGCGCTGGTCGACCCAGTAGCGGTGCCACAGTTCCCAACCCCAGTTCGGTTGCGGTTCGCTGAGGTCGGCGCCCTCGTGCCATGGGGCGACTTCGCCGCAGATGATCTCGACGGCCTCGTCGGGCTTGATGAAGAACTCGAGTTCCATCTGCTCGAATTCGCGGCTGCGGAAGGTGAAGTTTTTCGGGGTCACCTCGTTGCGGAAGGCCTTGCCGATCTGGCCGATGCCGAACGGCACCTTCACGCGGCTTGAGTCGAAGACGTTCTTGAACTGAGCAAAGATCGCCTGCGCGGTCTCCGGGCGCAGGTAGGTGACGTCGTCCTCGGTCGCGGTGGGGCCGAGGTAGGTCTTGAGCATGAGGTTGAACGGACGGGCCTCGCCAAGCAGGCCGCCGGTCTCGGGGTGGAAGTCGACGCTGCCGGCGACGACGTCGGTCTTGGTCTCGTCGAGCAGTTCGATTTCTTCCGGCTTGCCGGCGGCCTCGCCGGCGTTCTGGGCGATGAGGGCGCGCACGCGCTTGCGGAAGCTTTCGATGTGCTCGCCGTTCTTGAGCAGGGCGGTGATCGGGCGATCCCAGCGCCAGCCGTTGGGGGCGTGGGCGGCACTGTAGCGGAGCACGGTGCCGTCCTGCGGTTCGACGTGGTCGGCGCGCACGCGCTTGTTGGTGAGCGAGCACTCGCGCATGAGGTCGGCAAAGGTGTCGACGTGACCGCTGGCCTTCCAGATCGCCGGGTTCATGAGGATGCCGGCGTCGAGGCCGAGCACGTCCTCGCGCTCGCGGGTCATGGTGCGCCACCAGATGTCGCGAAGGTTGCGCTTTAGTTCGGCGCCCAGCGGGCCGTAGTCCCAGATGCCGCCGCAGCCGCCGTAAATCTCGCTGCTCTGGTAGATGAAACCTCGGCGCTTGCACAGCGAGACAATTTTCTCCATGGAGGCGGCGGAAGTCTTGGTGTCAGAGGACATGGCGGTCGGGGATGGGCGGGTGGCCTGACCGCTGGCGTGCGGCAGGGGGCCGGCAACAAGCGCCAAGGCGGGCGTTTCGCAAGGGAAAGTCGCCCGCACTCGCGGGCGCATCAGCCGCGGCGGATCCAGCGGGTGCCGAGGGCGACGCTCCACTGATACTTGCGGGCGTGCTCACGGATGAGGAAGGGCAAGTCCTTGCGCAGGTCCAGCACGAATTCGCCGCCAAGTTGGTCCTGCAGCCATTCGAAGGTCGAGCCCTGCGGCCAGTGGCCGCGCGGGGTGAACTCCTCCAGCCAGGTGCAGGGGGTGGTCAGCAGGAGCTGGCCGCCAGGCTTGATCAGAGAGGGCAGGCGACCAATCAGGCGCTCGGGGTCGGTCAGACGGCAGAGCAGGTTGGCAGCGTGAACGAGATCAAAAGCGCCGAGGTCGGCGCGCAGGTTCATGGCGTCACCGGATTCGAAGCTCACTTGCCCGCGCGGGGTGACGTCGGGTGCGCGGGCGACGAGTTCCGTGGCGGCTGCCCCCTCGTCGAGGCGTCGGTAGGCGAGCGCCTCGCCGGAGGCGAGGGCGGAGGCGGCATCGATGAAACGCTGGCTGAAGTCGATGCCGAGAACGTCGAGGCCATTGCGGGCAAGCTCAAAGCTGGAGCGACCCACCGCGCAGCCAAGGTCGAGGGCGGTGGCTGGCTGGCGGCTGAAGTCCGCCAGCTCGCTGACCGTTCGTTCGGCGAAACCGAGGGCGCTCTGCGGGCCCTCGGGCCAAGGCAGCACCTCGTCGGGGGTTCCGTAATGGAAGAGCAGGTACTCGTCGAGCAGCCGCGTTGTCTCGTAGGGATTCACCGCGTCATTCGGCCGCGAGGGCGTCGAGCAGGTACTTGGCGGGCTGGAAGTGCTCAATGAGGATTTCCTGCTGAGCGCCGCGGAACATGCGCACCTGGCGGATGTCGAAGTTGGGCGTCTTGTGGGGCGCGAACAGGATGTCGTCGTGGGTGGCGTTCTGGCGTCGCTTGAAGAGGTCGGGCGTGATGTGACCGCCGAGATGGTCGTCGCGGCCGGTGGCGAGGTGGCAGGTGCCGAGCACCTTTTCGTCCTGGATGTCGGCGCCGGAGACCGGCAGCACCTGGGTGCCGAAGCCGAGTTCACCGAGCACACCGGTCATCGGATCGTCCTGCAGGCGGGCGTTGTGGCTGTCGATGGTCGTCTGGCTGCCGGCGATGAGTTCGCTGCGGATGATGCGGCCTTCGACGACGGTGAGTTTGCCGAGGGTGCCGTCTTCATACTTCATCGGGAAGTGGCCCTCGGCGCCGGTCGGCACGAAGTAGACTTCGCCGGCCGGCAGGTTGGCAATGTCGGGGGTGTCGCCACGGCAGAGACCGTGGCTTTTCTGGGCCTCCTGGCCGCCGAGTTCGAGTGCAGCGGTGAGCACCTCGCCGCTTTCGAGGGCAAAATCGATCTCGATGCGGTCGGCGCGGGTCAGGGACAGGCGCAGCTTCTCGGCGTCTCGACTGACATCATTGTAATCGACCGCCAGGCCGCTGTTGAGGATGACCTCGTTGAGGCCGTGCAGGGTGGCGCCGCGGAAGCCATATTGTTTGGCAAAGGCGGTCAGCGGCGCGGTGGCCGAGAAGGTCGAGATGCAGAGGATGAGGTCGTAGTTCGGGTAGATGTCGCGCTCGAGGCTGAGGCGGTTGCCCTGCATGTCGGCGCATTCGTCGGGCAGGTCGAGGTTGCTGCCGCCGGTCTGGACGTAGGCAAACATCTCGCCGCCCTGGAGGGCGAGTTCCTCCATGACACCCTCCTGCAGGCCGAGGTAAAAATACTGGTGGGCGCGCTGCTGGATGGCGCGGTCAGGGTTGCGCAGGAAGGCCATGTCCTTGGCCTCGGCGAGGTCGGGCAGGTCGATCAGGATGCAGACCTTGCGGCCGTAGGTGGGTTCGAAGACGGTGTGCAGCAGGCGGGCGAGATCGAACTTCGGGAACTGACGGCCCTTCGCGGCCGTTTGGACGGTGGACATGATGGCGCTCATCTTGGAGAGGGAGTGGGGTTTTGGCAAAGGAGGATACGGGTTGGAGACGCCTCGCGGCACTTTTTTTGTCGCTCCGCCGCGGGCAGCCGCGGCGCCGGGTCTGAATCTGCGCTTTGACGCCAGCGCAAATCCGGGGAAAATACCTCTGAATAAGCGCGCCCGCGGCCCCGTCTTCACCTCTGACATCCGAGCTCATGCCCGTCTCTTCTGCGCCTGAACCCGGCGAAGTCCCGGACCACGACCTGGTCAGGCGCAGTCAGGCGGGTGACTCGCGCGCCTTCGACCTGCTCGTGACGCGCTATCGGGGGAGAATCTACGCCATGACCTACCACATGATCCAGAACGAGACCGAGGCTTGGGACCTCGCGCAGGAGGCCTTCATCAAGGCCTGGCGCGCCCTGCCGCGGTTCAAGATGGATTCGGCGTTTTACACCTGGCTGTATCGCATCGCCCACAACGTCACCTATGACTGGCTGCGCAAGAAGCGCATCCAGGGCGAAGGCGAATTCGATGACGAGCGCACCGAGCATCGTGTGGCCGCCGGAGCGGAGACCGCGCCACGCGGGGCCGACGCGCCGGACGAGGCCCTGCGCAACGCCGAGCTTGGCGGGCGCATCCGCGCCGCCATGGGCCAGCTCAGCGAGGATCATCGCCAGGTCATTGTCATGCGCGAGATCGAGGGCCTTTCGTATGAGGAGATCGCCGCCGCCGTGCCCTGTTCACTGGGAACGGTGATGAGTCGCCTGTTTTACGCCCGCAAGAAGCTGCAAGAACTGCTCAAGGACACCTATGAAAACGCCGCCTGAAGACACCGAGCTGCTGCGCTGGCTCGACGACGAGATGACGCCGCTTGAACGCGAGCGCTTCGCCGCGCGCCTGACCGTCGAACCTGCCCTTCGCCGCGAGGCGGAGTCCCTGCAGGCACTACGCCGCACGCTGCGCGAGCATTTGCCCCAGGAGATGGCCGTGCCGCATGCGGACTTTTTCAACAGCCAGATCCAGGTTCGTCTCGCCCGTGAAGTGCCTGCCCGCCGCGGCTCAGGCCCCTCCTGGCTGGCCTACTTGCGTCTGCCGCGCCTCGCGGCCGCGGCAGCGCTGGTCCTTCTGGCCGTGCTGGTGCTGCGACCGGACTCGGGCGTCGACAGCCGGGTGCTGGCCACCTACACGCCGGACCCCGAAGTGCATGCCACGACCCATTTCTCCGAGGCGGCGGGGGCCACGGTCCTGCTGCTCGACGGGCTGGAGGAAATGCCGGCTGAAAGGCCGCTCGTCGGCTTCCGCCAGGGGGCTGCGGATCAGCAATTGTTCTCCGTGCACCAGCAGAATGCTGGTTCAGCGCCGCCCGCCACCGCCAAGGATGAGACTGCGACCCTCACTGCCAACGCCTCACGCGAATGAAACGGCTGACCGCCCTTTGCTGCCTTGCCTGCGCCGCGCTGATGCTGCCGGCGGCCGAGGCCCCGCGCCGACCGCCGGATCCTGCGACCGAGGGCAAGGTCTGGGGGGCGCTCGTGCATGCCCTGCCGGTGGCACCCCCCGGATCATCCCCGGCCGATTCTCCGCACGTGCCCAACCTGGCGGCACGGCTGGCCGCGGCTTTCCCGGAAAGCGGTCACTTTGAGATTCTGGGCGAGCATTTGCAGGATGTCTTCCGCGAGTATGAATCCTGGGTGGTGCCGTCGAAGGACCTCTTTCTCAAGGTGGATTCCAAGGGGCCGGCTCCCGGCGGCGGCGTCAACCTGCACTTGCAGTTCTGGCGCGACCAGCAGGTGCTGGTGAAGACGGATGCCGTCCTGAGGCCGGGCAGCCCGCTGTTCATTGGCGGTCCGCGCTGGCGCGAGGGGCGACTGATTTTTGTGCTGGCCCTTCAGCCGTGATCCGTCCCCCAGAACACAGGAGGACGGTCGAGGTAGGCCGGATCGGCCTCAAGTTGGGGACGTCTAATGCTCAGGCACGCAGCAGGCGGGCGGCCTGGGGGTGGTCGGAAACGGGCTGGTGAGCCTCAAGGCCCTCGATGATCAGCTCGCGGTTTTCGAGCTTCCAATCCTGGACCATTTCCTCCAGCTTCTTCATCACCGAGTGGTCGACGAAGCGGGTGCCGGCAAGGCAAACTCGCACTTTGGGGTGGCTGCGCAGGGCGAGCAGCTTTTTGCGCAGCGGCAGCCAGTTGCTGAAGACGACGGCCTCGTGCACGCGAACCACAGGGTGGCCCTCGTTCGGGCAGGTTTCAATCTCCGCGTGCGGCTTCAGCAGGTTGGCGGGGCTGACACCGCTGCAGACGTGCAGGACCAGCTTGACCACGATGCCGAAGGCGATGCCGAGCAGCAGGTCGGTGGCGAGGGTGGCGATCAGGGTGGCGACAAAGACAACCAGCTGGCCTTTGCCGACATGCAGCATGTGGCGGAACTCCTTGGGAGAGGCAAGGTTGTAGCCGGTGAAGACCAGCATGCCGGCGAGGGCGGCGAGCGGGATGTGGTTGAGCAGGGAGGGCACGCTGGCGACCAGCAGGAGCAGGAAAACGCCGTGCCAGAAGTTGGCCCAGCGGGTGCGTGCCCCGTTGTTCTTGTTCGCGGAGGAACGCACAATTTCGGAGATCATCGGCAGGCCGCCGATGCAGGCGACGAGGGTGTTGGCGACACCCACCGCGAGCAGGTCGCGGTTGAGGTCGGTGCGGCGCTGCCAGGGGTCGAGCAGATCCACCGCCTTGGCGCTCAGCATGGATTCCAGGCTGCCGACGAGGCAGAACATGACGATCCACTTCAGGCTTGCGGCGCTGAAGATCGCGGAGAAATCGGGGCCCTTGATGCCGTCGAGGATGTTGAGCGGCAGGTTGACCAGCTTGTCCGGACCGACCTCGTAGGAGTGGCCGTGGAACTGGTACATGTGCTGGTGGGAGATGTCGAAGTAGAAGGACAGCGGCACTGCGGCGAGCAATACCATCAGCGGTCCGGGAATGGCCTGGATGACCTTGTTTTTGATCAGAAGTCGCCCGAACAGCAGCATCAGGGAGAGCGCACCGATGAGGGCGATCTCCGGGTTCAAGTTCATCAGGCTGTGCGGCAGTTCGGCCAGCAGTTCGAGCGGTTCCTTGGCATGCGCGGCGACGCCGAGGGCAACGTGAATCTGTTTCGAGATGATGATGACGCCGATGGCGGCGAGCATGCCGTGGACGGCGGCCACGGGGAAGAATTCGCCGAGGGTGCCGAGGCGGAGCGCGCCAAACAGGATCTGCAGACAGCCGGACACCATGCCGACCGCGAGTGCCTTTTCGTAGCCGAGTTCATTGACCGTTCCGAGCACGATGGCGATCATGCCGGCGGCAGGTCCCTTGATGGTGAGCTCGGAGTTGCTCAGGAAGGGGGTCAGCATGCCGCCAACAACCGCGGTGAAAATACCGGCGATGGCCGGACAGCCGCTGGCCTTGGCGATGCCGAGGCAGAGGGGCAGGGCGATCAGGAAGACCAGAAAGCCGGAAATGGCGTCCTTGGCGAAATGCTGACGGAGACCGGCGAGGTTGCCTACCGGTTTCGGGCCGGGGGCGACGGCGGAGGGGGAGGGGGCGGACATGGCGGATGGGAAAATTGGTTCGTGAAAGATAGACGCACGTGCTTCTCAGGAAAAACATCCCCCCGGCAGGGGATTCTTCGCCCCTGCCGGGGGTGGGGCGGTTTCAGAAGGTGACCGAGAGCTGCGCGTAACCGAAATGGGCGTTGTCGCTGGCACCCGTGCGTGCCAGGTAGTTGCCGGCCAGATAGCAGGCGTAACCGGCCTGCAGGGCGACGTGGGTGTTGAGCTTGTACCAGGCGTTGACGTCGAGTTCGGCACCGCGGTAACGACTGGCACCGCGTGCGGCGTTGTTGACCGGCCGGACGGTGGTCGTGGTGTTGGCGCTATACCAAGCGTCGGTGTTGGTGGCATTCCAGAAGGTCATGGCATCGAAGGTGAGTTTGAGCCGTTCCGTGGGCTGAACGGAGAAATTGAGCTGCGGGTTGTGCAGGTTCATCCAGCCGGTGGTGTCCATGAAGCCATAAAGTGCGTGGTTGCCCGGGAAGTAATTCTGGAAGGTGCGGCTGTTGCCGTCGGTCGGATCGCGGTCGCCGGAGGCGTAGTTGTACTGCACGCCAAGCCGGGGTTTCCAGGGGCCGGAGAAGTTGTAGCCGATGCCGCCATGGCCGGCGAAGGCGCGGTGCGAGAGACCGCCGGCGCGACCGAGCTGCAGGACAGTCTCAAAGTCATAGTCCCAGTTGGCCAGTTTTGCCGGGTCGCCCTTCATCAGGGTGCCGAGGCTCCAGACATTGCTGTGGCCGCCGGCGCCGAGGGGTGCCCCCGGGGCGCCCGGCAGTTTGTCGAGTCGCTGGTTGATGACGAAGAAATCGGTCTGTTTCTGCCAGGGCACGAGGGTGCGCGAGGAAAACCAGGCGCCGCTGTCGATGGCGTCGCGTCCTTCATGGGTGTTGAAGAAGTCGGACTTGTTCCACTGGTTGTTGACGAAGGTCACCGGGCTGCCGGAGAACAGGTCTAGGCTCCAGGTTTCCTTCGCATAACGAAGCCGCAAGGCATCCCAAGCGCGGGTGGAATTCAGCCACTGCGGATTGCCGAGCAGGCGCTGGTCGCCGTAGTTGAAGGGCTGGCGGCCCGCGCGCAGGCTCAGACCGCGGCTGTCGTCGCCCAACTCGGTCCAGGCCTGCAGGATGTCGAAGACATCGTCGCCGTCGGCGCCAAAGGTGCCTACATTGTTGGGACGGCTGCCGCCCAGTTCACGGATATCCTGGCCCTGGACATAGAGTTTGAACCCGTCCGTGGGGTGGAAGAGGGCGCCCAGGCGGAAGCGTGTCAGCAGCCAACTGGCATCGGTCGGAGAGTTCACCGCGGAATTGAAATCATTGCAATTGTCGCGCGCCTCGAAACGGCTGTTGAAATGCGTGTCCAACGTCAGGGCGCCGTCGGCAAAACTCAACGGGTTGGACTTGAGCCCGGCGGCTTCGGCCAGGGTGGGAGTGGGGGTCACCGGGCCAGCGGAGGCGGTCAGGGCGACCAGCAGACTGACGGCAAGGCTGGGCAGCGCGGCGCGGCGGGATAAGGGGTGTTGGGTGGGAAATGGCATTCAGGGTGAGAATGGATTTGAGGGGCCATGCCATGACAGTTGGCTCGGCACAATCAAAGACGCCCATGGAGGCCTCCGGCGCCCTCCCTTCTGCAGTCCAATCTTGCGGGTGGCGAGGGGGGTCCCCCGTCCACGGAGCAAATACCCCCTGCGCAGGGGATGGTTTGTGGTCGTGCGAGAAGGTTTGTTCTCAAAAACCCATGAATTCCCCGTCCTGCTCCGAAACCTGCGGTTGCACGAGCGCCGCGCCGGTGGCCGGCACGGATGCCCGGCATGCCAAGCTCCGGCTTGTGCTTGAACATGCGTCACACTGCCTGCCGAGCCAGGGACCGATGGGCGTGTTTGTTCATCACAACACCCTGCACGCCTTTCAGCACCAGGATTTTGAATCCTCCGTGATTGAGGCGGCCGAACTGTTCGAGGCGGAGCCGTTTCTGACCGAGGAGGAATACCAGAACGCCCGTTCCGAGGGGCGGATTCTCGACGAGGACATTGATGCCGTGCTTGCCGGCGAACCGGATGCCGAGGTCCTTCCCGGCCGTCTCAGTCGCCGTCGTCTGCGCCGCGCCCTGCTGATTCCCGGGGTGCGACGGGTCAACGGCCTCGACATCGCCTGGCAGATTGAGGAGGGCGACTGGCTCAGTCATTTTCGCAGGGATCTTCCTCCCGCCTCCGCCCACCTGCTCACGGGTGACACGCCACTGAAACTCTGGCAGGCCTGTCTCAAGCGCGTCGAATTCCACGCCGATTTGCAGCCCCGGACACCCCGACGGCCCCATGAGGCTGTCCTTGCCGCGACCGGCGAGGATCTTGATCGCGTCGTCCATCCACCGATGATCCGCTTGGTCGGGGCCTACCTTGATCAGGGCATTGCCTATTGGCCGATGCCCCACCGGGAATTGGGCCTGCTGGCCGCCGCCCGCCGCATCATGTCGCAACCCTTTGCCCTGCAACGCAGGCACCTCGGGGCGGTGCGCGGCGAATTTTTACGCCAACAGCAGCAGGCCATGGGCGTGGAGGACGTCGTGCTCGATGCCCTGGAACGTCTGGGCGTGCCGGAAGCGGAGTGGGAGGACTATGTCACCGCCGAGTTGCTGCCGCTGCGTGGCTGGGCGGGCATGGTGCACATGCTCGAGAAGGATGTGACCCTGGCACCTCACGATCGCATCCGCTGCTCGTTGATGGAGTTTCTTGCCCTGCGCCTCACCTACACGCTCGCCGCTTTGCAGGACATCATGGGCGACACCACCTCCTGGCGCTCCCAGCGGGTGGAAGCGCCAAACATCGACCGCCTGACGCCGGTGGCGCGCTTTTTCGATGCCGCCCAGCTTCTCGGCCTGCCAAGCTATGAACTGGAGGCACTGTCCGGGGCTGACTTTCAGCGACTGTCCTCGGAGGTCGTTGCCTGCAACGAAATTGAGCGTCGTCGCCTGCTGCATCTCGCCTACGAACGCCGCCATGAGCGCAGTATCCTCATCCCGCTGGCCAAGCATCGTGCCCGTCCGTTGAGCATGCCGGCGGTCGACCGACTGGCCGCCCAAGTCCTCTTCTGCATCGACGAGCGTGAAGAATCCTTCCGTCGCGCGCTCGAGGAGGTGGATCCCTGCATGGAGACGGTGGGCGCGGCCGGCTTTTTTGGCGTGGCGATCAATTATGCCGGCCTCGACGATGCCGGAGGCGTCTCCCTTTGTCCTGTGGTTGTCACTCCCGCGCATGCGGTCCGCGAGGTGGCCGTCGGCGGCCATGCCCACCTGCAGGCAAAGCGGCAATGGCTGCGTCGGGCTTGGGCCAAGCTGACGCGCAATGCCTTCATTTCCTCGCGCACCCTCGTGCGCGGCTGGATCAGCACCGCCTGCCTGGGGCTGCTGTCACTCTTTCCCCTGGTGTTTCGCGTTCTCAGTCCGCGCAGTTACGGGCGGCTGATCCGTCGCCTCAATCGTGCCTTCCTTCCGGAACCGAAGACCGAGGTCACCTTCATGCGCGATGACGCCGAGTCACATGATGCCACGACCGGCCTGCTGCAGGGGTTCACCGAGGAGGAGATGGCCGAGCGTGTGCTGTCCGTCCTCGGGCCCGCCGGTCTGCACCGCGCGCACGCCCGCCTGGTGGTCGTTCTCGGTCACGGCAGCACCAGTCTCAACAATCCCTACGAGTCGGCCTATTGCTGCGGGGCCTGCGGCGGCCGCACCGGTGCACCGAACGCGCGACTTTTCGCCATCATGGCAAATCGCCCCGGCGTCCGTACGGCGCTGCGCTCACGGGGGGTGGTCATTCCCGAGGACACCTGGTTCCTCGGCGGCTACCACGACACCTGTAGCGACGACATTGAGTTTTTTGACGTCGACCTCATGCCGTCGTCCCATCGCGGAGATCTCAATCGCGTGCAGCAGTCGCTTGACCGTGCGCGCGTCTTGAATGCCGACGAGCGGGTGCGACGCTTTGGAACCGCCGGTCCCGGCATTCAGGGGGAGAGGGCGCTGCGGCACGTGCAGGCGCGCGCCGAGCACATTGCCGAACCTCGCCCCGAATATGGTCACTGCACGAATGCCGTTGCCTTCGTCGGACGCCGCACCCGCACGCGCGGATTGTTTTTGGATCGCCGGGCCTTCCTCGTCAGCTATGACCCGGATGCCGATCCGGAGGACAAGTCCCTGGCGCGCGTGCTCGCCGCGGTCATCCCGGTCTGCGGTGGCATCAATCTGGAATACTACTTTTCGACCGTGGACAACGAGGTCTACGGCAGCGGCACCAAGCTGCCCCACAACATCACCGGGCTGGTGGGTGTGATGAACGGCTTTCAGGGCGACCTGCGAACCGGACTGCCGCTGCAGACGGTGGAGGTGCACGAACCCGTGCGCATCCTTTTCATCGTTGAGACCACGCCCGAGCGACTCATGGGCGTGGTGCGCGCGAACCCCGAGCTGGTGGAGTTCGTGTGCAATCAATGGATTCGTCTCGCAACGATGGATCCCTGCGATGGTCATATCGAGGTCTACCGGGGGGGCGATCGCTTTGAACCGCTCACTGGTGACGAGGAGCCGCTGCCGGTGACGCCGGATTCGCGCACCTGGTACCAGGGCAAGTCGGGCCATCTGCCCCTTGCCCGCATCGAACCCGTTTGCGCCGCCTGAACATGACTGCCGAATCCCTCACTCTTTTGCTGGTTGCCGCCCCCGGCGCCGCCTTCGTCATTCTGGGCATGCTCTGGCTGCTGGGTGTCGGCCTCTCCGAGCGGTTGCTGGCCAATCTTACCAAGGCCCTGTATCTGCTCCTGGCGCTGGTGGCCTGCGCCCTCTTTTGGCAGATGTGGCGCGGTGGGCTGACCACAGTGCGGGTGTCGGCGGGCGACTGGTTCAGCGTCGCACGCTATCATTTCCCGCTGGCACTGCTGATCGATCGGCTCTCCCTGCCATTGGTCGGTGTCACCGTGGTCCTTGCCGGCGTTGTCGGTGCCTTCAGTGTTCGTTACCTCCACCGCGATCCCGGCTTCTTCCGCTTTTTCCTTCTGCAGTACCTGTTCACCTTCGGGGCGCTGCTGGTGTTCACGGCCGATTCACTGGACCTGCTGCTTTGCGGCTGGGAACTGGTGGGCATCACCTCGGTGCTGCTGATCGGCTTTTTCCAGAACCGCCCGGATCCGGTGCGCAACGCCCAGCGCGTCTTTGGCATCTATCGCATTGCCGACCTCGGCCTGTTGCTGGCGGTCTTCCTGGCCCACCACTGGTTTCACACGGCCTCCTGGCATGGCTTTTTCAGCGGTGAGTGGCCGGGGCATGTCAACCAGCTGGATGGTGCGGCGGCTTCAGTCGTCGCGGTGCTGCTGGTCTTTGCCGCGAGCGGCAAGTCGGCCCAGGGGCCCTTCTGCGGCTGGCTGGTGCGCGCGATGGAGGGGCCGACCCCTTCCAGCGCGGTCTTTTACGGCGCCATCTCGGTGCATGCCGGTGCCTACCTGCTGCTGCGCATCGAGCCGTTGCTGCACGCCTCCTGGGTTGCCACCTCGCTGGTGATCTTCATCGGGCTGACCACTGCCTCCTTGGGCACGCTGGTGCATCGCACCTGCGCGGATGCCAAGACTTCACTGGCCTATGCCGCGCAAACCCAGCTTGGCCTGATATTTGCCGAAATCGGTTTTGGCTGGACGACCTTTGCCGTGGTGCATCTGGTCAGCCACGCTGTCCTGCGCACCCTGCAGTTCCTGCGCTCCCCCTCCATGCTGCGTGATTACCACCGTGTGCACGCCGCCGCCGGCGGCCAGATCGACCCGACCGGCGAACAGTATGACTCGCTGCTGCCCAAGTCGGTGCAGGTGGCGCTTTATCGCATGGCGTTGGGCCGGGGTTTTTACGACGCGATTCTGGATCGGTTCATCGTTCTCCCGGCGATTGCACTGGCCCGTTTGCTGGGCGTGTTCGAGTCGCATCCGGAGCGCCGGTCGCCCCCAGCCGCTGAACCAACTGCGCCCCCGCCTTCTGTTTCTGCCATCCCATGAGCCTGCTTGCCGCCCCCTATCTTTCTCTCGGCATCGGCGCCCTGCTGGCGGGTGCCGTTTCCAGCCTGTTTGCCGCTCGTCCGCGGCCCTTGGCGGCCGGGGCCGCCCTTGCCGCCTTCACGAGCTTTGCACTGGCCGCCCGCGAGGTCGCCGTTGCCGGGCATGAGCGGCTTTTTGACCCCTTGTGCAGCTGCTTTGAGGCCGACGCTCTGGATGCCGTGCCCATGGCTTTCTTCGCTGCGCTGACGCTGCTGGTCATCCTGCTTGCACCCCGTCGGGACGCCGGAGGAAAGTCGATGGCCGGACTGCTGCTGCTGGCCGCCGCCACACAGACCGCCTACGGGGCTGCCAACCTTGGGGTTCTCGCCGTGGGATGGTGGTTGACCGGCCTGCCCTTTGCCCTGCGCTTGTTTGGCGAAGACCGCAGCCGACGGTCGGTTCTGATTATTCTGTGTCTCAGCAGCCTGGCTTTGACCGCCTCGATTTTCCTGATGCATGGCGTCGAGATGCAGGAAATTGCCCATGCCAGCCGCCTGTCCTTTGGATTGGTGGTGCTCGCCGTGGCACTGCGAAAGGGGCTGTTTCCGCTGCATGGCTGGATGGTGCGCCAGTTCGATCACGGACCCCTTCTGCCTGTTGCCCTGCTGTTCAATGGACACCTGGGAGCCCTGCTCGTGGCCCGCAGCGAGGCGGTCGCCCTCACGCAGGCGGAACAGCACACCCTCGACCTCCTGGGCATTGCCGCCCTGGCCACCGCCCTGATTACCAGCATCAGATCTTTTGCCGAATCCCGGCCTCGGCGCCTGCTTGGCCTGCTTTGCCTGTCGCAGGCAAGTTTCATCCTGGCTGGCATTGCGACAGCCAATGCCGAGGGCGTCGCCGGGGCTCTGCTGCACTGGCTGGTCGTGGCCGCCGCCTCCACCGGTCTGATCGCCATCGTCCGGGTGCTGGAAGTGCGCGTCTCCGGCACGGCGGCACCCGACGGCCACCTCGGCCTAGCGGTCAAGGCACCGCGTCTGGCCACCTTTTTCCTCATCTGTGGCCTGGCCTTGGTGGGTTTGCCGGGCACCCTCGGCTATTGTGCCGAGGATCTCATTTTCCATGGGGCACTGGAAAACCACCCCTGGTTGGGTCTGGCCCTTCCGGTCGCCACGGCCTTCAATGCCATCAATCTGCTGCGTATTTACAGCCTGCTCTTCCTCGGTGTGCTTCCCAAGCGGGTCATCGACATCCCCGATGCCCTGCCGCGGGAGCGCTGGCCGTTGGCGGCCTGTGTGGTGTTCCTGCTGGCTGGAGGCTTGATGCCGGGGCGGATCTTGGAGTGGCGCCGAATGGCAGCCGAGGAGGCCACGCTGGTGCCAGGGGATGGGGAGACCGGACATGGTCACAGAGTCCCGAACTAAAAAAAATCCTTCATTCGCATCGATTTGACAGATCAGTGGGCTGTGAAAAGCGTAAAATAAGAGGGTCTTCACCAAAGATCCTCACGCTCTCGCTTTGCTCCCACCATGACAGGTGTCAAATCCACTGCCACACTGCCCAAGGACCTCATCGCGGGGCTTGTCGTTTTCCTCGTCGCCCTGCCTCTGTGTCTCGGCGTGGCTATTGCCTCCAACGCCCCACCCATCGCCGGCCTGATTGCCGGCATCATCGGTGGCATTCTGGTGGGTGTGCTGAGCGGATCACACACCAGCGTCAGCGGGCCTGCGGCGGGCCTCACGGCCGTCGTGGCAGCCCAAATTGCCGCACTCGGCTCGTTTCAAGGCTTTCTTGTGGCGGTGGTTCTGGCCGGGGCCTTCCAAGTGATCATGGGTGTGTGTCGGGCGGGTTTCATCTCGGCCTTCTTCCCCCTGAGCGTCATCAAGGGTCTGCTCGCCGCCATCGGCGTGATCCTCATCCTCAAACAGATTCCTCACCTGCTGGGGCATGACACCGACCCGATGGGGGACAAGTCCTTCCAGCAAAAGGACGGGGAAAACACCTTTTCCGAACTGGTGGTCGCCTTCTTCGACGTGCATCCCGGCGCCATGCTTGTCGGGGCCTTGTCCATTGCCCTGATTGTGTTTTGGGACAGGATCAAGGCTCTCAAGCAGTCGCCTGTGCCGGCGCCACTCGTTGTGGTGGTGCTCGCCGTCCTGGTGAACCAACTCTTCCGGCTGTTTGGGGGAGTGATGGTGATTGAACCCAGTCACCTCGTGGCGGTGCCGGTGACGGAGGGTCCCGGGGATTTCATTCGCAACGCACTGATCTTTCCCGACTGGAGCGTGCTCGGCAATCCAGCGGTCTATACGGCGGCGGTGACCATCGCCGTGGTCGCCTCACTCGAGACTCTCCTCAACATCGAGGCGGTGGACAAGCTCGACCCGAAGCAGCGCCTGACCCCGCCCAACCGGGAACTCCTCGCCCAGGGGGTTGGCAACATCGCCGCCGGTCTCATCGGCGGCCTGCCGATGACCAGCGTCATCGTCCGCAGTTCGGTCAACATCCATACCAAGGCGGAGACCAAGGTCAGCGCCATCTGGCATGGCTTACTGCTGGTTGGCTGCGTCGTGCTGATGCCGGCCTGGCTCAATGAAATCCCGCTTGCAGCCCTCGCCGCCATCCTGCTGATGACCGGTCTGAAACTGGCCAGCCCGAAGCTCATGCGCCAGATGTGGAGCGAGGGCCGGAAGCAGTTCCTGCCCTTCATCATCACCATCGTCGCCATCGTGCTCACCGACCTGCTGATCGGCGTGCTGATCGGCCTGGCCGTGTCCATCGGCTTCATCCTGCACGGCAATGCCCGCCGGCCGTTGCGGCGCATTCTTGAGAAACATGTCAGCGGGGACGTCATGCACATCGTGCTGGCCAATCAGGTCAGCTTCCTGAGCCGGGCTTCGCTTGAGCAGGCCCTGCGCAGTGTGCCCCGCGGCGGTCACCTGCTGCTGGATGCCAGCAACACGGATTACATTGACCCGGATGTTCTCGACCTGATTGCCGACTTCCGCGACACCACCGCCGGCGCTCTTGGCATCAACCTGAGCTTCAAGGGGTTCCGCGACCGGTACCCGCAACTGCAGGACCAGATCCAGTTCGTGGATTACAGCAGTCGGGAAGTGCTGCAGGAGCTCACGCCGGCGCGAGTTCTGCAACTGCTGCAGGAGGGCAATGAGCGCTTTCTTGGCAGCCGGCCGCTGACGCGCGACCAGAATCGTCTTGTTGAGGCCACGTCCGCGGGCCAGTTCCCCATGGCCGCCGTCCTTGGCTGCATTGATTCACGCGCACCGGCCGAATTGGTGTTCGATCTCGGGTTGGGTGACATTTTCAGCGCCCGCGTCGCCGGCAACATTGCCACGCCGGAACTGCTCGGCAGCCTGGAATACGCCTGTGCGGTGGTGGGCTCGAAGCTGGTGGTCGTGCTCGGTCATACCAGTTGCGGGGCGGTGAATGCCGCGGTTGACCTGTTGGCGGCCGCCAAAAAAGCCAGTGAAGCCACACCCTGCGGCAACCTCGACGGACTGGTCACCGAGATCCAGCAGTCGATCAATCCATCCACCCTCAAACAACCGGACCAGTGGGCGCCGGGTGAAAAAGTCGCCTACGCCAACGAGATTTCACGTCACAACGTTATGCGCACCATCCGCATGATTCGCGAGCGCAGTGCCACGCTCGACAAACTGGTGCACGAGGGCCGGATCGCCATTGTCGGCGCGCTCTACGATGTGGGCAGCGGCCGGGTCGACTTCTTCCAGACGGTCGACTCCAGCCTTCAGCCCCTGTCGGTGCCGATGGCCGCGCTGCCGTCGTGAAGCGGGGCCGCGCGGATTTCGATGGCCATGACAGCCAGCCGTTGGAAAAGCCGCCGGCGGCGCAGCAGCGGCCACCACCGATACAGGAGGATGTCGAGAGGTTTCCACAGGGCCACCCAGCCGAGGACCGTCAGTCCTTCGCGCGCCGCCGCCTGCCAGCCCTGGGAACCAGGCAGCAGGGTTTGCGCCGCCGTCTGACAGAGGACAATGAAGAGGAGGCCGATCAGCAGGGCGGCCCGGCCTTCGCGCATGAGTTGGCGGAACTCGCGCCACAGTTCGTCGGCGCGATACTCAAAGTAGTGCCGGATCGAGTCCTTGACGGGCTCAAGGGTGGCCAATTCGCCGGTCGGTGGCCGGGTCAGGTGAATCAGCAGGTGCAGGTCATGCTGTCGCGGGTGTTCCCGCGCCCAGCCGACGATGAACTCCTCCGCGGCATGATCGAGGTCCCGCTCCAGGAAGGGCGAGGGATCCATGGAGTTGAACAATTGGGCCAACTCCGCGACCTTGACCTCGATCAGGCCGGTCATGATTTCAGGCTTTGGCGGCCTCGAAGCCCTTGGCAACGGCGGTCCAGTTGACCACATTCCACCAGGCGCTGATGTAGTCGGGGCGCTTGTTCTGGTATTTCAGGTAGTAGGCGTGCTCCCAGACGTCGATCCCAAGGATCGGGGTGCCTTCCTCGCCCTCGGGCACAACGCCCTTCATGAGCGGGTTGTCCTGATTCGGCGTCGAGGTGACCGCGAGCCCGCCGTCCTGTTTGACGATGAGCCAGGCCCAACCGGAGCCGAAGCGCTTGGCGCCGGCCTCGGCAAAAACCTTCTTGAAGTCGTCCAGGCTGCCGAAGGTGCCTTGCAGGGCGGCGGCGAGCTTGCCCTCCGGGGCGGACGGGCCGCTGCCAGCCGGAGCCATCCATTGCCAGAACCAGCTGTGGTTGACATGGCCACCGCCATTGTTGCGGACGGTCGTGCGCAGGGCTTCGGGCACCTTCGCGAGGTCGCTGACCAGGGATGTGACGTCACCACCGGGCAGGCCGGCCGTTTCGAGGGCTCCCTTGAGGTTGTTGAGGTAGGCCACGTGGTGTCGACCAAAGTGAATTTCCATGGTCATCGCATCGATATGCGGCTCGAGAGCCTGGAGTGCATAGGGTAGCGGAGCCTGTTCCAGGCCGATGGCGGCTGCGTGGACCGGGGAAGTGAGGACCGAGCCGGCAAAGGCGGCTCCCGACGTGGCGAGGAAGGTGCGGCGGTTCATGGTGTCTGATCAATACGATGCCGCCGCGCAAATGTCACTGCGGAAAGTGAGGTCCCGGCTCTGGCCAAATGCGGATTTGCCGCTAGTCTCGGCGTCGTCCCTGAATGTCCGCCCTGTATCTGCCTTCCGATTACTTCCGTGAGTTGCCCCGCGCGGAGCTCTGTTCCGACCCGGCACGGCCGCTTGAAATCGAACTCGGCTGCGGGGATGGCAGCTTTCTGGCCAAGTTGGCGGCGCATCACCCCGAGCGCGATTTTCTCGGCATCGAGCGCATGCTTGGCCGGGTCGGCAAGACCCTGCGCAAGATTGAGGCCGCCGGCCTGTCCAATGCCCGCGTCCTGCGCTTGGAAAGCGGCTATGCGGCGGGCTGGCTGCTGCCCACGGCCGGCATTTTCCGACTGCACCTGCTCTGTCCGGATCCCTGGCCCAAAAAGCGTCACGCCAGCCGCCGTCTGGTCAATCAGGTGGAGTTTCTAGGGGGGCTCGCCCGCATCCTGCAGCCGGGTGGCGAGTTCCTGCTCAAGACGGATGACCGTGTCTACCATGAGGATGCGCTCGCCAGTCTCGGGGCGCGCGCGGACTTCGAGCGGATCGACTGGCAGGACGACGCCTTTTTCTATCCACCCACCGATTTTGAAAGTCACTGGCTGGGCCTCGGCAGGACCATTCACCGTGCACGCTGGCGGCGTCGCTGAGCCGTTGTCAGCGGCGTTTCGGGATTTCACTGCGATCGAGTATCTCGCCCCGCAGGTTTTTGATTTCCGCGGTCAGTTCGGCGGCACCGGCGCGCGCGGTGATCAGCAGGTAGTTGTCCTCGCGGGCATGAAACCTGGACCGGGGATCCTTGTAGAGGTCGCCAGTGCCCTTCAGGCAGGTGTTGTAGTACGGCAGGCCACCTTCGAGCAGGGCGCGTTCAGCGAAGTAGCCGAAGCCGGTGATCAGGGCGCTGCCCTTGCGGAAGCATTCATGCCAGCCCCCCTTGGCAAGCCTCTGCAAATGGGTCTGTTTTTCGTTCATCACCGTCAGGACGAAGCGAGCGCGCGGGGGAGCCATGAGTTCGGCATACCAGCGGAACTGGGGAGAGTCCAGTTGCCAGGCATGGCAGGTCTGCCAGGTCGTGCCGTGGTCCTGAATGTGGTTGAGGTCAAGTGCGACGAGGCGCAGATCGAAGTCCGGAACGTCGAAATGCCACTTCCACTCTTCGCCGGGCAGCGCGAAGAACTCGCGGAAGGCGGTCGCCTCGACGTCGTAGACGGCGTGTGCCGGCGGCTTCGCACCGCGCGGAGTCAACTCCCGGTCATGGTTGCCGAGCACGGGCAGGAAGGGAACACTGCGGAAGAGTTCCTGATCGGTGTCCACCAGCGCGGCGAAGGCACGCTCGCCCTCGCGGCCCGGGACGTGAAGGGAAGGCACGTTGTCACCGGAACTGACGAGCAGGTGCGGATCGTCGCTCTTGATTGCCGACAGGTCCCGATCCATCGCAAATCCCCAGTCGCCGACAAACGCCAGGCGAAGTTCCCGGCTTGGCAGTGTCTTGCAGCGGTGGATCTCCGACGGGTCGCCATCGCTGTGAATGCGGTAATGCAGGTGGCCGTCGCGTCCATCGAAAGGAATTTCGACGTGGTGACGGGTGGCCCGAGACTCCGCCAGGACGCGTCGCCCCAGTGCGCTGTCCGGGCCAAATTCAACGGCGCCGGCGGCTGGCGATGACGTTTCCCAGCTGACCACCAGACGGGCGGGGGTGTTCGAACTGTGGCTGAGCCAGACACGCTCGATCGGCGCAGCGGTGGCCGAGGCAATGAAAAGGGCTGACAGGATCAGGCGCATGTGCGCAGAAATACGCTCACAGGCACCGGGAACCTGCGGTTGAATCAGGCCAGGCGGGTCTCGATGTCGCCTTCGAGCCAGGCCCACATGGCATCCAGGGATGCGCGCACCCGGGTCTTGGCGGCGGACAGTTCCTCCGGCGACAGACGGCCACCCTCGGCGGGCATCTGGCGGGCGAACATGTAGTATTTGATCTTGGGTTCGGTGCCGGATGGCCGCACCGCAAAGCTGCGGCCGTCGGCCAGGTCGACAAAGAGCATTTTCTCGGTGGCGACAGGGTCGCCCTCCTCGTCGAATTGGCCGGGCTTGCGGAAGTCGCGCACGCGCACGACAGCGCTGCCATCGACTTCAGCAGGGGGGTGCGCGCCATAGCTGTCGGCGAGTTTGGCGATCTTGGCGGCGCCGCTGGCACCCTCGAACACCTTGCTTTGGTTGACTTCAAGGAAGTAACCGAACTCGCAGTATACCTCGTCGAGCAGCCCGGCGACGGTGAGGCCCCGGCTGGCGGCATAGGCGGCAAGTTCGGCAAACATCACGACGGCTCCGTTGCCATCCTTGTCGCGGCTGAAGTCATCGCCCATGTAGCCGTAGCTCTCCTCGCCGCCGAAGACGAGGAACTTGCTCTGGGCAAGACGGGCGGCGCGTGACTCGGCGGCACCAAGGTCGCGGTAGCGGGTGCGGATGTCCTCGGGCAGGGCCGCCTCATACTTGGCGAGCTTGGCGCTGATCCACTTGAAGCCGGTGAGGGTGTTGACGCAACCGACGCCAAAGCGCGCGGCGAGGGCGTCCTGCAGCGGGCTGGTGACGAAGGTCTTGAGCAGGACGGCGTTGCCCCGGTTGGCTTCGGTGAGGATGCCAAGGTCGAACATCGTCCGCAGGCGGTACCAGGCCATCAGCGAGCCGGTCTGATTGCCGGTCAGCAGATTCATGCCGCCGTCGGCATCGCGCACGCCGACCCCCATGCGGTCGCAGTCCGGGTCGGTGCCGATGATGATGTCGGCACCCTCGCGGTCGGCAAGGTCGACGGCCATTTTGAGGGCTGAGGCATTCTCCGGATTCGGCGACTTGACGGTGGGGAAGCGACCGTCGCGAACGTCCTGCTCGGGCACGGTGAGGAAGCTGAAGCCGAGCTTTTTCAGCAGCACGGGCACGAGGACGCCGCCGGTGCCGTGCAGGGCGGTGTAGACGATCTTGAGTTTTTTCGCCGCCTCCTCGCGCAGGAGTTCGGGGCGCAGCATCATCGTTTCGACGCGGGTGAGATACTGGGCATCCATGGCTTCACCGAGCATCGTGATGCGGCCCTGCTGGTCGGCGGGCAGCGGGGTGTAGGCCTCGTCCTTGAGGGCGTTGACCTCGGCGATGATGCCGCTGGCGTGTGGTTCGACGATGCCGGCGCCGTCACTGAAGTTGACCTTGTAGCCGTTGTCGTGAGGCGGGTTGTGGCTGGCGGTGAGCATGACGCCGGCGTCGGCGCGCAGCTGCCGGATCGCAAAGCTCATTTCCGGGGTGGCGCGGCAACCGTCGAAGAGGTGGACGTCGGCGCCGTTTTCCACGGCGATCTGGGCGCAGCGGCGGGCGAACTCGGGCGAGAACATCCGGGTGTCGTGGCTGAACACGATGGCAGGCTTGCCGGACAGGCCGGCCTTTGCCCGCCAGGCCTTGCAGTAGGCGACCAGACCGCGGGTGGCGCGTCCGACGTTGTAGAAGTTCATCGCGTTGGTGCCAACGCAGGGATGGTCGGGCTGCGCGTCCTCGGCGGCGCTGCCGCGCTCGGCGCGCGTGACGATGCGGCCGATGGTGCGACCGCGCAGGCCGCCGGTGCCGAACTTCAGGGCTTGATAAAAACGGTCATTGAGTTCCTCCCAAGCGCCCGCGGAAACGAGTTCCTCAATGCTGGCGCGGTACACCGGGTTGGTGCCGGCGGCGAGCAGGGCCAGGATGTTGTCGTGGCTGGACTTCAGGAGCTGACCGGTCTCAGCGGCGGCTTGGAGGGAGGCTTCGAGCGACATGTTGGCCCGAGAATAGCGCCGTGCAGCCGTCGTGCAATGGCGCGGGTGAGGCGATTTTAGCCAGGATACTGCCTATCAGAGTGCCGGATCGGGGTGCGGAACGGGGAGCGGAGACAGGTTGAGAGGGTAGCTGATGGTTTCTACCGGGTTAATTCGCCGAGCATTTCAACCAGGGCGCCAACCAGCTTCACCGAGGCATCCAACTGCACTTTGTTGACGCCGATCCACGTCTCGTAGCCGCCGAGTTGGTGCTGGGCGGGCGTTGGCAGGTAGCCGTGCGAGCCGTTGGCGATGGAAACATTCATGAGCGGCTGGATCGGGCTGAGCTGCTTCAACTCCAGGCCGATTTCCGCGAACACCTCAAAGGGCATGGCGGCCAAGGCAAGGTCCCCGATGCGGTGCGTCTGCACGGTCACGTCGAGAGTCGGCGGCATCTCCGGCGAGGCATAGGCGAGCACCGTGCTGTAGGTGCTGTAGCGGCTGGTGCTCATGGGCTTGATGCGTCGGGCCTTCACCGACTCCGCCCACGCGACCTCCTCCTTCGTCGGATAGCGGCGCTCGAGGGTAAGCGTGCGTTGCAGAGACGTGAGCTTCACATGATCGTGCCACTGCAGCGTCTTGTGCGCCGCCATCACTTTGTCGGCGCAGAGGTGGGCCACCTCACGGGCTTTTTCAAAGGGTTGATACCGCTTATTCAGCTGCGGGCCGCGCTTTGCCAGTTCCTCGTCGGAATGGCGCTCCAGATTGTTCACGTCGCCGCTGGTGCCGTTGGCCATGATGCCGACAAAGGGCGGATCTTGATGCCGGTCAGCACCAAGCAACTCGCCCACCCGGTCGGCGAAGATCGCGAAGTAGTCGGCCGAGATCGTGTTTGGTGGAATGCCGCCGACGTAGTGCAGCCCGTAGGAGGCCATCAGCGAGATGGGCTTGCCGGAGGTGGATCTCAGGGAAAGGAAGGTGATCTGCGGGTCGACGGGACCGGCAGGCTTCAGCAGCCCTTTGTAACCGGGGTTGGTGTCAACCTGCTCGATGTTGTCGTGCGCGCCATAAACCGGGCGGCTGCCGGGAATCAGGAACCACCGGCGGTTGAAGACCTGCGTCGGCTCATCGACGACCCCCCAGGCGATCTGCGCCGGTTCCAGCTGGTTGTGCGCGCGCAGCACACCCTCGGCGATCCGGCGGGTGAGGAACGCGGAGTAATCGTAGTAGGGTTCATCCTCGCGCTCCTCCAGCTTCACGCCGCCCGAAGTGTGCGTGTGTGTGGCGGAAATCATGACGCAGTGCGGTGGGATGCCGGTCAGCTTTTCAATGATCCGCTTCGCATTCGCGGCGACTTCAGCCGAAATGTGCCGCAGGTCGCACACGACCAGCGCCAGCCTGGCCTGCCCGTCGTCAAGCACGAGGCACCGGGCGTGCAGTTCATCATGCACGTGAGCCGCCGGTGGACGGCTCGTGCGGATGTTCGGGTCGGCACCGATGGCTGGCGTGATGTTGCTCGTCGCCGCGCCCGCGCGAAAAACCGGCGGTGCCGCTTCGGCAAGCCCGAGTGTGGCCAGGGTCAGACAAAGGCGGGTGACGATGCGCAGGCCTTGGACGCGTGTGATGGACGGCTTCATCAGAGGACAGGCAGGCAGTGATTGATGTTGCGGGACTGATCGCGCCGGTGGCACCGGCCGCAGGAACGGTGCGCTCAGGCGGTCATTGCTTCGGTGATCCGCGTTGAGCGACAGGCGACCCTAGTTGGAAGGGCCGACGGCCGGAGCCGCCTCGTCGCACCGTGCGAAGTCGGGCAGGCTGTCGAGGTAGAGTTGCTCGACTTTTTGCCTGGCCCAGGGGGTGCGGCGCAGGAAGGTGAGGCTGGACTTGATGCTGGGCTGCCAGTTGAAGCAGTTGATCGGGATGATGCGACCGAGCATCTCCCAGCCGTAGTGGGCTTGAAGTTCGGTCACCATCCTTTGGAGGGTGATGCCGTGCAGTGGGTTTTGGGGTCCGGCGGCGTGCATCGGGCGCGCGCCTGTCAGGCGAACAACTGGGTCACCGGTTTGGCCTTCACCAACTCGCGGGGCTGGTTGAGGTGGTTGTGCACGATGGTCTCCGGGTCGATGCCGACGGCGTGATAGATGGTGGCCAGCAACTCCGTCGGATGCACCGGGTTTTCTGCCGGAGCGGAGCCGGTTTTGTCGGACTTGCCGTGGACATAGCCGCGCTTGATGCCGGCGCCGCCGATGACGGCGGTGTAACAGTAGGGCCAGTGGTCGCGACCGTCGGCGCTGTTGCCGTTGCCGGAAGTGGAGACACCCTTTTCGGGGCTGCGGCCAAATTCACCAAGAGCGACAACGAGGGTCTCCTCAAGCAGGCCGGAAGCGTCGAGATCCTCGAACAGCGCACTGAGGCCCTGGTCGAGCATGGGGCCGCTCTGGTTTTTCATGCGCTGGGTGAGGCCGACATGGTGATCCCAGGAGTGGTTGTCGGAATTGGCGACCTTCGGCCAGATCAGTTCGACGACGCGGGTGCCGGCCTCGATCAGGCGGCGGGCGAGCAGGCAGCTTTGGCCAAAGGTGTTGCGGCCGTATCGGTCGCGCAGCTTGGTCGGTTCTCGTTCGAGGGCGAAGGCGTCGCGGGCGCGGCCGCTGGCGATCAGGCTGAGGGCCTGGTCGTAGTAGCCGTCCAGACTGAGGTCCTTGACCGCGGCCTCAATCGTCGGCATCTGGTCGTTGATCGCGTCGCGCAGCTTGGCGCGGCGCTGCAGGCGCAGGCTGAACAGGTCCGGCCGCAGCTGCAGGTCGTCGATCTTGAGACGGTCCATCTTGCCCATGTCGAGGTCATCGCCTTCGGGGTAGAGCGTGTAGGGATCGTAGGCCTTGCCGAGGAAGCCGGCGGTTCCGCCCTTGCCGACGACGTTCGACTCCTGCAGTGGCCGCGGCAGCATGACGAAGGGCAGCATCGGCTCATCCATCGGCTTGAGGCGGATGATGTTGCTGCCGAAATTCGGGTAGTCCTTGGCGTTCGGGGGCTCAAGCTGGCCGGACGGGCTGACCTTGTCGGTCGTGTAGCCGGTCATGATCTGGTAGATGGCCGCCGTGTGGTTGAACAGGCCGTTTGGCGTGTAGCTCATCGAGTTGATCGTGGTGAACTTGTCGTTCACCTTGGCGAGCTGGGGCAGGATTTCCGTGAAGTGATGGCCGGGAATCTTGGTCGGGATGGTTTTGAAGGCGGAGCGGACCTTGTCCGACACGTTCTCCTTGGGGTCCCAGAGGTCCAGATGACTGGGGCCACCCTGCAGGTAGATCATCAGCACGTGCTTGGCCTTGCCCCAACCGGCGCGTCCGGCGGCAGCCGAACCGGCCGAAGCGGCCTGGGCACGAAACAGGTTGTTGAGAGTCAGGCCGAGCATGGAGGCGCCGCCGACACGCAGGATGTCGCGGCGGGTCAGGCCGAGGTCTTTGTCGCAGAGGTCTTTGCCGAGGGCGCCAGGAATGCGGAACATGGTAAGAAAGGGGTTCGGTCGTGGGAGTTTGCCAGCACGCGCCTAACCAAGTCAAGCACGCAACAACGCAGCCAAAAACGGCGCTGGACGGCCAATCTTGCCGTTGCCCCGGCCGGCGGCCGGAAAATGCATGGCGGCGGCGGTTCCGGCCATCCCGATCGAATGGGGTGTCACGGACGGCCCAGCAGGCGCCGCACCTGCTCCTCGCTGTAGGCCGGATTGCGTCGCTGCTCCTCGAGTTGGATGACCTGCGGGCGCTGATTCTTTTGCTGGCTGCGCAGGGCGTCGCGGTTGGGGCGGGTGCTGAATTCGTCTCCGGCCCCCGCGAACACTTTGCCGTCGGCGGGGGAGGCTAGATTGCCGAGCGGGCTGGCGTCAGCCTGGAAAACCGTGCCGGTTCCGGCCGCGGTTTCCTCTCCCCTTGCGTAGGATTGGTCGGCGAGGCCGCTGTCCCGATCCGCTCCCGTCCAGGTGCCGGCTGAGTAGGCTGGCGTGTGACCGTAGGTTTTGGCGTCGGCAAACTCGGAAGCCCGATAAGTCTTCCCTGACAGCGCCTTGCCGCTGCCACCCTGACGCGCAAGTGTCGACTGCACGCCGGGATCGAATCGGCTGCGGTCGTTGGGATCCTTCATGCGCTGGCGCGCGGACGCAAAGCGCTGCTGCATCGTTTGCGACATGAGGGGAGCATCTTCGCGTTCTGACTTGGACGTGCCACAGGCCCCGAGCAGGGGTGTCAGCAGCAGCAGGAGTCGGAGGATGAGGGGTTGCGCGGGCACGGGTCAGGGATCGGTCGATTTCAGCTTGCCGGCGCGGGCGGCGAGAAACAAGGCTTCTTTTTCAACCCCACAGGGCAAATGATACTTGGGCAGTTCCTCGTGGATGCGGTCAAGCCGGCCCCAGGCGCGATACAGGTCCACCAGCAGGGCCGCTGTCTCGCCGGGCAGGGCCCAGTTGTGGTGCATGAGGAAACTTTCCGCCGCTTCAAGGTCGCCCTCCTCGATCAGGAAGTGAATCCAGGCCGTGCAAAGACCGGCATGCAGGGTCTGGCTGCCGTCGTTCTTGTCGAGCGCGGCTTCGAACAGCTCACGGGCGAGACCGCGTTCGCCGATGGCGGCAAAGGTCTGGGCCCATTCAACCGGCTGACTGCCGCCGGGCTGGCTCTTGTGAACGACTTCCGAGAACAGGTCGTGCAGGCCGGCGGTGTCACCGAGAGCGTGGGCAATCCGAACCATCAGTGGGCGCTTGCGTCCGTCGAGACGCAGCGAGGGCAGTTCCAGCAGAGTATCGCAGGCCTGTCGCGCCCAGGTTGCGCGACCGAGTTCCAGCAGGGTTTCGGCACCCAGTTCAAGGCAGGCGTGATCCCCCTCGCGGGCGGCCGCCCAGCCTTCGCTGAGGTCGGCGGCGGCGCTCGCCGGCAGGGTGGCGGCGAAGGCGGTCAGGGCGAGTGTCGCCGCGGGTCGGTCGAGTCCGGCGCGCGATTCCGCTTTGAGTACGGCGATCCAGGCGTCGTGCTGCGGTCCGGTGGCCCTGCCGCGCATCCAGTCGACCAGGGCGCTCAGGGCCTCGCGGTCGCGGCTTCGCGCGCGAAACAGGGCGGCCACCTGGGGGCGGCCAAGTTCGGGCGTCCAGGCCGGGTCGGCGCTGTGCAGCTTGAGCTGTTCCAAGCGCAGGCGGAAGCGGTCGGGTTCCTCGCGCAAACTGCGTTCGGCCTGGATCAAATAATTGAGGGCCTCGGCGGGGCGGTCGCGGCGTTCAAGTTCACCAGCGAGTTCAAGGATCGCGGACAGGGTTTTTTTGTCGACCGCCAGTGTCATGAGCGTGCGGAATTCCTCCCAGGAACCGACCTCGGCGAGCAGGCGGGCTCGCAGGGCAAGAACGTCGCGCCAGTGCGGGTGGAGTTTGCCGGTGAGATCCACTTCGGCAAGGGCGGCAAGGGCGTCCTGCGGACGTTTCCTGCGTTCCAGCAGGCGTGCCCGGTGCAGGCAGGCCTCGATGTCCTGGGGAACGGATTTTTCGGCATTGACCACATGGGCCAGATGCAGTCGCTCCCAGGCGGCAAGGGCGGCATCATCATCTCCCGCGCGTTCGTGCAGCAGGGCCAGTTCGCGCAGGTAGGGGATCTCGTCGGGCACCCGGCCCTGCAGCACCCGTGTGACCTCCGGCGGGAAACCGAGCCGGTGCAGGGTTTCAAAGTCGAAGTTCTGGGCCAGGAAATGGGCGTGTTTTTCGCGCAGGACCTCGTCGCCCGGTTGCGGCGGCTTCATGGGGGGCTCGGCCGCCAGCAGTTGCTCGGTGAAGGCCAGACCATTGACGGTGTCGCGTGAGGCCTCACAGGCGCGCAGCAGCCAGAGGGCGTACTCCGGGTTGGCCGGGGCGCGTCCCGGCAGGAGCCGGTAGACTTCGACGGCCTCGCGCGCCATGCCGTTGTTCTCCAGCCGCCCGCCAAGCTCGCTGAGGGTGTCGACCGAGACTTCCATGCGCATGTCGACGCTGGCGAGGTGTTCGCGAATCAGGCATCGGCGTGTCGGCGGATCCTCCTGGCGCAGCCGGCGCAGGAGATGTCCGAGACGCCATTCACCGAACTCGAAGCCGGTGCGCGAGCTGAGGGTCATGGCGCCGAGGCGGTCATCGAGGCGGCGATTGCTTTCCTGCACGACACTGCCCAGTCCCTGCTGAATCAAGACGGCCTGGATTTCGCGCGTTTCCTCCCAGAAGCTGCGCAGGTGCTGCGGTTCCTCATGGCGCACCGAGCCCTGAGGCAGGAGAATGCCGCGGATTTCGCCCATGGGGCGTGCCGCGACGAAGTCTCCCGCAACGAGTTGCTCGAGTTCCCCCGCAGCCGTGTCACGGGCGCCGGCGAGACCGGCGACCACGGCCTTGCGCATGCGCGTCATGGCGGAGTCCGGCGTGCGCTGGAGGTGTTTCCATGCTTCGCCGAGCGTTTGCTCGCGCTCCTGCAGGGAGACGGCGAGGCGACTGGCCGTGGCGAGACTGTACACGTAGGGGTCGTAGGTGCCGCGGTAGGGCCCCGGGCGTGCAGGGGCACGCACCACCTGGCCGATGTACTGCCGGGCCAGGTCCCAGCGTTCTGCGGATTCGGCGATGCGCGACAGGAAGTAGGCGTAGTCGGCGGCCAGCGCCGGTGAGTTGTCGCGCAGGCTTTCGCCGAGTTCGAGGGCCTCGGTGTAGCGTTGACGGTCCTGCAGGGATCGGGTGATCTCGAGCACGGCCGCGTTGGGAAGCAGGCGTGAGGCCCCCAGGGCGGCGAGTTCGCCGCGGGCATAGCGGAAGTTGCCGAAGTCGGTCAGCATGGAGACTGCGGCCTGCAAGAGCCGGTGGCGTCCCTCCTGGGCGGCGATGTCGAGTCCGGCCTGACCGGCCCAGGCGAGGGCATCGTTCATGCCATGGGAGCGCAGCATGAGCCAGACCCGGCAGAATCGGGCCTCCAGACCGGGGGAATCGCCCAGGACGTCGTGCAGAACGCTGCGGAAGCCGTTGCCGTTGCCGGCGTAGAACAGGGCCCAGAGGCGCTCGATGGGAGCGCGTTCGGTCGCAGTCCAGTCACGGTTCCAGGCCGCAAGGGCGGACGCTTCGCCACGCCGCCGCAGCAGGCGGGCCAGTTCCTCGATGACGCGCAGGCGCACGAGGTCGACGCTGTCGGGCAGTTCGACGAGTTCCGGGCGCGGCAGGTTGACAAAGGAGCGCAACCGACCCGTCTCCTCGTGAGTCAGACCGGTGGCGGACTCGATTTGGCTGGCGAGGTCCGTGACGGGCCCAGGTGCACCCTCCTTGCGGGCGTCGGTGAGCGGCAAGGGCAGGCGGGCGGGGTCGGCGGCGCGCTGAGGGGCCGGAGCCCGGGTCTTGGCAAGGATTTCGCGAAGTCGTTCCTCCGCTGCTTCATCATCGGCCAGGCGCAGCGATTTCAGGGCGATGCGGAACTGCGAACGAGCATCCCACGGACGCACCCGGGCCACCTGCTCATAGACCCGGCGCTCGGCTTCTTCCTGACCGGTGGCACGGTAGTGTTCGGCCAGACTTTCAAGCGCGGTCGCGTCCTGCGCAAAGCGGCTTTCCAATCGACGCCGGACGCGGTCCGCTTCGGCGATTTGGAAGGTTTGTTCGAGCAGTTCAACCAGACGGCGTGATTCGGCCGCCAGCGAGGCGGGTGGAGCGGCGGCGGCAATCTGCTTTTGAAAGTAGATGGCGGCTTGAAGGTCCTGGACGCGCAGGGCGGCGTCGCGCAGCTGGCCGGAGGAAAAGGGGGTGTCGGGCGCGGTGTAGTAGGCCTGCTTCATTGCTTGAAAGGCGCGAACAGGGTCGCCCTTGCGTTCGTGCACCTGGGCCAGCGCCTCGTGGTAGAAGCCGTCGAAGGGATGCTTGCGGGCCAGAAGGGTGAGGTTCTTTTCCACGAGATCCAGGCGGCGCGCGGTTTCCTCCTCGTCAAGTTCGCCGCCGCGACTGTCCCAGAGCAGCCGGTCGAGAAAGCGCTTGTAGGCTTCGCGCCGGCGTTTGATGTCGGTTTCGCGTTCGGTGATGGCGGTTTGCACCGCCACAAACTCCGCGAGCTGATTCTGACGCAGAAACAGCTCGGCCTGGCGTTCCATGAGCGGGATGGCGGCGGCGTCACCAGCACGGCGAATGGCCTCGCTCCAGAGGGCGGCTGCAGCTTCAGGGCGCTGCTGCAGCAGGTAGCATTGGGCGAGCGCGGCGATCAGGGGTTCGGCATCAGGGTGACGGCGCAGTCCAGCCTTCAGCAGTTCGGCGGCATCGCGGCCGGGCGGGGGCGGCGGCTGGTCCGAGCGCCAGCCGCGGTTTGACGTGGTGGCCAGCGCGGCTTGTTCGGCTTCCAACAGCAGTTCACTGAGGCGCAGCAGATGACGAATGCGGCCGCCTTCATCCGCTTCGATCAGACGCCGAAGCACGCGCATGGCGAGCGGACGATTCTGGTCGGCAAGGGCAAGTTCGAGCAGCAACTTGTCCGCCTCCAGGGACAAGCCCGGTTCGCCGGTGACGGCCTGCAGTCGCTGAAGCAGGGGATAGGCGGCATCGTGCTGGCCGCAGCGCAGCGCCCACCACGTGGCTCGAAAGAGATGGGAGGCGTCCCGGGACTCCGACGCCGCAATCAGGGTTCGGGTTTTTTCGAGCACGGATTCGGGCAGTGACGGCAGCCCGGGTTCCTCGGTGACGCCGGCGAACCCCCGGCCTGTGAAGGCGTCCGGCAGGCGGAACTCACCGGCCGTGCCCACCCGTGTGGGCGGCTCGGCACCGGCTTCGCCGAGCAGGACGGAGAACAGTCGTTCATCGACCTCGATGCGCTCCTCGTCGCTCGTCGAGGCATCCCAGGCTTTTTCCAGCCACGTGGCGGCCTCGGCGGAGTCGCCCTGCTCGGCCAGCAGGTCGGCGAGTCGCAGCCACTGCGCACGTCCTGCGACCGGCAGCGCCACCTGTTCACGTGCCAGGGTCAGGGCACTGGTCGGATCTTGGCCGGCGGCGAGAAAGCCGGCAGAGTCTTCGAGCCGGCGGCTGCGCTCGCTTTCCGTGGGGGCGGCGTTGATGTAGCGGCGCAGCAGCGCGTCGGCCGAGGCCTGATCCTTGCGCGTTCGGTGGAAGGAGGCCAGCTCGAAGACGGATTCCTGGCGGCCGGTATCGCGTTCGACCCGGTTGTGCAGAACCCGCTCAACAATGGTGTCTAGGGCGCGTGCCTGGGCGAAGGCAAGCACCTGCTTCTCCATTTCGGCGTCGGCTCCCTCGAGCAGGCGGCCGAGACGTTCGGCGGCGGCTTTCGGTTGGCCGAGGCGCAAATCCGCCTCACAGCGGAGGAAAATGAGGGCGGGGCTGGAGGTTCCTTGGAGTTTGTCGTCGAGCAATGCAGCCGCCTCCTTCGCACCCTCATGATCGAGCAGGACCCGGACGAGTTCCCAGCGATAAGCCTCCACTTCTGGCAGGGTGGCGACCAGGGCGCGCAGGGCCGCAACCTGGCCGTCCGGATCAATGACGGCGGCGCAGAAACGGGCGAGGTCGCGCAGCGCGCGTTCTGGAGGAGGTTGGGCTGCGGCTGCGGCATCGAGATGAGCACTTAGCTCATCCAGGCGGCCGAATCGCTCATGCAGACGCACGCGCCGGCGAAAGAATTCCTCGTATCGGCTGTCACGAAAATCGAGCAGGGACAGGCCTTGCATCAGGGCGGCATCTGCCGCTTCGAAGTCGCCGGCCAGTTCGTGAATGCGCGCCAGGTCATGGTAGGCCTCAAGGCGCCGGCGTGGATCGTCCTGCCGGGCCAGGCGTGAGAAGAAGGCGGCGGCTTCGGCGGGCAGGCCCGCCCGCAGCAGCAGGTCGGCCACGCGGCGTGCCAGGTCGAAGTCGTCCGGGCGCATTCCGGCGGCTTTTTCCCAGGCATCCCGCGCTTCGGCGGTGCGGCCCGCGGCCAGCAAGTGGGTGCCAAGTTCAAGCCAGGTTTCCGCCGCGGCGGGATCATCGGGGGGCAGCAAGGCAGCGAGGCGGGCGAGAAAGGTGCTGGCGCCGGCCGGGTCGGAAAGCTCGCGCGCCACCTCGGCGCGTGCGCGCAGGGCGGCGGGGTGGTCGGGCTGTTTGGCGAGCACTCCATCGTATAGACTTGCGGCACCGGCGAGATCGCCGCTGCGGCGGAGCAGGTGGCCATGGACCAAATTCAGGGTTGGGTGGCTGCTGCGAGCGGCCTGGGCGGCGACATTCTCGAGCAGCAGGGGCGTCGCGTCATGCTTCTCGTAAAGGGACCATAGAAGGTCGATGACACGGCCATACTCCGGCTGGGCCACCAGCAGGGACAGGTACTCGTTGGCGAGTCGCGTTTCACGATCACTCCATTGAGCGGGAGGCGACTGCGCCGACACATCGCCGTACCAGCAGGCCAGAGCCGCGAGGGCGGCTCGCAGGCAGCGGAGCAATGGAAGCGGGACGGGCATTGACGAGTTCAACGAATCTAGCATGGACGGTCTTGACGGCCAAGGCAGGAAACGACGGGTGTTCAAAGAGTGTCTGCGAAAAGGAGCGTTGCAGGAGCGTACTGCATGGCGCCCCATGTCCGCATCGCGCCCGTTCCTGATCCTGTTCGTCCTGCTGCCGGCCCTGCCGGTCGTGGCCGCGGTGGATTTCTCCCGCCAGATCCGGCCCATCCTGTCGGAAAACTGCTTTTTCTGCCACGGGCCGGACGAGAAGAAGCGCGAGGCCGGCTTGCGGTTGGATGATGAAATCGAGGCCAAGAAAAACCGCGAGGGAGTCACCGCCGTGGTGCCGGGCCGTCCCGAAGAGAGCGCGTTGCTGCAACGCATTTTGTCGACGGACCCCGACGAGGTCATGCCGCCGCCCAAGCAGCACAAAGTCATTCCGCCGGATCAGGTGGCTTTGTTGCGCAAGTGGATTGAGGAGGGCGCGGTGTGGGGAGCGCACTGGAGTTATCAACCCGTGCGACGCCCCTCGGTGCCCCGCGTGGCGGAAGGAAGGGCCCGCAATCCGGTGGATGCCTACCTGCTGGAGCGACTGGACCGCGAGGGACTGGACTTTGTCCCGGAGGCAGACGCGGCAACCCTGCTGCGCAGGGCGGCGCTCGACCTCACCGGCCTGCCCCCCAGTCTTGAGGAAATGAAAACATTCGCAGGGGAGCCACTGGAGAAGGTGATCGACCACTATCTCGCCAGTCAGGCTTATGGCGAGCACTGGGCCCGTCAGTGGCTGGACCTGGCTCGTTACGCGGACAGTTCGGGGTATCCAAGCGATCAACCCCGGACGATTTGGGCCTGGCGCGACTGGGTGATCCGCGCCTTTGATGCCAACTTGCCCTTTGACCGTTTCACCCTTGAGCAGATGGCCGGTGACCTTCTGCCGGAGCCGACATTGGACCAGCGGGTGGCAACGGCATTCCACCGCAATACGATGACCCAGAATGAGGGTGGAACCAGTGACGAGGAGTTTCGCGTGGCGGCGGTGATTGACCGGGTCAACACGACGTTCGCCGTCTGGATGGGCACCACGATGGCCTGCGCCCAATGCCACACCCACAAGTATGACCCGATCACCCAGAAGGAATACTTTCAGATCTACCATCTGCTCAACCAAACGGCGGATGCCGACCGCAAGGATGAGGCACCGCTGCAGGAATTGCAAAGTCCCGAGGTGGCGGCCGAACGGTCGCGTTGGCAGCGTGAGGTGAAGGAACTGGAAGCAAGATTTGCCAAGCCACCGCCCGCCTGGGAGGAGGGATTGGAAGCCTGGGTGGCCTCGGGACCCAAACTGAAGGACAAGAAACTTCAGGAGGCGGTTGTGGCGCAGCCACCGACGGCCGAGCAGCGGCAGGCCTTGAGTCAGCATTATGTTCGGAATGTCAGTCCGGCTTCAGTCCAGGATCGTTCCCGCCTTGCACTGTTGCAAAGGGATCTGACCAGAACCGCGCCCGTGACCGTGCCCGTCATGCAGGAACTGCCACCGGACAAGCAACGCAAGACGCAGGTGCAGCGGCGTGGCAACTGGCAGGACCTCGGGGAAGAGGTTGGGGGAGGCGTGCCGGCGGCCCTGCACCCTCTGCCAACCGGCGTTCCGGTCGACCGGCTGGCCCTCGCCCGCTGGCTGATCAGCCCTGAAAATCCCCTGACGGCGCGCGTGGTCGCCAACCGCCTGTGGGAATCGGTGTTTGGCACCGGCCTGGTCGCCACCAGCGAGGAATTCGGCAGCCAGGGTGAGCTGCCTTCCCACCCCGAGTTGCTGGACTGGCTGGCCGCGGAGTTGATGGACAGCGGCTGGGACCTTAAGCACCTCCTGCGCCTGCTGGTCACCAGCCGCGCCTGGCGTCAACAGTCGACGGCACCGGCGTCGCTGCTGGCGCGTGACCCCGACAACCGATTGCTGGCGCGAGGTCCGCGTTTTCGACCCACGGGCGAGCAATTGCGCGATCAAGCGCTGTTCGTCAGCGGACTGCTCAGTCCGAAGCGTTTTGGCCCACCCGTGCGGCCGCTGGCGCCAAATCTCGGGCTCACCACCGCTTTCGGCCGCAGCAACGACTGGATGGTCAGCGAGGGCGAGGATCGGCATCGCCGCAGCCTCTACACGGAGGTGCGACGCAATGCTCCCTACGCAAGTTTCAGCGCCTTTGACGCCGGCAATCGCGAGGTCTGCCTGATCCGCCGCGGTCGCACCAACACCCCGCTGCAGGCGTTTGTCACACTCAACGACCCGGTTTTCCTGGAGGCTCACCAGGCCATGGCAAGGCGATTGGTCTCCGGAGCGGCGACCACAACCGACCGGCTGGGCTTGTTGTTTCGCCTTTGCCTCGGCCGTGAGCCAGGCGTCAGGGAAGGGCAGACTCTTGCCGCCCTGCATGCGGATGCGCTGAAACGCTATCGGGCCGATGTCAACGCTGCCCAGCGCATGGCCACCGAACCGCTGGGACCGGCTCCCGCCGGAGTCGACATGGCCGAACTCGCGGCTTGGACAGTGGTGGCCAATGTGGTGATGAACCTGGATGAGTTCCTCATGCGCCGCTGAGCGCAGTTGCGGTCATTTGCCCAGCATCACGCCCAGATTCTGGAACGGCAGGTGACTCGGCTCCCGTGAAGCGGCTGGGCTTATGGGCCGCGACCCTGCCGGCCCTGAGACCATGAAGGGCTGGTGAAGTTCAGCTTTTCACTTTCCCAGCAGGCCGCCCAGATTTTCCAACAGTCGCACGCCGGATTCCACGGCGCGGCTGCCAGCCTCGGTCGCGTTTTTGAGGGGTTCCGTCGGCTTGCCGGGCTCCTTGCCCAGCAGGGGTTCGAGCAGCAGGACCCCACTTTTTGCAGCCACTTCGCCCGGCAGCTCAAGGGCTGCCCTGCCGGCACCCTCGACCAGGCGAAGACTCAAATCCTCGCGAGGGGCATGGCGTGTTCCGGTCAGTCGCACCTGGGTCCAGCGCAGGCCAGCCGGTCCGGTGGCATGGGTTTCGGTAAAGACATGCTGCTGGGCGCCAGGCAACCAGCGCAGAGTTTCCGGGGTGACGCCCAGCCAGAACTGGCCATCCAAAGCATCGCCACGGACGCTCAGCCTGCCCTGCAGATGCATCAGGCCGTGCGAGGCAACGATGATGGGGTCGAAGACGAGTTCTTCCATCGAGCCTTTGACGTTGGCCTCAGCGACGTCGAGGACCAACCGCTTGAAACGCTCAACGCCGCTCCAGATGGCCAGCCGGTCAAGGATCGGCAGGGCCGTAAGCACGCCTTGCTCGAGACGCACCTTGCCGTGGCCCACAGCGGAATGCGCTGCCTTGGACTCCAGCTGGATCTCACCGGCAAGGTTGCCGGTCAGTCGCTGGCGCCAGTCTTCCGTCACCCATTCGGCCAGCGGCACGCGCTGAAATTCCAGGGTTGCCTGCCAGGACGGTTCGCCGGTTTGCAGCCGGCCTCGTACCACCCATTCGGCATCCTGTCGCTGCAAAACGGCTTCCTGCAGGTTAAATTCTTGGCTGGCGAGCCGGATATTCGCCCGCTTGAGATCCAGATGCAGGTTCGAGGTGCCGGCGGGGGGGCGCACGGGAGTAGTCACCGTTCCACCCTTGACCGTGGCGAGCAGGCTGGCCTCGTCCTGCTGCCAGGGGCTGAGGGCAAGTTCTGCTCCTGCCAGTTGCCATCCGCCCGGGTGGTGCAGGCCGAAACGCTGGATGTGCGCGCCGTCGACCGCGAATCGGCTTGGCAGCCAGGAGCGCAGCCAGCCGGGCAGGGGCAAGCTGCCTGCCATGCTTTCGGTCTGGACCTGCACCGACGGGTCCGCCCCGGCCTGCGACGGGTTGACGGCGAAATTGAGATCCAGCTGGTCGGCCCCGGCCCCGATGATCTGCCAGAGGCCGCGGCGGAAGGCGCCCCAATCGATGCCAAGATGCAGGCCGTGTGCCTCCAGTCGGCTGCCATCGCCAAAGACGAGACCGGCGTTGGCGGCGCGCACCTCGTCGCCCGACCAGTGCAGGGGGGCGAGTTGAACCTGGGCGTCGAGGCGGCTGCCGGTCAGGGTTTCCAATCGGCTGCGAAAGGCGTCGTCCTGCAGGTGATGGCGCACCCAGCCCATGAAAAGAGCCGGCGCCATGACGCCCAGCAGGGCGAGCAGGCCGGCTGCGCCCAGGAGCAGGGCGATCCAGCGGCGTCGGGGCCCGCGTGGGCGGCGTCTGGTGCGGGGAGGCATCGGAGGCTGGGTGGGGTTGCCGAGTTCATCCACCCGTATCACAGTGAGCCCCGGGTGTCACGCAAGATGCGACCGGGGTTCGCCCATCTTTGCGCTTGCCATGGCCGGCGGTTTTTGCGGCTATGCTGATCTCATGCTCGAAGCCCACAACGTTTGTCTGGAAATAGATGCCCCGCCCGGGAGCGACGAAGCCATCCTGCATCTGCTGCGCGAGGTGGAGTTTCGCCTGCCCCAGGGGCATTTGATGGCGATCGTGGGTCCTTCCGGCTGCGGCAAGACAACCCTTCTGAAGGTGATTGCCGGCATTGTGGAGCAGACCGACGGGCATCTGCGCTGGGAGGAGCGTGACTTGCAGGAGGAGGAGGACCTGCACCCGGGTGAGCTAGGATATGTTCCCCAGTTTAGCGTCGCTCATGACCAACTGACGGTATCCGAGTGCATCGCCGCGAGCATGGCATTGCGCACCCAGCTGCCGGGAACCGACGACTTTGAGCCGAAGCTCGAGCACCTGCTCAAGATCACCGGCCTGGAGGAGCTGGCGGACCGGCGGGTCAAGGTGCTCTCCGGCGGCCAGCGGCGCCGGCTCGGGCTGGCGCTCGAATTGGTGACCAATCCCTGCCTGCTGTTGTGCGACGAGGTGACCAGCGGCCTGGATCCGAAGTCGGAACGCGAGATCACCGAATTGCTGCGTTTGCTGGCGCGTGAGAATCCGCGGCGTGTCGTCATCAATGTCACGCACAGCCTCGCTAGTCTCGATGCCTTCGACAGTGTCCTGGTCATGTATCAGGGGCGTTTGGTCTATCACGGGCCGCCGGCCATGTTGACCCACTATTTCACCGTCGCTCATCCGGAGGAGGTGTATCTCCGCCTGACCCAGCGCGAGGCATCCGCCTGGCAGGAGTCCTGGAGCAAAAAACGGGAGCATTACGAGTCCATGTTGGTCGAAGCCGCGGCAGCCGGGGCAAGCGCGGAGCATGACGAGGAAGTCGTTGCCCCCGAGGAACTGCCAGGCCTGTGGCGCCAGGTGGGCGTGCTGCTGCAGCGGCGCTGGACGATCTTCCGTCGCGACGCCGGCCAGGTGTGGCTGCATCTGGCGATGCTGCTGGGCTTCCCGTTGCTGGTCGTCATCTTCGGCCTCGATGGCATCAAGCCGCTGCGCCAATTGGACCCGCGCCAGGGCAGTGACATCCTCTACGAAGTCCAGCGCCAGGCCCAGCATCAGCTGGAGCAACTGCAGGCCGGCAGCCTGGTCAGCGGACTGGTGATGCTGCAGGTTGTTCTGGTCACTCTCATGGCCAGCAACAACGCGGCGCGCGAGATCGCCGGGGAACGCCTCATTCTCGAACGCGAAAAACTCGGGGGACTCAGCACCACGGCCTACCTGATCAGCAAGATCCTCTTTTTGGGAGTCTTCGTGCTTGCCCAAAGCCTGTGGATGGGAGTTTTCGTCGACATGGTGGTCGGCGGGTTGCCCGGTCATCTTTTGGTCAAACTGGTGCTGCTCGTGCTCGCCTCGGCGGCGATGACGGCCGTCTGCCTGGGCATCAGTGCCATGAGCCGAAGCCCGGAAAAAGCCACCATCCTGAGCATCTATCTGGTTGGCTTCCAACTGCCGCTGTCGGGAGCCGTTCTCACCCTGCCATCCTGGCTCGAGGGCGCGGTCAATCCCTTCATCGCCGCCTTCTGGGCCTGGTCCGGCAGCTTGCGCAGCATGAGCGACACGGCTTTTTACGACGCAGTCAAGAAGGTCACCAGCACGGCCTTGGTGACCCCGGAGTTGGCGGCCTTCGTTCTCGGCGCCCACCTGCTCGTCGGCCTCAGCCTCGCCTGGATCGGCAGTCGCAACAGCCAGTGGGAGTGACGGCCGAGCGTGGAGCGTGCCGGGACAGGTTCGTCCCCGCACTTGGCTCTCAGCCTTGTGCCGCCCTCGATTTGACGTAGGCGAGCACCTTGGCGTCATCCTCGCCCGCGGCCCAGACCACCCGCAGAAAGTCCGCCGGATGGATGTCGTGTTTCGACAGGAAGGCGCGATCACCACCGCAGCCAAACATGGTGTCCGGATCCATCTCCCCGCGCAGTTTGGCTCGCGCCTTGACCAGAATCCGCGGCAGCCAGACAAAGCCCTCCAGATCGGCCGTTTTGGAGGGCAATTCCGACGGGGCGACCACACGGGTGCTTGGCACCCCCTGCTGGATGGTCAGAAAGTAGTCTCGCCGCACCGCCGCCACCAGCAGGGCCGTGATCGCGGTCGGGTTTTCGCCGCCCGAGGTGACGTTGTCCTCGACGAAGTCAAAAAACTCCCGCTCGCGGCACCCGATGCTGCGCAGGAATTCCTGGTCCTCGTCACTGAACCAACTTTGGTAATCGCGATTGCCCTCGTCGTATTCGTCGACACAGGCGTCGAAGAGTTCCACGAAAAAGGAGTCCCAGAGGTAGTGCTGCATGATGGCAAGAATGCCGAATTTCATGGATTTGGCACGCGGAACCTTCCGAAAAGCGGCGTCGGAAGGTGTTCAAGAGCCTTTTTTTTTTGCGTGCAAAAAATAGTCTCGACACGTTTGCCTGAAACGGGTTATCCATACGAGTAGCACAAAAAAGAGGAAAAATTCTTCCTTTCATGAACATCCGCACCGTCATTTGCCTGTGCCTCTGCCTCGCTGGCAGTAGGGGACTGCTTGCACAGTCGGCCGAAACGCCGCCGATGGGGTTCAATGTGGTGGAATGCCTGCCGCAATCGGACACGATCTGTGCGGTGCCATTTGCCAGGGCGCCAGTTTTTCAAGGGGTCGTTCTCAGTAGTTCTGAGGCAGGCGGTCAAGTCACCCTGACACCCGAAGGTGATCCAGCTTGGACGATCAATGAATACCAGACCCTTTATTTTGTGAGGGTTCTCAGTGGTGCCAAGGCCGGCATGTATTACCAGGTGGCAGCCAACGCCAGTGGAACGGTGACGATGGATCTTGCCGGTGACAGCGCGACGGGCTTTGATGCCGGCGTCACGTTCCGAATTCATCCTTTTTGGACTCTCTCCACTTTGTTCCCGGCTGGAACACAGACGACGCTGGTGACTTCGACCGGCACGTTGGCCAACCAGCGGCGATCCCTGATACTTCTGCCAAACGTCAATGGCGTCGGCACCAACATTGCCCCTTTGGAAACCTATTACGTTTTGTCATCGGGTTGGCGGAAAACCACAGGCGAGTTCTCCGATAACGTCATCCTTTTCCCGGACAGCTACTTCATCATTCGCCATAACCACGCCACCATCACGGCCTCGACTTTTTATACCCCAGCCGGCAACGTCGAACTCAATGCAGTGACGTCTCCATTGGCCACTCGCAGTGGGGGGCAACAGGACAACTTTGTGTCTTCCGGTCGTCCCATCCCGGTCAAGGTCAAGGATTTGGATCTCATCTCGAGCGGGGCTTTCTTGGCCAGTACGAGCACGCTGAACAATGGCCGACGAGATCTGTTGTTGGTTTTTGACAACAGTGTTCCCGGCATCAACAAGGCCCCGGTCAAGAGCTACTACTATTACAGCGGGACATGGCGAAAGATCGGCGGAACCGCTGACGACGGCGATGACATCATCGAACCTTCACAGGGCCTGATCATTCGCAAGTATCAGAACGCCTCAAATGCCACCTACTTCTGGACCAACACCTTCTGATTTTTTGCATTGCCCCCCTATTTCCTTTTCGCCAATGAAGAAACTCGCATTCCTTGTTCTGGTCGTTTTTGCCTCGATGGCTCAGGCGTCAGTGACCCTCAATTTTGACTTTGGTCCCGCCTACACTTCGGGTGGAGCCGGCATGGTGAACAATGGCAGCTTGGGTGTGCTGGTCGCTGATACCAGCGGCAGCGGATTCGCTCAAGGAGCCTCCCTGATTGGCAGTACACTGAGTGCCGGTGCTACGCTGGGCGGGAATCGTATCCTGGGGGTGATGAATGCGTCGGACATCAGTGGGGGGGGTATTTTTGGCTTCAGTTCCACCGTCAGTGTCAGTGATTTCACTGGCCTTACCACAGGCACAGCGACGGGGTTCGGCGGCACGCCGCTGATGTTTTATTGGTTCCCCAGTGTCAATAGTGCGGGCACTACTCTGGCCGGGGGCGAAGCGTATGGCTCATTCCGTTCGGATACGATCGATGGGGGTTCGAGTTCCGACATCAGTTTCAACCTGCCTTCAGACGGGGGCACTTATTCGTTGGCTGCCTACGATACCACTCTCGGGGGAGGCTACGCTTCGTCGCTCTTTCAGGCCAACTCGGTCGCCGGCGTGCCTGAACCTGGTCGTCTGATGCTGGCCCTGATTGGCCTGAGCGGACTGTTTCTGCGTCGCCGCCGTTGAACAGGCCAACACGGCTCTTTTTTGCACGGCTCCGGAGTTTTCCGGAGCCGTTTGCTTTGGAAGACGGTTCAGCGTTCGCCCATCCACAGGATGGCGGTGGCACCCTGGCCAATGCCGCCACGGACGACTGCGGCAAGTTGCCGTTGGAGGTCGCCGACTTTGACCTTGATGAGCACTCGCTTGGTGGCGCTCTGGGTGCCGAGGACTTGAGCCCAGTTCTCCGTTAGGCCGGGAAGGCCGAGCACGGCGAGGGCGCTGGCCAAGTCGGGCATGGGCAGATCGTCCTGGGTGTTGAGCAAGCCATCCCGACCGAGACGCTGCTGGCGCAGGTTTTGGGCGAGCCGTGGATCGGCGCCCGTGACGGCGGCGATGAGTTCGGGTTCGGCCTCGTTGACGTCGAGCAGGCCACTGGCATGGATGCTGAACCACTCGCGCCAGCGGGGGTAGGCTGCCTCCACCACTTCCATTCCCTGCACCAACGCCATTTCCTCGACCGAGCGAAACGGCCGGTTGAAGGGGAAACCGTCGCGGCTGTACGCCTTGCTCTCGGCGCCTTGAATGCGCGCAAAGTCATCGGCATCGACCCAGTCCCACAGGCGGTCGATGAGGGTGTTGGACTGCGCCAGGCTCAGTCCCCAGTGGCGGAAGACCCGGAGCAGGGTGGCGCGGTCCTCGCGCTGGATGAGCAGGTTGGGATTTAGCAGACCGTCCTCACCTCGCATTTCAACCAGCCAGGCCTCATCCTCGGCCACCTGGCGGCGCAGCAGGGGATCCTCAGGCTTGATGTCGGGGTTCATGGCGATGGCCAGCGCGGCTTCGGCAAGCAGGCGGGCGCGGAACACCTGACGCTTTGTGGCGGCGAGGTCGATATCCTGCATGAGCAGCAGGGAGACGGCCGCCACCAGGCTGATGAGCAGGGTGATGACCCAGAGCACCGCGAGCAGGGCGGCGCCGCGCATCGACTGCGCGCCAGGAACCGAAGTAGGGTGCGGAGGCTTCATCGAGGGTTGGCAGCCGGCGGTTCCGGTAGGTTGGGATCGCCCGTAACCACGGGAGTTCCGGGCGCGGCAGGCTGAACGGCGGTGGATGAACGGATGACGGGCGGGATCCAGAAAACAGCACGGGTTTCGAAGCCGTCGTCGAGACCCAGGGACATTTCGGCCAGAAGCGGCCGGCGCGGGTCTTTCCAGTTGTTCTCCCAGCGGTTGCTCGCCCCGTCGTAGAAACGCCATTCGAAGCGGCTCACGTTGTCGAGCAGGGGCAGCACTTCCTGGTTGCGCGAGTAGCGCACCTGCTGGCCGGTGCGCAGAGCGTTGGTTTGGCTGCTGTCGAGCAGGCGGACGCCGACCCGCAGGTAACCGCCCGGTCGTTCCTCGGCAAAGAGCTCGACACTGGTTTCAGGTGGAAGCGCCCCACCGGGGGTGAAGGAGGTGCCGCCGTTGACGACATTGACGGTGGGCAGGTAGGTGCCGCCACGTGCCTGGACCACGAGGCGCAGTTCCGCATCTCCTGGCAGCGTGCGGAAGGAACGGCGAAGGAATTCGATGAAGTTGAGGCGGATGCGCGATCGATCCTGTGCCACCGCCAGGTCGTTGCCCAGTTCCATCGTGCTGTTGGCGATGGCAAAGATGCCGCCCATGAGCAGGACGAAGGCAGCCAGGGCCACCATCATTTCGAGCAGGGTGAAGCCGTGCGCACGCCCCCGTCCGCGACGCGCGGCCTGTTGGGCTGGAGCATGGGGAGAGGGAGACATGGCGCGACTCAGTTGACCGGCAGGAAGGTGCCGGCGTAGCGCAGGGTTTCGGCGCTCACCTCCAGCGGCGCGCCTCCCTCTTCCCAGCGGGCGGTGACGAGGATGCGATAGGTGTTTTGCAGGAATCGGCCGTCCTGGTTGCGCAGATCGCGCACCAGTTCAATGAGGACATGGTAGGCGACACCGTCCTGCCCCGGCTGAATTTGTTGATTGAGTTCGCGGATCTGCGGCATTTTGCCGTACTCATCGAGCAGCGATTCCAGGCCTTGTTCGATCTCGAGCAGTTTTTGCGACTCAATGCCGGCGGTGGCGATTTGGTTGATCGTGCCAACGAGGGCCAGGGCAGCAATGCTGAAGACGGCCAAGGCAAGCACCACCTCGAGCAGGGTCATGCCGCGCGGTCGCACGAGACGCCTGGCAGCGGGCATGGGGCGGATGTCGCACTTCATGAGATCATTCCACGAGGGTTCCAGTCAGCGGGTGAAAAGCCAGTTCACGAAAGCCCGTCTCGGTTTCCAGGCGAACCTTGATCGGTTCACAGATGCCCTGTTCGCCGAACGGCCAGCGGTGCCCCTCCGCCTTCTCCCAGATTTTGGCGCCGTATCGCAGGATGGAAACCTTCATGCCGCCGGGCCAAGTGCGCCGCGATCCAGGACCTTCCGTGGTGCCAATCAGACCGAAACCCTCCTTGTCGAAGGCCAGGGTCATGCCGCGATGCTGGAGCACGGCGCTCTGGTGGGCAAATTTCGCCATCTGAACCAGTTCCTGTGCTGGCTTGGCAAAGGGGTCGTCATCCTGCAGCAGGTTGAAGCTGGCAAAGCCGATGCCCATGATGATGGTCATCAGGCTTAGCACGACGACAATCTCCAGCATGCTGAAGCCCTGCTGCCGGTGTCGTATGCGGGAGGTCTTCATGCGTGTGCAGGGCAGCCGCCCCGGTCAGTCCAGGAAAATGTCGTCGTCACCGCCGTCCTTCTTGTCCGGTCCCATCGAGTAGAGATCGTAGCCGGTTGTGTTGCGGCGTCCGGGCGTGCGATACTGGTATTTGTTGCCCCAGGGATCGATGATGCCCTCCTCTTTGACCAGCTTCCGCTTGACGCGGGCGTTGGCCGGTGGCGTCACCAGGGCTTCCAGGCTGGGTGGCGTGGTGCGGTTCAGGGTCTTGTACTGGACGATCGCGGTTTTCAGGGTGTTCATCTGCGCTTCGGCGGCGGTGAACTTGGCGTTCTCATCGACCTCACCCAGGGTGACGGCACCGATGGCAATGAGGATGGCGATGATGGCAAGCACGAGCATCATCTCCATCAGGGTGAAGGCGGCGCGCAGCGGGCGGCGGACGGCGGAGGTCAGTTTCATGGGCGGTTGGGATTCTCTGGAGGGTTGAGAGGGCGCAGGATGGCAAAACGTTCAGGATTCGTCATGAGGAATCTCCGCCTCAGCCGCGGCTCTTGAGCGCGGAGACGGTCTGGAAGATGACGGAAATCATCATGTAGGCCATGACGCCGACCAGGGCGGCCATGACCAGAATGATGACCGGCTGGAGCATGGCCATGACTTTTTCCAGGCTCTTCGACAGCTCGCGGCCGCAGCGGTCGGCGGCGCGGCGCAGAGTGCCGCTGAGGTCGCCGGTGTGCTCGCCGATGCGCACCATTTCGAGCAGCTTGACCGGAAAAAGAGCGGTCTTGTCGAGGCCGCGCGACAGCGAGGCACCGTCGCGCACGCTGGCAATGACGAATTCCAGCTGCTTCTGCACGTGAAGGTTGGCGGAAACGCGCGAGGCGAGTTCCAAGCCCTTGAGCAGCGGCAGGCCGCCGCTGGTCAGACTGGCGAGCGTCTCGAGGAACTGCGTGTGAAAGCTGGTCATCAGGACGTTGCCGACGAAGGGCAGCCGCAGTTTGGCGTGGTGCCAGACTGGCCGGCCTGTGGGCGACTGACTCCAGGCCCAGAAGCCGAGCGCGGCGAGGGCGAGCACGGCGAGCACCAGCCACCAGTAGACCTGCATGAAGGCCGAGATGGCGAGCACGATCTGGATGCCCTTTGGTACGCCGCCCTGCATGCGTTCCATCATGCCGCTCAGGCGCGGGATCAGAAAGGTTGTGAAGAGCACGGTGACACCCACCGCTGAGACGAACAGGAACCCCGGATAGATAAGCGCGACGGCGACCTGGCTGCGCATCTCGGCAACATTGCCGAGGTAGAGTGCCTGGCGGCGCAGGGCGGTGCCCAGCGAACCGCCGGCCTCACCGGCGGCGGCGACGGCGCAATAGAGTTCGTTGAAGGAGGAGGAAGTCTGGCGCAGGGCGCTGCTGAACGGGTGGCCTTCACGGATCAGGTTGCCCAGCTTGCGTGCCACCCGGCTGTGCACGCCCTTGTTCCCCTTGCCTTCCATCAGGCGCAGGGCCGCTTCCAGGCGCATGCCGGCTTCGAGCAGTTCGGCCAGTTCCTCGGTGAAGAGCTGAATCTGCGAGGAGCCGAGCTTGATGGCCCCGCTCTCCTCCTCGGCGGCGTCCTCAGCCTTGGCCAGGGCGCGCGCGGCCGCCTTGGCGGCACCAACGGCGGACTCGGTCACCTTGAACGGCTGCAGGCCGCGACCGGTGAGCTGCCGAACCGCGGCGGCGCGGTCGGCCGCCTCGACGGTCCCGCTGACGTCGCGTCCGGTGATGTCGGCGGCCTGGTAGGAAAAGCTGGGCATGAACGAACTGAGACAAGCACAGTCCGCCCGCGTTGCAAAGTGGCATCTCCGTTGGCGTGAATGAGGTTTTTTTCCGGCCTTCACGCGGCCTTCAGGCGGGCTGTGGTGAACTGGCAGCGTGACGGGCCGATTCCCGGTTCGTCCGCCAACACCCAACCCCAGACGATCATGAAAACGTCATGCCGCACGAACGGTTCCAGTTTTCTCATCACGACGGTTGCCGCACTCGCCCTCGGCAGTGCCTCCGCCCAACCGACCGCCCCCGGACCCATACCGCGACCCAATCCGGGGCGTCCGGCACCCGCCGCCGCCGTCCAAGTTCCCTTGCGCGATCCCTCGCCGCCCCGGCGGCGTGACCAGCCCCTACCGCCAGCGTTGCCGGCCGACTTTGTTCTGCCAGCGGAGTTTCGCTCGATCGATGGCACCGGCAATCAGCCCGACTTCCCCCAGGCAGGGGCGGCCGGCTTACCGTTCCGCCGTCTCGCGCCCAGCGCCTATGCGGACGGGATCGGCGAGCCTGCCGGTGCGGACCGACCCTCCGCCCGAGCCATCAGCAACACCGTCGCCGCCCAGACCGGTGAGCGCCTGAACGTCCGCCACACGAACGACCTGTTCTGGCAGTGGGGTCAGTTTCTCGACCATGACCTCGATGAAACACCCGCCGCGGATCCGGCCGAGCCGTTTCCCGTGCCGGTCCCGACCGGTGATCCGAGCTTTGACCCCACCGGCAGTGGTTCGGCCTTCATCGGCCTCAACCGCAGCGCCCACCTGGCAGTCGATGGAGTGCGCGAGCAGATCAACGCCATCACCCCCTGGATCGACGGGTCCATGGTGTATGGTTCGGATGCCGTGCGGGCGCTCGCACTGCGCGCCGCCGATGGCAGCGGTCGTCTGAAGACCTCGCCCGGTCCGGACGGCGACCTGCCACCCTACAACACCGCGGGGGTTGCCAACATTCCACCCGGCCCGGATTTCTTCCTTGCCGGCGATGTGCGCGCCAATGAACAGGTGGGCCTGATCGCCATGCACACGCTGTTCGTCCGCGAGCATAACTTCTGGGCCGACCTGTATCGCGTCGCCAACCCGGATGCCGAGGATGAGGAGACCTACCAGTTTGCCCGGCTCGTGGTCATCGCGGAAATCCAGGCGGTGACCTATCGCGAATTCCTGCCGCTGCTGCTCGGTTCCGGTGCGTTGCGCCCCTATCGCGGGTATCGTCCCGGCGTCGACCCGGCCATCAGCAATGCGTTCGCCACAGCCGCCTACCGGTTTGGCCACAGCCTGCTGTCGCCCACCCTGCGCCGGGCCGCCCCCGATGGCGGCGACGCCCCCGAGGGGTCGCTGAGTCTTGCCGGCGCCTTTTTTCGCCCGAAGGAGATCGCCGATCACGGCATCGACAGCCTGTTGCGCGGCCTCTGCCTGCAGCGCTGCCAGGAACTCGACGAGCTGGTTGTGGACGAGGTGAGAAACTTTTTGTTCGGGGCTCCGGGTGCCGGCGGTCTCGACCTTGCCTCGCTCAACATTCAGCGCGGACGCGATCACGGTTTGCCGTCGTATGCCGCGATGCGCCGGCATCTTGGCCTGCGCCCGGTGCGGCGTTTTCAGGACATCAATCCCCGGGGTGGCACCGCCTCGCGCCTGGCGGCGGTTTATGCCTCGCCCGAGGAGGTGGATTTGTGGGTCGGTGGCCTGGCCGAGGCAAAACGACCCGGCGCCATGGTCGGGCCGGTGTTTGCCACCCTTCTGGTCGAGCAGTTCACCCGCCTGCGGGATGGCGATCGTTTCTGGTATCAGGCCTACCTGCCGAAGTCACTGGTGCGCATGGTTGAGCACCAGACACTGTCGGTGATTCTGCGCCGCAACACCGCCCTAGGCGACGAAATCCGCGACCAGGCTTTCCTGGCCCCGGTCCGCGCCGCACCAAGGCGTCGCTGAGCCGAAGCGTCCCGTTCGCTGGGGTCGTGGCGGTCCGAGACGGTTAGAGAGTGAGCGCGCGGTGCGTTTCGTTCCCACATCATGCCGCGCGCCGCTCTTGTTCCCCTTCTTGGTTTTTTGTCGGTTCTGCCTCTGACGGGGCCGGCCGAAATCGTCCGGCTTGAGGTGCGCGAGACGATTTCGTTCGCAGGGGGGCGTGAATTCGGCGCCGCCGGTGCCTATGAGCGGATCAGCGGCCGGCTCTGGTTTGCCGTCGATCCGGCGGTGCCGGCGAATGCCCGCGTTCATGACCTGCGCCTGGCGCCGCGCAGCGCCGACGGGCGGGTTGAGGGCTGGACCGACTTCTGTCTGCTCAAGCCCGTCAATCCCGGCAAGGGCAACGGCCGCCTGCTCTATGACGTTGCCAATCGCGGGAACAAACTGGCCCTCTGGACCTTCAACAGCGGCGAGCGCAGCAATGACCCGCGCAGCGAGGCGCATGCGGGCAACGGGTTCCTGATGCGCGGTGGCTGGAGCCTGCTCTGGACCGGATGGAACGGCGAGGTGCAGGAGGATGGCAACCATCGCCTGCTCGCCGGCCTGCCACCCGCCGGGCAGGGCATCACCGGCCCGGCCCACCTGGAGATCAGCACCACGGAGAGGGTGTTCAGTCGCGCCTTTTCCTGGAGCCCCTGGGGTGTTTCAAAGGCCTTTCCAGCGGCCGACCTCGACACGGGCAGGGCGCGACTGACCCTGCGACCCGATCGGTATTCTGCCGCTGTTGAACTGTCGCCGGGGGACTGGGCCTTTGCCCGCTGGGAGGATGGCAGGGCGGTGCCGGACGCGACGCATGTGCACATTCGCGAAGGGTTCAGGCCGGGATGGCTCTACGACCTCGTCTACACGGCCAGCCAACCGCGCGTGAACGGGCTCGGCCTGGCGGCGTTGCGTGATGCGGTCGCCTTTTTCCGCCATGCCGACCAAGACACGCGCGGGACGGCCAATCCGATGCGCGGCACGCTGCGCCAGGCGGTGCTGTTCGGCATTTCGCAGTCGGCCCGCCTCGGCCACCATTTCTTCTACGAGGGCTTCAACACCGACGAGGCCGGGCGGCAGGTTTTTGAGGGCGCACTTCTGCACGTCGCCGGCGCCGGTCGCGGTGCCTTCAACCACCGCTTTCGCATGACGACGGATTACGGCACCCAGCACGAGGGCCGGTTGTCCGGGTCCGAACTCTTTCCCTTGGCGCCCATGCCGGTCATGGATCCCGTAACTGGTCAAAACGGCGACACCCTTGAGCGCGCGCGCGCCGCCGGCCATGTGCCAAAGCTGATCTTCACCCAGACTTCCACGGAATACTGGAGCCGCGCTGCCTCGTTGCTGCACACGGACCCGCAGGGAACGCGCGATCTCGAACTGCCGCCGGAGGTGCGGGTTTATCTGGTTGCAGGTGCCCAGCATCTCGGCGGGGGCGAGGCGGATCGCGGCAATTGCCAGCAACCGCGCAACACCCTCGACGACCGTGGGCCGGTGCTGCGCGCCCTGCTGGTGGCATTGGAAGGCTGGGTGGGCGACCAGAAAGCACCGCCGCCGAGCCGCTATCCGAGACTGGCGGACGGCACCCTGGTGACGCGCGAGGCCGTGGTGTCCGGGTTTCCAAAGATTCCCGGTCTCAACCTGCCCGTGCATCACTATGAACCGGCGCGTCTCGATTTTGGCCCGCGCTTCGATGCCGAGGGCATCGCCGAGCACGTGCCGCCAGCGGTTGGCATGCCCTACCGCACGCTGTTGCCGGCGATCGATGCCGACGGCAACGAAACCTGTGGCATCCTCCTGCCCGAGGTGGCCGTGCCGCTTGGCACCTACACCGGGTGGAATCTGAGGGCGCCGGAGGTTGGCGCGGAAATGATGTTGTCACCGCTGGACGGCATGTTTCTGCCCTTCGCCCGCACTGCCGCCGAACGCGCTGGTGATTCCCGGCGCTCCATTCAGGAACGCCACCCGACCCGCGCCGACTATCTGGATCGCATCACGCGCGCTGCGCTGGCGCGGCAGGGCGAGGGGTTTTTGCTGGCGGAGGACGTGGTCGCCATCCTCCAACGTGCGGCATCGCGGAATTTCTGGTGAGGCGGCGCAGGCCTCAGTCCTGCTTGGATTCGTCGCCAGCCCCTCCCAGCACCTCGCCGGCGGCGGCCACCACGGCCGTGACGACGGCACCGACGGCCTCGGTGACGGTCGGGGGTTCGGTGGGTGGCGGCTCGTTGTTGTCCGCCTGCTCCTCGACGAGTTCGTCGAAGATCTGGTTGTATTCCTCCTTGGTGTTGACGTAGCGCTCCGTGGCCCGGCGCAGACGGGAGGCAAGGCTCTGGCAGAGGTAGGAGAGGGCCTCACGGGCGATGAGCAGGTCATCCGCCAGCATCGCGTCGAACTGGACGCGGCGGATCTTCCACAGCTCACCCGCCGTGGCAGCCTGAATCGTCGTGCGTGAGGGCAGGGGATGGAAGAGGTTCATCTCGCCAAAGCTGCTGCCGCGTTTCGCCGTGCCGATCGGTGTGTAGGAATGCTCGTCGATGCGACGGCGCAGCACGAGCGTGCCCTCCAGCACGAGATGGAGTTCATCATGGATTTCGCCTTCCTGAACCACCGTTTCTCCCTCTTCGAAGGCCCAGAATTCCCCGCAGATGGCGAGCAGTTGACGCCGCTCGGGATCCAGATTTTTGGCAAACCCATAGGCAGGCAGGGCAAGGTGTTTGATCTGCTGCATGCCGAGAGCCTACCAGACCCGCCTGCCAGTTGTCAGCCTTTTTCCACGGTTGAGTTTCCGCGTTCCAGTTTCAGGTTCCCAGTATGCCCCTCTTTCTCCAGCAGTGGCGCGGTGAACTGCTCAAGCTGTTTGCCCGCCGGCGCACTTACCTCGGCTTCGTCGCCTTCCTGGCGCTCGAGTTGGTGCTGCTGCTGGTGTTCCGCCTGCAGGGCGTGGAACGGATCTTTGAGCGACTGATCTCGCGCCAGGGACAGGCTTTTGCCGACTACTATTCGGCTCTCACGGTCGGGCACATGATTCTCGGCTTCTCGGTCCTCATCCTCGGCGCCATCTACCTTGCGCTGGTGGCCGGCGACATCGTTGCCAAGGAGGGTGAGGACGGTCACTATCGACTGCTGCTGGCGCGTCCTGTGAGCCGGGTGCGCCTGCTTGGGCTGAAATACCTCACCTGCCTTGGCTACACGGTGGTGCTCATCCAGTTCATCGCCTGGTCGGCCTTCGCTCTCGGGGTTGCGGTGAAGGGCTGGGGTGGAGGTTTCTTCGCCATGGTCCCCGAGATCGGGCTCCTGGAGTTTCACGACTGGGACGCCGGCCTGCGCCACTACGCCGTTGCGTCGCTCTTCCTGGCCGCGGCCATGACGTCGGTGAGCAGCGTGGCCTTCTTCTTTTCCTGCTTCCCGATCAAGCCGGCGGCGGCGACCATTGGCGCGCTCTCCTACGTGCTCGTCGACATGATTCTGCGGAACACCGGTTTCATGGAGGACTACGACCACCTGCTGCTCACCAGGCACATGGCCAGTTGGGCGCGCCTGCTCGCCGAGGACGTGCCATGGGCGGTGGTTGTGCGCAGTTACACTGTGATCGCGGCGGTGAATGCCAGCCTGTTTGTGCTTGGCGCGACAGTGTTTGAATCCAGGGATCTCAAATCATGACACACATCGATACCGTGGCGGACCTGCGGGCCTGGCGACGCACTGCCGGAAGGGTCGTGTTTGTGCCGACCATGGGCGCCCTGCACGAGGGGCACGCGGCGCTCGTGCGCGAGGCGCGGCGCCTGGCGGGCGCGGACGGCAGGGTCGCCGTCAGCATCTTCGTCAACCCGCTGCAGTTTGGTCCGGGCGAGGACTTGGATCGTTATCCGCGCACGCTGGATGCCGATCTTGCCCTGTGCGCGGAGGCCGGGGCCGATCGGGTTTTCGCACCACCAGTCGAAGAGGTCTACTTCTCGGATCGCAGCATTCAAATCACCGAAAGCCGGCTTTCCAGGGTACTTTGCGGTGCCAGCCGCCCCGGTCATTTTGACGGGGTCTGCACGGTGGTTGCCAAGCTGTTCAACCTGGTTCAGCCCGACGATGCGGTATTCGGCAAAAAGGACTACCAGCAACTGGCCATCCTGCGGCGCCTTGTGCGCGATCTTGACATCCCGGTTCAGTTGCATGGACTCGACACGGTGCGGGAGCCGGACGGGCTCGCTCTCAGCTCGCGCAACCGTTACCTCTCCCCGGAGGAGCGCGCCCAGGCACCGGCCCTTCAGGCCTCCCTGCAGCTTGCGAGCGAGGCCTGTCGCCGTGGCTTCAGGGAGGCCGGCACCCTGCTCAGCCTCGTTCGTGAGCATCTTGCCGCCAGGGCACCCCTGGGCCGAATCGACTATGCGGCACTGGTCGACCGTCATACGCTGGAGGCACAGGCTCAGGCGAATGCCGACAGCTTGCTTGCCCTGGCGGTCTTTTTCGGGGGCGCCCGACTGATCGACAATCTGGAGTTGGACTGATCGGTCACCCGTTTTAGAGCGTGCCGCCCGCCACGAAGTCAGGCATCAGGCGATGCCTTGCGCCCGTGCGCACGCCCTCGCACAGGCGCAGGGCCTCGCGGGCGAGCAGGGCAGCCCAGCGTCGCGGATCGCTCGCATAGCGGGTCAGGGCGGGCACGGCGTGACCGAGAAAGGCATCGCCATCGCGCGAGATCACCGCGACGTCTTCCGGCACGCGCAGACCGTCGCCAAGCAGGCAGGTCAGGACGGTGAGCGCGTGCACCGAGCGGCCGACCACGACAGCGTCGGCACCCTCCCGGCCCTTGCAGACGGTCCGCACCTGCCGACACAGTCCGGATGGGGTGCCATCATGGCGAAGCACGCGCGCGCCGGGGCAGCCTTCAAGAAAGCCCTCGGCACTCTCGGCGTCGCCTGGGGCGGCGGTGTCCGGCAGCAGCAGGACGGGCCGCCGCCGCCCACGGGCACGCACTAGGCCGGCGGCGTGGCGACAAATGGCACGGTAGTCGAGATCCACCGAGGGCAGGGGAACGCCGGGGGCGGCGGAGCCGGCCACCAGCGCCGGCAGGTCGCGCGCGGCAAAGGCCCGCTGCAGCGACTCCGGTGCCAGGTGCAGGATCCAGACACCGCCCGGGTGGCTGCGCTCCAGGCGCTGCAGCGTGCGTTCCCCGCGGGTCGTGAAGGTCGCCGGACTCACCACCAGCTCAAGCGGGTGCCCCGCGGCGGCCAGGCGCTCGCGCAATTCATCCATCCAACACACGGTCAGCGGCGGCATGTCGCGCAGTGGCACGGGGGTGAGCATGCGCACGGTGCAGTTCCGTTCGGATTGCCGCCGGCCCCCTTCCAGAACGCGTGTGGGCAGCCCTTGGCGGCGTTCGAGCCAGCCTTCCGCCTCCAGCGTTTCAAGCGCGGCACGCAGGGTGGGGCGACTGACGCCAAGCCGGGTCGCCAGAAGGCGTTCACCGGGCAGGTGATCACCCCAGGCGCCCTGCGCAATCTCCGAACGAAGCACGGCGGCGGCCTGGGTGCTCAGGGAAGTGCGTGGAATCCGGACGGGCATCGCGCAGGTTGGATCGGGCGGTCTCACTGGTCAAGTCAACTGACCAGCAAACCCGCGCGCCGCCAAGCGTTGCCTTGTTCGTCATGAATTCCCTTTGCCGGCACCTGCTTGCCACCCTCCTGATTGCCGCATCGACCGCCGCTGCGGCGGAGCCTTGGGTTGAAAAAATCGACCTGTTCACCGTGGGGGACAATCCCGCCCACCAACTTTACCATATCCCCGGTGTGCTCGTCACCGCCCGCGGCAGCGTGCTGGCCTGGTGCGAGGCGCGCAAGCGCGCCGCCGGCGTCAGTGACTGGGACGACATTCGCATCCTGCTGCGCCGCAGCACCGATGACGGCCGCACGTGGAGCGAGCCGCGCAACATCGCGCAGGTCGATGGACCGAAACGCAAGAACCCATTCGCGATGCGCATGAAGAACGTCGATCCCGGCGATGTGACCTACAACAACCCGGTGCTCATCGCCGGAACGGACGGCACGGTGCACATGCTGTTCTGCCTGGAGTATGAGCGCGTCTTCTACCAGCGCAGCGAAGACGACGGACTCAGCTGGGGTTCGCCGGTGGAGATCACCGGCGCCTTTGAGGCTTTCAAAAAGGGCTATGACTGGAAGGTGCTGGCCACCGGTCCGAATCACGGCATCCAGCTGCAAAACGGCCGCCTGCTGGTGCCGGTCTGGCTGTCCACCGGCGAGGGTGGCAATGCCCACCGTCCGAGTGTCACTTCGACAGTGTTCAGCGACGACGACGGGCGCACCTGGCAGGCCGGCGACATCGCGGTGCCGTGCACGGACGATTGGATCAACCCCAACGAAACGGTCGCCGTCGAACTGGAGAATGGCCGCGTCATGCTCAACGTGCGCAACGAGTCGAAGACCCATCGCCGACTGGTGACAACCAGTCCGGACGGTGCGACGAACTGGAGCAAGCCTCGGTTTGACGAGGCCCTGCTGGAACCGATCTGCATGGCCGGTCTCGTCCGTTACCGCCACGAGGGACGCAGTCTGCTGCTGTTTTCCAATCCCCACAACCTGGAGCGGGCCAAGGGGGCGGCGGAGCCGGGCAAGAGCCGTGATCGACGCAATCTCAGCATCAAGATCAGTCGCGACGAGGGTGACACCTGGCCGGTGAACCGTCTGCTGGAGAACGGGCCGAGCATGTACTCGGACCTCGCCGTCACGCCGTCCGGCACCATCCTTTGTTTTTATGGCCGCAGCGGCGACGGCTCGGGCCTTGCGCACTTCGCCGGTGGCCGGCTGACCCTCGCCCGTTTCAACCTGGCCTGGCTGGAACAGCAGCCTTGACGTTTTCCCACCCCATCCTCCAACCTGCCCCCATGAAATACCCCACGCTGGCCCTGCTTTGCCTCGCCCTTCAAACCGTCACCGCGGCGGAGGGTCCCGACCTTCCCCTTCTGGACCTGTCCTCCGACACCGCCCGTCATGTCATCATCGCCCAGGGCACGCCCGAGGTGTATCAGGGACACCCGACCACGGTGGCGCTGCCCGATGGCAAGACGATCTTCTGTGTCTGGTGCATCAACCATGGCGGTGCCGCGGGCCCGATGGCGCGCAGCGATGACGGCGGTCGCACCTGGACGCGGCTCGACGACCAGATGCCGGCCGGATTCGCCACCCATCAGAATTGCCCCAGCATCTACCGGTTGATCGGGCCCGACGGCAAGGCGCGTCTCTGGGTCTGGTCGGCTGCGCTCGGCAAGCGCGGCGGCCCCGGCATGCCCTCCATCCTGAGCGAGGACGACGGCAAAACCTGGCGCGAGATGCCGCCGCTCAACTTCCCCTGCGTGATGACCTTCAGCAGTCTGGTCCGGCTCAAGGACGGTCGCTATCTCGGTCTCTATCACAAGGGACCCGGCGGGGCGGACAAGGCACCGCTCGAGGTGCTGCAGACGATCACCGCCGACGGCGGTTTCACCTGGTCGGAGCCGCATGTGGTGGCCTCGGTGGAGGGCAAAAACCCCTGCGAACCCTTTGTCTTTCGCTCGCCCGATGGTGCGGAGTTGTGCTGCCTGCTGCGCGAGAACACCCACAAGGGTCGCAGCCTGATCATGTTCTCGAACGATGAGGGAACGACCTGGAGCCGGCCTGTGGACACACCATGGGGACTGAGCGGCGACCGTCACATCGGGGTTGCGACCGGCGACGGCCGCTGGCTCTTTGCCTTCCGCGACCAGGCTCCGGGCAGCCCGACGAAGGGTCATTTCGTGGCTTGGGTTGGCACCTACGAGGATATCAAGCTGGGCCGTCCGGGTCAGTATCGCGTCAAACTGCTGCACAGCCACGCCAGCCGCGTCGGCGATTGCGGCTATCCCGGCGTCGAACGCCTGGCCGACGGCAACCTGCTCATCACCACCTACCTCAAGTATCGTCCCGGCACTGAAAAGCATTCCGTCGTCAGCCTGCGCGTGAAGATGACCGAGCTTGATGCCCTTGTCACCGCCAGGCGCTGATTCGGGTTGGGTCTCTCTCGAGGGGCGGCATCGTGCTTGTGGAGACTATTTTTTTTGGATCCACTTCTCAAGAGGTGTGATGACGGTCGGGACGGACTTGGGTGCCATTTTCAGCGAGGGGTAAAATGCCACGGTGAAGGTTTGTCGGCCCTTCAGTTCTGGCATGCGAATCTGCAGGCTTCGGTAGCCGGTCAAAGAAGGCAACGGCGGTTTTTGCGAGGGGGCCTCCTCGACGGAGAATCTTGCATCCGCAGGCGACAAAAGAACGGCCAGCATCGACTGGCCCTCCTGCTCAAGAAAGGCTTCCCTACCCCGGATCCGGACTTCGGCGCGCGTGTGCATTTGCCAGATCCAGTCGATGGCATCCCGATTGTGGATTTCATCCTGAACGATGAAAAGACCGTTATGGTCGTCGCCCTTGGCCGGTTTTTTAACAAAGAGACCACGCTGCCAGGAGCGGATGCGCCGGCGGTTCTCTATCTGATACCGCAGAATCCCGAGCGCGTGTTCATCGGTGAACTCGGATTCAACAAAACGGGCGCTGTCTTGGGCATCGAATTCAGTGCCTGACCAGAGGGTGTTGTAGGCGCCGGCACCGGCGGTATATCCGCTTTGTCGGAGATCCAGCCCGGTTTGTGTAGCCAGGCGGCCCATATTGACTCCCCATTCGATGTCGCGGCACGAAAGCGTGAATCCGCCCATGCCGGCAAGAAAGGGATGAGGCCCTGGAGGCATTCCCGTGAAGCCAACCGTCAGGCCCTCGGCTTTCCAATCCGTTCGAAGAATCATGGAAGCCGATTTCTCCCAATGATAGGACATTTGATGGGGAGGCACTCCGTCGGCGGCGGCCCAGGCATTGAAATACAAAAGGTTGCCTGCTGTGCCAAGATGCGCTGTGGCAAAGGATGTTTTCGTGGTGGTTGTCAGTCCCGGGTAGCCTGGATTGCCATAACGTCCTGAAAGCCAGGTCGATACGGGGCTGAGCAGTGATTCCCGAGGTGTCGTAAAAAAAAGCTCGGCAGCAGCGTGCCCATGGGGGCCGGTCTTCATGAAGCGGCTCAGATGCGTCTTTGCGAGGCCCTCAAAGAGGTCTATATTCGTGGGTGCCTTGTGGGAAATCAGGGACTGCAGAACTGGGATGGAATAAAACAGCACTTCCTCGCCGCTCATGATTCCCTCAGGCGACAGGGCAACAAGGCCTTCCGTCCACTTTTTCAAAGCATTCTCGAAGACCGCATTTACCTCGGTGTGAAGTTCCTCGTGAAAGGTCAGCGAAAAGATCAGAACAGTGGTGTGGGCAAGAAACCCAACATGGCCAGTCAGCGCATCACGGCTCATGTTTTTGATTTCGGCGAGGAGAGGTGACAGGCCCTTGTCGCGGAGTGTGGCTTGAATGGTTTTTTGGGATGACTCATCCAGTGATCCGGCAAACCAGTCGTAGGCCAAGCAGCCAGCGATGACAGTCTTCCAGAGACTCTGGCCCTTGCCCCAGTCAGGGAAGCGAGTTGAGTCGCAGAGTGAAAGCAGCTCGGATTTGCCCCTCGCCGCATAGGCGGGATTTGGATTGCCGAGATAATGGAGGCAACCCAGCGTGAAGACGCGTCCCAAAGCTTCTTCACCCAGATTCCGGGCGTGCGCGGTGCCAAAAACCCTTTGCAGAGGGGGTTCTGCAAGAAGGTTTTTGCCTGCTTCTTCAAGGCTTGTCAGCAACTCACGTCCCGCCGGGTCACCCTGCACAAGGGCTTGCTGTCGTGACCAGGATTCCAGGGAATAAATCAAGCGCGGGCGCTCTTTCCCCATGGCCTGCAACAGGGCCTCGGGACTGGCAAACTGCAGCTGGTCAGGGGGTGTGGCTGGCAGCAGGGCTGTCATTGGCATCTGCGCAGGCGGCGGCCTGCCTGTGTAGGCGCTTGGCTTCGTGGGCGGCGTGGCGGGTTCGGGCATTGCCGCCGGGGTTTGTGTCTGCAGAATATGAACGCTGCCATCCTGCATTCGCAGTTCCAATAGTCCGCTTTTTGGATTCAGGACCACATCAGCCTTTTGCAGGGAATGAGTCGGCGCTGTGGTAATTTGCATGGCTGAAGGCGCCGGCGGACCCATAAAATCCTTTGAGTCAGCAGCATTCGGGACCGAAGGCTTTGGCAATGCCGAGGTCGGTTTGCCGGTTGGGTCCTGCGCTTTTGCAACGACCGGCTCAGATTTCGTTGCGTTTTTTTGAGCCTCCTTTGCAGGGCTGGCATCGGCCATCTTTGCCGAAACCTGCTCTTGGTTTGCTGGCGCCTTGGGATTGGCGACGGGCTTCACGAATGGTGTTCCGTTGGTTTTTTTCAAGTCGCCGCTGTCCTGGATCGGCTTTTTTGCCAATGCTTTTGGTTGGGTGATGGCAGGCGGGCTCTGTGGAGATGTGGGTGTTGGCGGCTTTGGCGCCGATGGCGGTGGATTCGTGGTGTCCGGGCTTTTGGCGGGTGGCGGTGGCAAAACTGCCT
>JAUREI010000024.1 GCA_030827515.1 Prosthecobacter sp. | reverse complement strand
GCACCGCTGCAGACCCTGCTAATCACACCCGGTGCGGTTTTCAAAGCGGAGAATTCCCCGATCACCATCACCACCGAGTGGCAGGGCAACGGCAATGCGCACAAACCCAACGGCTGGTTCAACATTCTCGGTGAATATCAGAAGAATCCGCCGCCACCGGTCGGCAGCCTAAACTTCGAAGTCGGCGATTACCTTCTTGTGAATGCCGGACTACAACCGCAAGGAACGGCCACGATCACGCGCGACTGAAGCAGGGCGCTCCATCATGAATCCGCCTTCCCATCCGTTGTGGCGCCACCGTCAGTTTTCCTGGCTAGCCATGTTCTGTCTCGGCATCATTCCTGCCCGGGCGGAGACTCCGACTAGGGCCAGGGATGTGGTCACTGACCAGGAATTGCGCAGCCGGCTGGAAGCTGCGCCAAGCATGGAAGATTATCTCAAACAAGGCGCTGTTGCCCGCGCAGACATCGCGGTCAAAAGGCCGAGATTGCAGCACGATCTGATTTCCCGTTCCATTGTGGTTCACGACGGCCGATTTTTTACCCTTTTGCCTCCCGGCTGCGTGCTGCACCTGCCCCCCTCATTGCGTGAGCGCATCCTCAGCAAGCCAGAGGGCGATTTCTTAACCTGGTCAGCCTTTCTGAAACGCAATGCGGCGTGGCTAAAAAGCCAGGAAGTGTCTCTTGAGAACGCCAAGGGTGACGTTCGCGGTATTGAGCAACTGGCCCGCAACTTGGCGGGCGAGTCCAAGGCCGTGATCGCAGTTTATAAAAATGGACCAATCAGTCTTCTGCAACCTGAACCTCCTGATGCTGAAAAGCCATGAAAGCCTCGTATCTCCTCTTTCTGTTGTTTTGCCTGACGGCTGGTTCGCCCTTCCTCCTTACTCCTTGCCTGCTGGCATCGGACGGTGGATCAGAGTCCTCTGACGATGACGATGACCTTAATTGCCGCCAAGCTGGCCAGAACACTTGGGTGAGGCAGACCGACTTGACCAGTGGACTCATCTACGACCTGCCGTTGGCGGATGATGGTGGTCTGTTTACTGCGCCTCTGCCCATCGGTGAGCAAGGATCGATGTTTGAGCTGTTTGCCCGCGGTTCTGCTTGGGACTCTAAGATTTATCTTCTCGACACCAAGATCATCCGTGCGTACTCGCCCAAAATCAGCGTGGAGCTCGTGTCGGAGGATGATTATTCGCGAGGCGATCTTGCAGGAGGTAACTATATTAGGCGCACCCGTGCCGACCGTCCATTCGGTTTGAGATACACGGTCAGCGGCCTTGTCCACGGCAGCACAAACGAAGCCGAACGATCAGTCTACTTCGGCTGCCATTACAAAAGCTACTCCTTGGAGGATTATTCCGATGAAAGTGATGCAGATCCGGAGGTTCTGTCTGAGGCGGAGTTGTCTAACGGCAGCGCTGACCTGAGTCCGCTGTATCATGAACTGCCGTCCGCCACCCCTACATTGGGGTGCGGCAAACAAATTTACACCTTTGTTCGTCACGCGGCTGACGGCGTCCCTGACGCGATTCTTGCCCAGCCGACAATCGAGGTTTGGCCGGTCGCCAAGGCGAGTATCGAAAACATCTCGTCCGGGCAAGTGCTCATCGACCGCATCCCTTCGATCGTGGTCCGCCTGCAGCACCTCTATCCAGACTCGCGCACCTACGTGCAGATCTACAGCGGCAGTGCTGTGCTCGGCCGCGAGGGCACCCTCATCAACGGCACTGAGCGCAAGTTCGGCCGTTTTTACAACCCGGATGTCGAAGGGGAGCCGACCAATGTGCCGCAAACACTTTCCCTGAGCATGGAGGACCTCTCCAACTATGCCTCGCGCGACGGCGTCTACACCCTCGAGGTGATCACTGAAACCCCCTTTTTCAATCGCGCCCCCGAGCGCCTTGTGCATGTGACCTTTGAGGTCGACCGCACCATCTCATCGCGCGGTCAGTTCACCTCTGCCGAAGGTGTCGAAGAGTGAAACAGACGCATATCGTCGGCCGCCAGTGAAATTGCGATCCGCCATCAGTCGCCCGCGCGGCAGCCTTCTCATCGAGGTCTCGATTGGCATGTGGCTGGCGGCCATGCTGGCACTCCTGCTGATGCGTGCATCGCTGCTCGCGCTCGACAGCAACCAGTGGACTATCATGCAGACGCTCACCGACGCCTACATGACCCGGGAATCCGCCCTTGCCAACCGCCTGCCGGTGGCGGACCTCACGGCCGCTGGCTCGCCCTGGCCAGATGTCGCTGCGAATGAAGCTCGTTTCGAGGGCGTCGTCTCCCTTGGGAGGCTTGCCGGAGGCACCGAAGTGAATGGGCGTATTGTGCGTTTTCGGGTCAACAGCGCACCCGAGGATGAAGCCTTGGGCGCAGGTGCACCCGATCTGGCCATCTGGCGGCTGCACTCGGTTCTCACCTACCAAGTGGGCGAACACACTTACGTCAAAAGCCGGGCCGTTTTGCGCACCCAATGAAAACCGTCGCCATGAGCTCGCGCCGCGCGCGCCGCGCCGGCTTCACTCTCCTGGAGCTATCCACCGCCATGGGGCTGATGCTCATTTTGGGCTCCAGCCTGGTGGCCATGCTCCAGCAGCATGTCACTTTCATGGGGTTGGCCCAGCGCCAGAGTTTCCTGGCCGACGAGGCTCCCAAGATTGGCAACTTGGTCGGCCGCATCTTCGGCCAGGCGGACCACTTTTTGGTTTATGACACTCATGATGCCGCCGTCGCCGGTGCCACGCCGGTTCTTGCCGGCGGGCGCGCTGTGCGGTTGTATTTCCGGGCCGCCGACCAGAGCACCGAAATCCGGATTGTTTCAGTCCAACCCCTTGCATCGGGTGTTGATTTGCGTTTCCATCACACCCAGGCTGATGGCTCGCAGGTGTCCTGGAGCATCTGTGATCGTCTGAGTGACGCCACGTTTGCCGCCGACCAAGGCATTCTCACCATCACTCTGAATGGGCCGAATGGAGAAGAGATCACCTACGGAGGGGGAGCCCGATGAAGAGCCACCGTTGCTCCGGCGGTTATGCAGCCATTCCCATGGTCACCGGCTTGGCGTTGCTGATGACTTTCGGCTTGGCGATGCTTTTCCAGCAGAACTTGATGACCCGCGATCAGTCGGCCAAAACACAGTTGCGCATGGACTATCACCAGCGCGAGGACGCGCTGATGCGCGCCTTGGTCGCCATTCTGCCAGCCAAGACAGCCGCCTGCATGAGCGCGGATCACGTCGCCGCTGATGAATATTCTTGGGCCACCATCTTCCGCGAGGCGGTGGAGATAGCCGGCGTTTCCAAGCGCTTGCCTTCCGAATTGGCCGCAGAACTCGGAGTGGACCGCATGCGCGCGGGCGATGTGGGCGATACCGAAGACGCGGTGGTGCAGAGCTGGATCACCTCCCTGACTGGCGAGGCCGGCCGGGTAACCCCGGGCACCACGGACTATGCCGATGTCTTTGCCCAGCCCGCCTTTGCTGGACGTGTGCCGCCGCTCCTTGGTATTGCCGGCGCACTGCAGCAGGCCGATGCCGATCGTCCGATCGTCGGATCGCAGAAGCAGTACACGGTTCAGGCACCCGGCCTGCTGGCCGATGTTGCCGCTTATCCCCACTTCAACCTCATTCCCTATCCGAACATCCGCTTCGGCTACGCGGCACCCGGGGAACCGTTTGTGGCCAAGCGCAACTGGTGGGCCTTTTCGGTGAATTACGGCGGCCCGCGCCAGCCGATGGTTCGCCACTATGTTCTCTCGCTCTTTGAGGTGCCATCGCAAATGCCCATCGAGGCGGCGACCTTTGCGCAGATTGGCCGTCACCAGAACGGTGCCGCTTGGAATGCCGCCAACGTGCGCATTGAGGGCTCTGTTTATGCCGAAGCCATGGCCGTTCAGGACACATTTGGCGCTTCACGGCTGGCCGGGCGTTCCGGCATCCAGCTCAACGGTCCGATTGATGTTGGAGGCGTTCAGGTGGAAGAAAATTTTGACGCGCTCGGTGTCCGTGAAATGATGCAGGCGGAGCAGCAGAGTGATGCCCTGCCGGTGGCACTGTCCGCCAATTCCGGGAGGCTTGCTTTCATGCCGATCCAGCCCGGACGTGAGTTTTTGCTTCGCCCCGCTGCGGTTGCCAACGCCTGGGAGGGCTATGTATCGGGAGGCTGGCGCTGTCGGGTGAGCGTTGAGGCGATCAGCATGGTCAGCCTCGCGGATCAGACGCCTACGGCCCTGCGTGTGCGTTTTCAGAATGGCACCGGCGGCACTTCGGAAGTCGTCCTCCGGCGAGGTGTCAACTGGCCGACCTTGTTCGAGCCAGGAGGTGCCGACGTGCCATTCCAGACCGAATTGATGGACAATAGCCGTTCGTGTCTGAATTTTCAGCCGAGCCTCTTTGAGCCCTGGTTGTTGGCTCATGGAGCGGCCAATGTTGGTATCAACAACAGTGTTTTCTTCGGCGTCGATGCCTCGCTCGACCCTGTGACGGTCGGCACCCTTGATGACCCGCCTGCCGCCGATGACTTGTGCGTGATCATCCGCAGGGGCGGTGATCTTACCAATTTCACCCATGGCCTTTCATTGGTCACACCCATGCGGGTCTATGTCGGGGACGACCTGAATGACATGCCTCTGGCGGCCCCCCCGGAGGGATCCGGTCTGGATGGAACCGAGCCCTTCTATCCCCCTCTGTCCATCTTCGCCGCCGAACTGCGCATCGGCACCACTGCGGTCAACCGGCTGGTCGAACACCACGGACAGATCGGCACGCTCACCAAGGGCGCAGGCACGAGCTGGAGTCCGCTCGACATCAAACTTGGCAGCGATGATGCCGTTCACGCGGAGAACATCAGTGCCGATCTCAAACCCCTTCGGAGTCCGGCTGAACTTCCTCCCGTGCATCAGATGAATTGGCTTGTTGTCATCGAGGAAATACCGCAGGATTGAAGTTTCAATCCATGAGCACCGGCACTGTTGACAACCTCCTTGGCCGACTGACCGAAACCTACTCCGACCGCGAAATCTCCGATGTTCAGGTGCGCTCTGGAGGTCTGCTTTATCTCCACACCAACCGGGGACTTGAAATTGCCGAAGCCTACGGTCTCCAGGACGCCTCCGCGGTCGCCGCTCTGGCCGAGGGCCTTTTTTCCCGCCAGACGTTGGAAGTATGGGATGATTCCTCCAAGGTCGTCGGCGGGGCTGAAAAAATGTGGGAAATGCTGCGTGAGAAGCGCGTCATCGACTTCAGTTGCGACGAGGGGGCGCTCGGCTCGCCGGTCCGCATGCGCGTTCAGGTGCACTTGAGCGATCATGGCATGGGGGTCACCTGCCGTTGCCTGCGCGGCCGCATAAGCCAGCTGGAAACCCTTGGCATTGACCCGCTGATTTCGGACAGCCTGCGGGAACTCATGCAGCGCCGCTTTGGTCTCGGTCTCATTACAGGTCCCACCGGTTCCGGCAAATCGACGACGCTGGCGGCGATCCTTGACTGGGTGCGGCGCAACTTCCAGAAACACATCGTCACCGTCGAGGACCCCATCGAATATCGTTACGGCACCACCATGGAGGATCCCAACCGCCCCGGGGTCTTCATTCCTTGTCCTTCGTTGGTCACCCAGCAGGAGGTGGGCCGCCACACCATGACCTACCAAAGTGGCCTCAAGGAAGTGCTGCGCAAAACGCCGCACATCATCCTGCTCGGGGAAATCCGCGACCGCGAAACCATGGAAACCTGCATCGAGGCCGCGCAGACCGGTCATTTTGTCCTCTCGACCCTGCATACCCGCGGTGCGGTCAAGACGATCGACCGTATCATGGAATTTTTCCCGAAGGACCAGCACCACGGCATCCTGCACCGTCTCGGCGAAACCCTCACCTTCGTGCTCTCCCAGGGCCTGCTCACCGGTTTCAGTGGTCGCTGCCTTGTCACAGAGTACCTGCAGAACACCAGCGAGGCGGTTTCCGCGGGCATCCGCGCCTACGACGGCAGCGCCACCTCCCTCGAGGACGCCCTGCGCTGCAAGGGCAACATGCGCTGGAACCAGTCGCTCATGAGCCTTTATCGCGACGGCAGGATCTCCGAGGAGGTCTTCAACGCCAACATGCTCGGCTCCTGACCCGCCGGCATGAAACCAACTCCGGAACACACACCGTCATGAAACTATTGCCGCCCCTTTCCGCCGGCCTCCTCCTGACCGCCAGCTTCGCCTGGGCCGACTGGGTGGTGGTGCAGAAGACCACAGCCGAGGGCAAAATGGAGGAAGTCCATACATGCATCAAGGGGGATCAGATCCGGCTCGATGTGGGCGACCAGATGAGCGTGATAGCCGGTGCTGACGATGGTCGCATGACCATGTTGATGCACCCGCAGAAAATGATGATGCGCATGAACGCCGACACGCTCAAGGGAGTCATGGCCCTTGCCGGCGCCGCATTGGGTGCTGACGAGGCTCCCGCCAAGCCGGTCGCCACCGGCATGAAGGAAAAGGTGGGTGAATATGACTGCGAAGTCTTCAGCTGGAGCGGCAAGATGGGCTCGGGCAAATTCTGGGTGGCGAAGGACTTCCCCAACTACCAGGCTCTCAATGCCGCCCAGGACAAGATGATGAAGGCCATGGGCAATCCGGCCAGTTCCTTTGCCCCGCGGGCGAGTGATTTTCCAGGTATCGTGGTCAAGTCCGAGATGCAGGTTATGGGCAAGACGAGTGTTTCCGAACTGGTTTCCGTGAAGGAGGAGGATGTCGATTCAACCGCCTTTGTTGTGCCCAAGGACTATCAGGAGATGAAGATCCCGACCCTTCCGGGCGGAAAATAAACCGCACTTTTGAATGTGCGGCATGAGGGGAGCGTCTGAACGATAAGACCCCGTTTCCCCATGACAACCCGCGTCCTCCTTCTGGTTTTGCTCGCTGCCACGTCCGCGGTTGATGCACAGTCCCTGCCTGGCTCCGTCGGCAGCGTCCTATTCAATCTCACCCTCAGTTTCAGTCTGCCTGGAACCGTTCTCAAGGATCCTGACACCGGCAAGCCCCTGCCGGCCAAAGACGAGTTTGGGGCGCCGCTCGGGGGTCCCGCTTATTCCAATGACTGGCTCATCTTGAAGAGCCGCGGCGACATCCCCGTCAGCGACGAGTACCACGAGGAGTACGTTTCCAAGATCGGTACCCGCAAGTACGGCAACAAGGAGTTTCTCACCGATCTCATCGAGGCGGGTATCCTGCCGCAGTATGGCAACGCGCCCCACCTCGCCGGGTGGTCGATTGTGCAGGTGACGCCAACCTTCATGGACGAATATCCCTTCACCGGAGAAAGCCGCTTTTACGCCGTCCACAGCGCACAGGGTGACATCGTGGATCTCAACGCTGTCATCTTTCGTGGTTATCCCGACACCTACAGCAGCGGTTATGCGGCCAACGTCAATTATCACTATCTGGAGCGCTACCAGTATGCGACCGACACGACGGCGGTGACCGAGACGGACCTATCAAGTTGGAAGTCCACCCGCATCTACTACATCGATTTCAGCGGCGAACCTTTTGACGCGGAGGATGTCTTTGTGGGATATGCCCGCATGGAGGGGGTGTTCGCCAGCAGTGAACGGCTCGCCAGCCTTGGCGGCAGCCTGAACCGGGTGCCGGTGTACGTGGTTGGCGCCACCAAACTGACCGGCGTCAGCGGTCAAGGGCCGGTGTTTGACGAGGAAAACGACACCCGCTGCGTCATTGAGGGCATGATGGGCACGGCCGCAGGCAAACTGCAGGCGGATGTAAGCCACTACCCGGGTTTCACCGGCGAATGAGGCTTCGGATGACGGCGGTGTGATGAAGGTGGGTGCGTCTTTGGCGAAGGAGGCGTGTCCGTTGCGGCGTTTTGGATTAGTCACCCATCATGAAACGCTTTCTCCTGCTCCTCCTGCCTCTGGCCGTTCAGGCCGCCGAAGTCTTTGAAGCCCGCGGCGGTCGAGAGGCCGAGCTGCCCGGTGGCAAGGAGGCGGACGGCATACGCGGCGACTTCGTGCTGCGCAGCGACAAGGTGGAGGCCGTGATCTCCCACAACGCCGCCAATCGACGCGCCAACATGAGCACCTTCTACGGAGAGGACGGTGTTTCACCCGGCTGCCTGTATGACCTCACCCTGCGCGGTGCCGCCAATGACCAGCTCGTGGTCTACGGCCCCTGCGGCCACGGCCCTGTCTCCTACGTTCGACCCGCCGGAAACGCCGCCGTGGAGAGCGTCACCAGCGCGCCGCTCAACGGTGGCGTCTTCAAGCGCCACGAGTATCGTGTCGAGGATGGCATCCAGGGGGTTTTCATCACCACCACCTTTCGCAACGAGTCGGCGACCGCGCAGAAAGTCGGCACCAAGGATGATCTGACCCGCTTTGATGCCACCGGCACCACGGCGGACGGCATCCGCTGGGCCGATGCCATCAATCCGGCTCACAAGTGCGGTTATGCCCTCGGTGTGCTGCGCCTGACCGGCATCGACAAGCTGGCCGACAGTCTCGAACTGGCTGCCGGCCAGGAGGTTGTCATCGAGCGCTTCTTCGCTGTCGGCACTTCACCCGCTGAAGCAGTCGGGGAGGTGTTGACCGTGCAGGGGGTGCGCACCGCGGTGCTTGCCGGCAGCATCAGCGAGACGGGCCAGGCAGGCCGCCCAGTCACCACGGCAACCCTTGATGTGCCCTTTGGCAAAAGCACCGTGCCTGGTTACACAGACGCCCAGGGACGTTTCACTTTCAAACTGCCGCAGGGCGGGACGGAATTGGGTATCAGGGATCTCGGCCGCCCCGAGGTGCGCTGGGAAAGGCAAATTCCAAGCGACAAGGAGCTGTTTCTGGAACCCGCCGCCGGCATCCGCTTTGAGATCTCCGGAGAGGATGGCAAGCCCATCCCCTGCAAGGCCCATTTCACCCCCCTGGATGAGGGCGCGCCGAAACTGGATCTCGGCCCGAAATGGCGCGCACACGGTTGTGTGGACCAGTTCCACAGCGAAAACGGACGCTTCACCCAGCAACTGGCCCCAGGCAAATACCGCGTGGTGGTGGTGCGTGGACCGGAATACGGCCATCTTGATCGCGAGGTTCTGGTTTCGGCTGGGAAAACGGTCGAATTCAAGGGTGTTCTCAAGCGCCTTGTCGACAGCCGCGGCTGGATCAGCAGCGATTTCCACAATCACAGCACGCCCAGCGGGGACAACGTATGCGACACGGACGGCCGCCTCATCAACCTCGCCGCCGAACACATTGAATTCGCACCGACCACCGAACACAACCGCTTCTTCGACTGGGAGCCGACCCTCCGCGAGCTGGGTCTCGCTCCCTTCCTCAAGACGATCAAGGGGGTCGAATTGACCGGTCGACGCCAGCACTTCAACGCCTTCCCCTTTGAGCCGGATGCGTTTGCCCAGGATGGCGGTGCGCCGGAATGGAACGATGATCCGCGGATCACCGCCCTTACCCTGCGTCGCTGGCAGGGCGAGCGCGCCGACCGTTGGATCCAGTTCAATCACCCCGACCTCTCGAACATGTTCGTGGATCGCGATGGTGACGGTGTGACGGATGGAGGCTTTGTCGGCGTGGGTGCCTTGATCGATGGCAGCGAGTCGCAAAACGGATCCGGCACGAACATTCTCGCCGACGCCCCCTTCACCGTCACTCGGCCGGCCGGAGCTCTCGCCGCCAAGGTGTCCTACGTGCGTGAATTCCTCTGGCGCCAGCTGCTCAACCAGGGGCACCGACTGGTTGCCGTTGGCGTTGCCGATGCCCACAGCGTCTATGGCAACGGCGTCGGCTCCTGGCGCATCTACCTTCCCAGCACCACCGATGACCCGGCGCAGATCGACTGGGCGCAGCTCGCGCCGCGTGCCAAGGCCGGCAACATCATCCTGACCACCGGCCCCTTTCTGGAGGTCACCACGCCCGACGGCAAAACCGCCGGCGACGATGTGCGTTCCACGGGCGGGATCGAGCTCAAGGTGCGCGTCCAGTGCAATGACTGGATGGACGTGGATCGCGTCCAGGTGCTGGTCAACAGCCGTCCTCATCCGGACTTCAACTTCACCCGTGCCACCCATCCCCAGATGTTCCAGGAGGGCGTCGTCAAGTTTGATCACACGTTGCACATCCCGCTCCAGCAGGATGCCCATGTCATCGTGGTCGCTCTCGACGAGGATGGCGACATGAAAACCGGCTTCGGCACCAGCGACTACGCGCGTATGCGCCCCTGCGCCTACAACAACCCTATTTACGTCGACGAGGATGGCGGCGGCTTCCGTCCCAATGGCGACACCCTTGACTTCGAACTGCCGGCCATGGGCCTGACCGCGGACAAGGCGCGCCAACGGCTCGGCGCCCCCTGAACGCCCGATTCATCCTGCAAAAAAGGCACAAATTGGCCGGATGAGAATAGCTTGCTTGTGCCGTTATGTTTTGAGAGCGCAACTCAGCGCAGTGCCCGATTGAGCAGGTTTGCCGTGATGCGTTGAACGCGGGCATCCGGGCCATGGGGTCTAGAGTAATGACTCCAGACCGGCAGGGTGCCGGGGGGCTTGCTGATGGCGAGCCCCCACCAGATGGTGGCGGCGTTGAAGACGAAATTTCCCTTGGGTCCTGGATAGAGGGTGGCCGTCCAATGTTGAGGAGTGCGCCCTCCCTGCCAGGCGGTGCCGCCCGCGACGACTTCAAGACCGGGCAGGTCGGAAGGTGGATCCCCATGATATTCCCAGCCGATCAGGCCCGGGATGGCATCGCCTGCCTTCATCCCGGTGCCTTCGAAGATCCAGTGCTCCGGCTTCACGCAGATCCAGTCGCCGCCGCCATTGACCGGGCGGACGTTGCGGGCGCCCATCAGATAGCCTTCGTCGGGACCCCGATGGGGAAAGGGACCGTGGTTGGCTTCACGGTGAACGGCATGTTCATGGTCGCCGCCGTAGGGTCCGCCGCGGAAGATACGCCGGTTGGGGAGGCCGCCCGCATTGTCCGAAAACGGTGTAACCCAGCAGACACTGTTGCCGGAGAGGAAGAGCAGGTTGACGCCTGCCTCCCGCATTTGCACCACGCTTTGGTACTGACGGATGTCCCAGTATTCGTCGTGGCCGATGCTGATGAAGGCCTTGCATTTCTTGCCGCGCTCGGGGCTGATCATGTCGCTGTTGGAACAGTAGCTGACATCATAGCCATGCTGCTCCAGCCAGTAGGCCATGGGGAATTCAAAACAGAGCCATTCGCCACTACCGACCGACTGCGGATTCTCGTAGATCTGGGCGTACTTGGCGTAGGGACGGTCGAAACTGACGTGTGGCCAAGGGCCCTGGCCACCCTTTGGATGAAGGTAAAGCGAGGTGTCGGAAGGCCAGCGGTTGTAGGCCTGCCAGGTATTGTCACTGCATTGCAGCAGGATGTCGGCCGGGCGGTCGTCCCTGACGATGAACACGACGTAACTCTGCCAGTAGGGCTCGTCGGCATGGTCCGGCAGGGTGGTCAGGCGGCCAAGATAGACCCCGCTCAGCCAGTCATTCGGAATGGTCAGGGTGACGGATTTCTTCCAGGCACATTCCACCAGCCGGGTTTCCTGAGCCGGTGCCGGCACGGGTTGTTCGATGCCCTCGAAGGGACCAAGTTCCAGCATCCGCCTCGCGCCGCGACCCTGATAGTAGCCGGTTCGGAAGATCTCGATCTTGAAGCGCGTGGCAGGCCGGGTGCTGACGAAGACATCCAGGCTTTCGCCCGCTTTGACCGATTGACGGGAACACCAGCCTTCCAGAACAGGCGAGCGGAAACCCGTGGTGGAATCAAGTCGCACCCGGGTGAGTTGCCAGTCCGTGGTTCCGGCCTGGGCATTTTCCTGGGAAATCAGGGACATGGGCTTCATACGTGCCCTCACGGGTTTTTTTTGGGTCAAGCCGGGTTCCGCTCAAAAACAGGGTCCCAACGCCCTTCAGGACTGGTATCCGAAAGTGCCGAACTCCGAAGTCCTGGGCGGAATTCAATGAGCCATGCATAAAAAGATTTCATATCTGCGAGAAACAGGGTCGCAGCCGCTTGATTGCCGGCAATAAAAACAAATTGTGCGGTTTCGAGAAAACTCTGAGAATAATTGCAATTGTGACAATTCGGAATCGTTGAGGTCGTTCCATGCGTTACAAGCCCGACGAGTTTCAGCACCAATTGGCGGAGTGCGTCTTGCATTTGCGCTCACGTCGGGCCAACTCGAGATCATCGCTGGCGCGATCCATGAGCATTTCCGCCTCGACCATGGGGATCTATGTGGACACCCTGATCAAGCGCGGGCTGGTGCAGGAAACCGGTCAGGAGTTGGGCCATGTCGGCCGTCCGAAACGCCTGCTGCGCCCATGTCCGGACGCCGGATGGTTTGCCGGCATTGAATTTCATGCCGGTGGCATCTGGGGGGTGGCGGTGGATTTTGAGGGCAAGGTGATCACCCGTTATCGCGAGTTTCTGCCAGCGGATCTCGATGTCGAACGCACGCTCGAATCCATTCAAAAGGTCTTCTACATTTTATCTTCGGGCATGTCCTTGCCGCTCCTTGGGGTGGGCATTGGTGTGCCCGGCTTGGTCAACGCCGGCGAGGGGCTTGCCCTGCACTACCGCTTCATCAAGGGGTGGACGAACATACCTCTCAGCCGCATGCTGGATGGCGTCACCTCCGTTCCTGTTCACATCGAACAGGGTTTGCGCACGATCGCGCTGGCCGAGCGCTGGTGTGGCCTGCAGCACCACCTGAGGGATTATGTCTTGCTTGGCGCCCGGTTTGGTTTCAACGCGGCCGTTGTCCACGGTGGCAATATCGCGATGGGGGCACGCCATGCGGCCGGTGAACTGGGTTTCTGGCCCAGCCCTTCACGGCAAGGGCTGGAGTTGGGTGATCTGATTTCGGCGCCGGCAACTTATCGTCGGTTGGCAGGACTTGCCATGGACGCTCCGGTGCCGGTGAACCTCAACGATGCTTTTGCCGAACTGAGCAACGCATCGGAAGACCGGATTGAGGAGGTGGCGATGGATTATGCGGGGGTCATCGGCTGCCTGCAGCTACTGCTGGATCCCGAGGTGTTCGTCCTGCACGGCCCGGTTTGCCAGCTCGGAAAAAAATTCTGCGAAGCGATGGTACGCCAGGTCGAACTCACCGTTCCGGCTCTCGCCGGCAGGCCCCCGCGCGTGGAACTCACCATGCTCGGGGAGGAGGCCGGCGCACTGGGGGCCGCCTGCCTGGCGGTCGAGCATTGGCAGCCTTAATAATCCCGCGCCAGCAGGTGGTCGGCCAGCTCGCGCAGGCGTGTGCCGCGCGCGCCGAACACCGCCAGCGCATCATGCGCGGACTGGGTGAGCCGCTGGGCCTCGACACGTGAGGCTTCCAAACCAATCAGGGCCGGGTAGGTGGACTTGTCGGAGGCCAAATCCTTCCCCGCACTTTTGCCGAGCTTTTCGCTGGTTTGGGTGACGTCGAGAATGTCGTCGAGGATCTGGAAGGCAAGACCGGTGGCCATGCCAAAGGTGCGCAGGGCCTGCAATTCCTCCGGCTGGCAGTCGGCACTCATGCCACCGAGCGCCAGGCTGGTGGTGAGCAGGGCGGCGGTTTTGTTTTCATGGATGAAGCGCAGGGCCTCAAGGGGCAGCTTTTTGCCTTCGCCCTCCAGGTCGGCGACCTGTCCGCCGACCAGATGCAGGCTGCCGGACGTGCGTGCGAGTTCGGCGACGAGGTCGCCGGCGCCGTAACGCACGGTCACCGGCGTCTTGACCAGGATTTCAAAGGCCAGCGCCTGGAGGGCATCGCCGGCGAGGATGGCAACCCCCTCGCCATAGACCTTGTGGCAGGTTGGCACGCCGCGGCGGAAGTCATCATTGTCCATGCTCGGCAGGTCGTCATGGATCAGCGAGTAGGTGTGCAGGCACTCGACCGCGCAGGCGGCGAAGGCGGCGGCTTCCCGGCTTCCGCCACAGGCCTCGGTGGCGGCGAGGCAGAGGATCGGCCGCAGGCGTTTGCCTCCGGCGAAGACGCTGTGGCGCATGGCCTGGTGAAGGGTCGCCGGAGGTGTTTCAGCGGGCGGGATGAGGCGGTCGAGGGTGGCGTCGACAAAGGCGGCGCGGTCGGCGAGATAGGACTTCAGGTCGGACATGCGAAGGCGTCAGGGAAGCGAGGAAAAGTCGTCGGACAAGTGTTCGAAATCGCCCGCCTCGCACCACTTCACAAAGCGTTCGGTGTGGCTTTTGAGCTCGTCCCATTCACGGCGGATGGCTTTCGCCTCAGTCTCGCTGATGTGGTTGTCTGCCGCCGCCTGGCTGATCGCGGCGAGGAGGTCGGCGAACTTTTGCACGATTTCCTGGGTGGCCGGCATCACTTCACGGCCCGGCTTGCGGCCGGTGGGCGGGTTTTTCACGAACACGCCCTCGGCCTTGTGGCAGAGCCACTGGACCAGGGGTTCGTGGCCGGTGCTTTCATAGAGCTGGCGGGCGCGCTCGAGCGGGTTGGAAGTGGCACCGCCCTCGCGCGGGTCAAGACCGCACCACTTGTAGACCAGTGAAAGCGACACACCGAGCTGGTTGGCCACCTCCTTGGCGGAAGTGCGCTCCAGCGCCTCGCGGATGACATCATGCGACTCCATGCCCTGTTCTTTCATGGGCGCGCCCGCTTGGCAAGCCGGATTCGCGACCCGTGGTCCGGCGCAATCTTGCGGAAGGTTGCCCCAGACTCACATCGCCTCGGCCGCCGCCTCGCCCATTCGGGCATAGACTTCGCGACCCTGGACGCCATGCTCCAGCAGGTCGTCGGCAAAGCGCACGCGCCCGCGTTCAAACAGGGTGATGCAGCAGGAGCCGCCGAAACGGAAGTAGCCCTTTTCCTCGCCCTTGGCGACGGAGCTGCCCGGGGTCGCGGTGTGGACGACGCCTCCCACGCAGGTGGCGCCGATCTCCAGCAGGAGAACACGGCCGAAGCGAAGGCTGTCGAGGCGCGTCACCCAGCGCAGGTTTTCCCACAGGATCGACGGCCGTCGCAGCAGGGCGATCGGACTCACCGAATACAGCGGGCCGTTGATCTGGCGCAGGGTGTTGGGCGTGCCGGCACAGGGAAAGTGAAAGCGGTGGTAATCGACCGGGCAGAGGCGCGAAATCAGAGCGGCACCGCCGGCGAACTCGCGCGCCAGGACTTCGTCGTCGAGCAGGGCGGCGAGATCAAAGCGGACGCCCTTGACCCAGAAGTTCGTGCAGGTGGCCAGATCGGGGATGGCCAGATGGCGGCCGTCGGCCGGAAACACCACGGTATCGTCACCGGCCGCCAGCGGGCGCGCGCCGGCCTTCAGCCTGCGGTAAAAGAACTCGTTGAAGGTCCGGTAGTTCTCAACCGGTTCGGCAAACTCGGCGGCATCGACCCCGAATTGCTCGATGAAGGGCCCGACCTTGGCGCGGCTTGACGGCTGATCCATGCGCCAGCCGTACCAGCGCGAGAACAGACGGCGCTTGACCAGCGCGTGCAGGGCCAGTCGCCCGGCCGGATTCTCGTAGACAAAGCGCAGCGGCCCCTCGCCATAGACCGATTCGGTCTCAAGGCTCCGGGTCTGGCGGTTGTAGAACTGGATCGGATCGGCCATCGCGGCAGTCTGGCGCGGGGCTGGCCCGACTCAAGGCAAACAGCAAAAGCCGGAGACGCTTGCAAGAAGCGCCGCGCGCGCCTCTTTCCCTTCGCCACCCTTCACGCCATGACCGACCGCCGCGCCTTCCTCAAACATGCCGCCCTCGCCGGTGGCGGCCTCCTGCTTGCCGACTCTCCCGCGGTAGCCGCCTCGGCGGCGAAGCGCCCGAACAAGCTCTGCTTTTTCACCAAGCACCTGCAGGGACTGTCGTATGGCGACATCGCCAGCCTGGCCGCCGAGATGGGGGTGGATGGCATCGAGGCACCGATCCGGCCCAAGGGGCACATTGAACCCGAGCAGGTGCCGGATGAACTGCCCAAGTTTGTCGAGGCGCTGAAACAGCAGGGTTTGGAGATGACCCTCATGACTTCAGGCATCAACCAGGTCAGCGTCGAGCAGCACACGGAGAAGGTCCTGCGCACCGCGGCCGGTCTCGGCATCAAGCGCTTCCGCATGAACTACTTCAAGTACGATCTCAAGAAGCCCATCTGGGAGCAGCTGCAGGCCGTGCGCCCGCTCGTGCGCGACCTCGTCCAGCTTTGCGACGAACTCGGCATCCAGCCGGTGTTCCAGAATCACTCGGGCAAGGATTACTTTGGAGCGACGGTCTGGGACATGTATTCCATCATCCGCGACTATCGCCCCGAACAGATCGGCTTCTGCTTCGACATCCTGCACGCGACCGTCGAGGGCGGCCTCGCCTGGCCGCTGCATGCCGCGCTGACGTCCACCCATTGGGGAGCGGTCTACTTCAAGGACTTCCAGTGGCAGGGCCGCAAGAGCGAGACCTGCCCGCTTGGACTGGGCCAGATCAATCCCGACTTCGCCAAGCTCCTGCGCGACCGCGCCTATGCCGGTCCGATTTCCCTGCATCTCGAATACCTCAAGGGAGATGCCAAGGATCCCGCAACCCTGAAAGAATTCCGCGCCGCCCACCTGCGCGACGTGAAAGTGCTCTCCGAGTGGATGCACTGGGGGTGAGGCCGGAGCTCATCCGACCAACAAGCTCTCCGCTTGCGCCAGAACATCGGGGAAGGGGACTTGTTCGAGCAGGCCGAAACGGTCATCGCGTGTCAGGCGCGCACGCGTGGTGGCGGGGCTGGTGAGGCCGCAGAGGAAGCGGGCGAGCGCGCGCGGTCCGCGCAGGGCGGCCTGGCGCTCGTGGATCAGTCCGCGAATGGCGGCGACGTCGTCGGTGGTGATGGCGGGCGGTGCGGAGGCGGGGATGATCCGCGGTTCGTCAGCGACCGTGCCCCCGGCGAGTTCCCCGCAACTGGTGCACTGGCCGCAATCCGCGTTGAGTTCCTCGCCAAAGTAGCGCAGCAGCCGGCGCACGAGGCAGCCGCGGTCAGCGGCGAAGTCGAGCACCTCGCCGAGTCGTTCGACATCGCGCCGCTCGCGTTCGCGGAACAGGGTTTCCATCTGTTCGGCGAGTTCGGTCGGCGCGCGTTTCGCGGCATCGGCGCAGAGCCGAAACCGCTGCCGGCTGCCGCTCGGCTTCAGCTCGATCTCGCCGGCCTCCTGCAGCCAGGTCAGGGCGGTGAGCACGCGTTCTCGATTTTCGCCGAGTTCGGCGGCAACCTCGTCGGGGTTGAGACTGGTCCAGACCCGGCCCTTTTTGCCGCAGGCAAAGAGCTTTTCCAGAAAAGCGCGCCGCGCCGGTTTGTGGCCGGAGAGCACGCGCTCGGCCGGCTGCAGCAGCCGGTATTGATACCCGGCGTAAAAGCTGCCGAGCGGGCGCAGCACGCCGGCAAGCTCGAGGTTCGTGAGTACCGTCTCGATGACCAGCGGCCGGATGTCGGTCGCCTGCGACAACTCATAGAGCGAGAAATCGAATTCGTCGCCCTGGCGCAGCAGGTGGTCGAGCAGTTGCCTCAGAGCCTGCGGCGTGGGGGTGTCGCCATAGGTGAAGTTCTCCAGGACAATGCGGTCGTCGGCGCAGGCGAGCAGTTCGCAGACCGAAGGCAGGCCGTCGCGTCCGGCACGGCCGGTCTCCTGCTGGTAGTTCTCCAGGGTCTTGGGCAGGTTGTAATGGTAGACCGCGCGAATGTCTGCCTTGTCGATGCCCATGCCAAAGGCGATGGTGGCGACAATGACGTCGGTGCCTCCGTTCATGAAGGCGTCCTGGGCTTCGTGGCGGTGTTCGTCGGCCAGGCCGGCGTGGTAGGCACGGGCCTTGACCCCCTGCTTCTGCAGGTGGGTGGCGACCTGTTCCGCCGTGTGCTGGAGCGTGACGTAGACGATGGCCGGCCCTGGGTGTTCCTGCAGTCGGCGAGTCAGGAGAGCGAGGCGTTCCCGGCCGTTGCAGGGTGTTACGCGGTAGCGCAGGTTCGGGCGCAGGAAGGAGGTCTGGATGTGGTCGGCCGGCTCGATCCCGAAGGCGCGGCGGATGTCTTCGGCGACCGCCGGTGTGGCGGTGGCGGTGAGGGCGAGTACCGGGTGAATGCCAAGCTCGCGCGCCATGAGCGCGAGACGCAGGTATTCCGGACGAAAGTTGTGACCCCACTCCGAGATGCAGTGCGCCTCGTCCACCGCCATGAGCGCGATCCGCAGTTGTTTGAGACGGGCGACGAAACTCTCCTTCACGAGTCGCTCCGGGGCGATGTAGAGCAGTTTGAGTTCGCCGCTCTGCAACTGGTCGAAAACGCGCTGTGCCTCGGCTGGTGACAGGGAGGAATCGAGGCGTGCGGCCGCGATGCCGCGCTTTTGCAGGGCCTCGACCTGGTCCTTCATCAGGGCGATCAGCGGCGAGATCACCAGGGTGACACCGTCGAGCAACAGGGCGGGCAGTTGGTAGCAGAGTGACTTGCCGGCTCCGGTGGGAAACAGCGCCAGGGCGCTGCGACCGGCGAGCAGGGCCCGCATGACCGGTTCCTGACCCGGGCGGAAAGCGGTCAGGCCAAAGCGCGTGCGCAGGGTCTCGTGCAGGTCCATGGGGTCTCTTCGCACAGGGGGTGGGGCCCGGGCAAGTGCGGGCATCCGCGATTGCATGCCGGCGCGGTTTCGGTCAAAGTCGACGTTCCATGCAAAACCTGCTCGCCGATCTCGCCGCCGGAACCGAACTCAACGCCGCCCAGGTGCGTGAGGCGGCCGCCTTTCTCACCGACGAGCTGGAGAGCGACGAGACCAAGGCGGCGTTGTTGCGCGCTCTGGCGGACAAGGGGGAGGCGCCGGGCGAGATCGCCGGTTTCGTCGAGGAATTCCTGCGCCTGGCCGTCGATCCGGGCCTGGACCGTGCCAGGCTGCAGGGGCCCGTTCTCGACGTGGTCGGTACCGGCGGCGACAAGCTGCACCTTTTCAACGTTTCGACCACGGCCATGTTCATCCTCGCCGGAGGCGGCGTCTGTGTCACCAAGCACGGCAACCGCGGCGTCACGAGCAAGGCCGGCGGCGCCGACGTCCTGGAGGCGCTAGGCATCCGCATTGATCTGCCGGTCGAACGCGTGGCGCGAGGCATGGAAGCGAACGGCCTCGGTTTCTTTTTCGCGCCGCTTTATCATCCCGCCTTCAAGGCCGTCGCCGGAGCGCGCAAGCTTTTGGCCGCCGAGGGACGGCGCTCCATCTTCAACCTGCTCGGCCCGCTGCTCAATCCGGCGCGGCCCGACCACCAGCTCATCGGGGTCTTCGATCCGTCCCTGACCCGAGCGTTCGGGGAGATCCTGCGCGTGCTGGGCCGCAAGCGCGCCTGGGTGGTGCATGGAAAGGCCAATGCGAGCGGCATGGACGAGTTGTCGACCCTGGGCAGCAACGCGGTCTGCGAACTGCGCGACGGTGCGTTGGCGGAATTTCACGTCGATCCCGCCTCGCTTGGCTTCGGGCCGGCGGCCCTGGCGGATCTGACCGGGGGCTATGCCGCCGAGAATGCCGCCCTGATCGAGGGCATTCTGGCCGGGACGGACAAGGGACCCAAGCGCGACATCGCCGTTCTCAACGCCGCCGCGGGCTTTGTCATCACCGGTCTGGCCGAAAATCTGGCCGCAGGCTGTGACCTCGCGCAGTCGGTTCTCGACCGCGGCGCCGCCCATGCCAAAATGCGCGCCCTGCGCGACTGGTGCTGAAAGACTTGAGACGCGCCTCCGCCCGCGTATCTGCATGGCCCTCCCCATGACCGATCTTCTGCGCCATCCCCTCTGGCAGGCCGAGACCCTGGGCACGCCGCTGCCGGATGATGAATTCGGCGTCAGCGTGTCGCTGCCGTTGTGGCGGCATGTCATCGGCTATGAGGAACGCGATCCCGAGGTCATGGCGAAGTTCCGCTCGGGCTATCCGCGCTTTTGCTGTCCGCCCGCCATCGGCCGATTGTTTGAACACGCCGAGCGGGATCTTGCCGCATCGGGCGAACGCTGCCTGGTCTTTCCGCGGCTCAGTCATGCGCAGCGCTGTGTCGAGTTCATCGCGCGATCGGGGTCTGCCGGACGATCCGTCGCCTGGCAGGGGTTGGGAGCGGCTGTTTTTCCGGCGGCGGCCCATGACATGGCCCGGCGTTTCTGGCGCTTCTGCGGCGAGGTGGTCAGTACGCGCCAGGCGGCGCATGCCCTGGGCGAACGTCCTTGTGAGTTCGGTGAGGCTGAGGGGCATGAGGCAAACCTGGCGATCCGCCGCCGGCTCGCGGAACTGTCCGGGCAGCCGGTGGATGACGTGTTCCTGTTCCCCTCCGGCATGGCCGCGAATTTCGCCGTTCACCGGATGCTGACGACTTGCTTTCCGGGCCGAAAGACCGTGCAGCTGGACTTTCCCTACGTGGACGTGCTCAAGCTTCAGCAAACCTTCGGCAGCGGGGTGCACTTCCTGCCTCTGGTGCGGGAGACCGAGTATGCCGACCTGCGTGCCCTGTTAAGTCGCGAGCCGGTGGCCGGCCTCTTTTGCGAGGCACCAAGCAATCCATTGCTGCGCTGCGTGGATTTCCAACGTCTGCTCGAGATCCGTGCGGCCGTGCAGCCGGGCGTGCCGATGGTGGTCGACGATACCATCGCCACGGTGGCCCATGCCGACGCCCTGCGTGTGGCGGATGTGGTCACCACGAGCCTGACCAAGGCCTTTTCCGGAGTCGGCGATGTCATGGCCGGCAGTGTCATTCTCAACAGCGCCTCGCCGCATCACGCCGCCTTCGCCGCTTTCCTGCGTGTGCAGGCCGATCATGAGTTGTGGCGCGGCGATGCGGTCGCTCTGGAGCACAACTCGCGCGACTTTGCCGCGCGCGCGAGCCGGATGAGCGACAATGCCCTGGCCCTGGCGGAGTTTCTGGCCGCGCACCCCAGGGTCGAAAAAGTCTGGCACGCACGCACGCAGGGCGGCGACGGCTATGAATTCATCCGCCGCGAGGGAGGCGGTTACGGCTGCCTGTTTTCCTTCCTGCTCAAGGAGGCCGCGACAGTCAGTCCGGTGGTGTATGACGCCCTGCGTGTCTGCAAGGGCCCCAGCCTTGGCACCCACTTCACCCTGGCCTGTCCCTACACCTTGCTGGCGCATTACGACGAACTCGACTGGGTCGAGAGCTGCGGTGTGCCGCGCCACCTGCTGCGCGTTTCCGCCGGGCTTGAGGACAAGGCCGATCTCATTGCCCGTTTCGATGAAGCCCTGCGCGCCTGAGTTTTTGCTCCCCCGTCGCCCTGTCAGCCGTTATCTCGTGGCTGCATGACCGTTCTCGCCGCCACCGACCTGCACCGCTCCTACGCCCTCGACGGGGCCGCGGTGCCGGCCCTGCGTGGGGTTTCCCTTCAGTTGAAGGCCGGCGATTTCGTGGCGGTGACCGGCCCCTCCGGCTGCGGAAAGTCGACCCTGCTGCAGCTCTGCGGCGCCATGGATCGAGCCGATGCGGGCACGCTGCACCTCGACGGGCGCGACGTCACAGCACTGACGGACGCCGAATTGACCCGCCTGCGCCGCGACCGGATCGGCTTCGTCTTCCAGTTCTTCAACCTCCTGCCGACCCTGTCCCTGCTGGAGAACATCGCGCTGCCACTGCTGCTGGCACGGCGTCCTGAGAGTGAGGCCTTTGCCGCCGCCCGTGCCCTGGCTGACCGGGTCGGCATTGGGCACCGACTACGGCACTATCCCGCCCAGGTTTCCGGGGGTGAAGCCCAGCGCGCGGCGCTGGCAAGGGCGGTTGTGCATCGGCCGGTCCTGCTGATCGCCGACGAGCCGACCGGCAGCCTCGACAGCGAAAACGGCCGCACCGTGCTGGAATTGTTGGGCGAACTGAACCGGGAATTCGGCGTGGCCATCCTGCTCGCCACCCATGACGCGGGTGTGGCCGCGTCGGCGGGCAGGCAGGTGCGCATGAAGGACGGGCGGATTGTGTGAAAGGCAAGGACACCCCGCGGATGAACTTGATTGAATCTGGCATTCCGGGCTTGTTTCGCCGCCTCATGGTGCGGCCGCTGCTCAAGGAACCCGCCCGCAGTCTGCTCAGCCTCGCCGGAGTCGCTCTTGGAGTCGCGGTCATGCTGGGCATCCAGCTTGCCAACCGCGGTTCGCTTGGCGGCTTTGCCGCTGCCCTGGATGCCGTCTCCGGCAAGGCGGCGCTGGAGATCAGCAGTCCGCCGCTGGGCATCGACGAGACCCGGTTTGCCGGGCTCGCCTGGCTGCGCCAGTTCGGCGTCGCCGCACCGGTGGTCGAGGCCGATGTTCTGGCGCGCACGGACGGTTCGGAAGAAATGTTGCGCCTCATCGGCGTGGATGTCCTTCGTGACCCAGCCCTGCGCGATTACGCCGTGCAGGAGGATGCGGCGATGGCGGGGCTCGACCTCATGCGTTTTCTCGGCCGTCCCGACACCCTGTTGGTCACTCGCGGCTTTGCCGAGCGCCATGGCTTGCAGGCGGGCGGCCGGCTGACCCTGCTTGTCGGGGATCGGCGCCGCGACTGTGAGGTCAGTGCGGTGATTGGCGGCGACTCGGCCCTGTCGGCCCAGGCGTTGGCGGTCATGGACATCGCCCATGCCCAACTCCTGCTCGACAAGGCCGGCCGGCTCGACCGGCTGGAGTTGCGCCTGCACGACGGGCTTGGGATCGATGTGGTCGAGCAGGAACTGCGGCAGCGTCTGCCGGCAGGGCTGCAGGTCGCCCGGCCGCAGCGCCGAACGGCGGCGGTCGAGAAAATGCTGGCGGCCTTTCACTTCAACCTGACCATGCTGTCGGGCATTGCCCTGCTGGTCGGGCTCTTTCTCATCCACAACACCGTTTCCGTGGCGGTGATGACGCGGCGTCGCGAGATCGGCCTGTGGCGCACGCTGGGGCTGACCCGGGGCCAGGTGCTGGGGCTGTTTCTCGGCGAGGCCCTGCTCCTCGGAATGGGAGGCGCCCTGCTCGGCGTGCCGCTGGCGAAGGCTCTGGCCGAGGGTGCTGTGGCCCTGACTTCGACCACGGTCGACACCCTGTACGTGGCCACTGCCGCGCGTGTGCCGGCCCTGCAGTTCTGGCACTGGCTGGCGGCGATTGGCATCGCCGTGCCGCTGGCGCTGGCTGCCGCCGCCGTGCCGGCCCGCGAGGCGGCGCGCGTCCCGCCGGTGGAGGCCCTGCGGGATGATGCGGCCCTGCATTCGGACGGTAGGGCATCCTGGAGTCGCCGCGGTGGGCTGGCCCTGCTGGTGGCTTGCGCAGGCTGGCTGGCGGCCCTGCAACCCCCGGTGGCCGGCCTGCCCCTGTGGGGATATGTCGCCTGTCTCGCCGCCATTGCCGTGATGGCGCTGCTGACACCGCTGCTGCTGCGCACGGCCGCCGCCGCCCTGCGGGGTTCGTTGGGTCGGTGGTTCGGCCTGGAGGGTCGGCTCGCCGCCGCGCAAATCCGCGCCTCGACGCCGCGCCTCTCGGTGTCGGTCGCCGCACTCGCGGTCAGTCTGGCCCTCGCCACCGCCATTGCGGTGATGGTCGGCAGCTTCCGCCAGACCGTGCTGCTGTGGGTCGACCAGAGCATGGGTGCGGATCTGTATGTCAGGCCCGGCACGCCGGCCCGCAGTCAGGGGGCACCCACCCTGTCGCAAAATACTCTGGACCGCTTGACCGGACACCCCGCCGTGGCGGCGGCCGACGGCTATCGCGCCCTCGACCTGCCCTTTCGCGATCGGGTCATCAAGCTGGGCACCGGCGATTTCGCCGTGCAGATCGAGCACGGTCGCATGGTGTTCAAGTCGCCGGGCGATCCGAACGCGCTGCTTCGGCAGGCTCGGGAGCGCGGCGAGATCTTCGTTTCGGAAAGCTTCGCCCTGCGCTTTGGCGTGCGGGATGGGGACCGTCTGGAATTGCCGACTCCCAAGGGTCCCCAGTCCTTCCGCATCGCCGGCCAGTTTTATGATTACTCGAGCGACAGCGGCACGGTGACTCTGGACCAGGCCATGTTTGAACAATGGTTTGGCAGCAGTCGGCCGACGCATCTCGCCCTCTATCTCAAGCCGGGAGCCGACCCGGAGGCGGTGCGCGCCGAGATGCTGGCGGCGCTCGACGGCCACGGCTTCGTCTCGGTGTTCACCAACGCCGGTTTGCGCGCCGAGGTCCTGCGCATTTTTGACGCCACCTTTGCCATCACCTGGGCGCTGGAGATCATTGCCATCCTGGTGGCCATGGCGGGGGTGGCAGCCACCCTGCTGACCCTGGTGCTGGAGCGGCGCGCGGAGCTGAGACTGCTGCATCTGGCTGGGGCCGATGCGGCTCAGTTGCGGCGCACGATCCTCATCGAGTCCGGCATTCTGGGTGCGGTCAGCCAGGCGCTCGGTTTGGCGGTCGGCCTGTTGCTGTCGCTGCTGCTCATTCATGTCATCAATCCCCAGAGCTTTGGTTGGAGCATCCGCTTTCATGCCCCCTGGGGCCTGCTGACGGGGGCAACGCTGCTGACCGTTCTGGGGACGATGCTCGCCGGGTTCTGGCCGGCGCGGCGTGCGGTGGCAAGGCTCGGTGCCGCCTTCTTGCTGGTCGGCCTGCCGGTGGCTGCGCAGGAGCCGTCGTCGGATTGGCAGCCGGCCGAGCCCGGCTACCGCTACGAGTTCCCGCGCGATCATGGCGCGCATCCGCGACACAAAATCGAGTGGTGGTATTTCACCGGCAACCTCGACACGGTCGCGGGAAGGCGTTTTGGGTATCAGCTGACTTTTTTCCGCATCGGTGCCGTCGCCAATCCGGAGGGGCGCTCCAACTGGGCCCTGCGCGACGTCTGGATGGCGCATCTGGCCCTGACCGACGTGGCGGGCAAAGCCTATCATCATGCCGATCGCCTTAACCGGGCCGGACCCGGTTTGGCGGGTGCCGATCCTGGGCGCGTCTGGAACGAGGACTGGCAGTGTCGATTTGAGGCGGGTGGCATGACGCTGATGGCGGGTGACCGGAGCTTTGGACTCGACCTCCGGCTGGAATCGGACGGCGAGCCGGTGGTGCACGGCCGGGACGGGCTTAGCCAGAAAGGGGCGACGGCCGGCAACGCCAGCCATTATTATTCCTTCCCCCGCCTGCCGACGCGCGGCGTGCTGAGCGTCGGAGGCGAGCGTCATGAGGTGACCGGGGTGAGCTGGATGGACCACGAATTCGGCAGCAGTTTCCTCGAGAAGGGCACGGCCGGCTGGGATTGGTTCAGCGCCCAACTCGACGACGGCAGCGCGCTGATGCTCTTCCAGCTCCGTTCTGAAAACGGTGGTGCGGCGACCGGAAGTGCCGGCACATGGATTCGGCCGGACGGGAGTGTCGTGGCTCTCGAGAACGGGGATTTCCGTCTGACTCCCGGCCGCACCTGGACCTCCCCGGTGGGTGCCAGGTATCCGGTGGATTGGCAACTGGAGGTGCCCAGCTTGGGACTGGCATTGGAGGCGCAGGCGGCGCTTCCCGAGCAGGAGTTTCGGGCCGTCAACATGCCCGGGCTGGGGTACTGGGAGGGGGCGGTGGACTACCGCGGCACGTCGGCCGGCCGGCCGGTGACCGGGCGCGGCTACCTGGAGATGACCGGCTATTCAGGCCGGTCCATGAGCGCCTGGTTTGGCACCGGGGACGGCAACTAGTTCGTTGCGTTTGGCCCCGGCTGGCGTATGAAGTGGAGAGAATGAGTTCCCCGGACGAATCCCAGGACCAGCGGCTCAAGCAGGCCGAAAAGATCGCCAGCCAGCCCGAACAGTACAAGGTGTGCGAAGGCTGTGGCTCAATCATTGTGGCGCGTGCAATCACCTGCCCGAGTTGTCATGCCTACCTGTTCGACGCCACCCCGGTGCGGGTGGTGGCTCAAGCGCGCGAGCTGGCGCTGAGAGCCCCGCACTCGGTCCTGAGCACGGACCTCAACTGAGGTTCAACGGCCCAGGTAGGGCAGTCTCGGCGCCGACTTCGGGGAGGCCTTCTCATCCGCGCGCTCGCGTTCACGGGTGGCGCTGTCACGATAAAACAGCACACCGTTGCGCTTCATGTTGGCGATCAGGTCCTTGAGGTCGGTCTTCAGTTCCGCGTCGTGAACCAGGGCACCCAACAGCCCTTCGCCCGACTGCAAGTGGCGGGCGGTGACGGCAAAGCTGTCGGCCGCCGATTTGACGGATTTCAGCGCCTCCTCGGCTGTGGCCATGACCCGGTCGGCACGGGCGACCGCAGGGTCGAGACGGTCGATCAGCGGGCCGATCTTGGCGCTGCCGGCTTCGGCGTTGCCGGCGGCCGTCTTGAAACTGGCGGCACCCGCGCGCAGGTCGGCCAGGGCGGCCTTCAATTCCCCCGCGTTGTCCTCACCCAATACTTTCTCGTCAACTCTGGTCAGCGTCTGGCTGAGGTGGCGCATGCTCTCCTTGAAGTCGCCAACGGTCTCGTCACTCAGAGCGTCATGGTTGATCTTGGCGACGGCCTCGCGAACATCCTTGAGCGCGATACGCAGGTCGTCGAGGACGACATCGACCTTGCGTCCCACCTGTTCCGCCGTGCTCTGCAGATCGGCCAGGCCGCCGGACTTGGCGCCTTCGATGACCTCGGTTTGATCATGGGACAGAAAGACCGTGCTTTCTCCACTGCCCGGGCGGATTTCAACAAGCGCATCGCCCATGAGACCGGCCGAGCCGATGGCAAAGATCGAGTCGGCGGGGATGTCGACGTCATCACGTATTTTCAGATCGACGAGAATGCCGGTGAATGTCTCGTTGAGCTGCGGGTGGCGGACGACCTTGCCCACCTTGGAGCCGCCAAGGTAGACGGGTGACCCTTCACGAATGCCGGCCGCATTGGGGAAGGCGACGCGCAGGTTGTAGGTGTCGGCGAACCACTCATGCAGCCCGCCGAACTGCAGGACGACGCCGCCGAGCATGAGCATGCCGACAAAGAGAAAGAGGCCGACGAGGATTTCGGTTTTGCGTTCAGACTGCATGAGGGTCAGGCGGTGATGCCGGAACGGCCGGCGATGAAGTTCTGGATTTCGGGGTCGGGCGAGCCGCGCAACTGCTCCGGCGTGCCGTTGAAGCTGACAACGCCGTTCTTGAGCATGACGACGCGGTCGGCGATGCGGAAGACGCTGTTCATGTCGTGGGTGATGACCACGCTGGTGACGCGAAAGTGCTTCTGCATGCGCTGGATCATGTGGTCGATGACGTCGGTGACCACCGGGTCGAGGCCGGCGGTGGGTTCGTCGTAGAGGATGCACTCCGGCCGGGTGATGATGGCGCGGGCGATGCCGACGCGCTTGCGCATCCCGCCGGAGAGATTGATCGGCATCTTGTCCTTGTGGGCGGACAGTTCGACCAGATCCAGCGCTTCGTGCACCCGCTCGGCCAGCACCCCAGGATCGCGCACGCCCGCTTCGCGCAGGGGGAAGGCGACGTTTTCGGCGACGGTCAGGCTGGCGAACAGGGCGGCGTTCTGGAACAGATATCCCATGCGCCGGCGCGCGACCAAAAGCTGGCGCTCGCTCATCTCGGACAAGTTGACGCCATCCAGTTCGACCTGCCCGCCGTCGGGGTGAAGCAGTCCGATGATGTGCTTGAGCAGGACACTCTTGCCCTCGCCGCTGGGACCGATGAGCACGAGGGTCTCGCCATGGCAGATGTCGAGGTCGACGCCCTGCAGGATCTTTTGCGTGCCGAAGCTCTTGCGCAGTCCGGTGACGCGGATGAAGGGGGGGCTGGAGTCAGTCTCGGTCATCTCAGAGGGCGTTGCCGAGCGGGAAGAAAAAGTTCAGCAGCATCGTCAGGAAGAAATTGACGATGAGCAGGGCGAGGGAGGAGAAGACGACGGCGCGCGTCGTGCCGAGGCCGACGCCGACGGCGCCGTTCGAGGCGGCCAGCCCCTGGTGACAGGAGATGATGACGATGAGGATGCCAAAGACGAACCCCTTGCTCATGCCGAAAATGAGGTCGGTGTGGTTGGTGTGATCGACCACATGGGTCCAGAACCAGGCGAAGGGAATTTCGAAGACGCCGGTGGCGACAATGGCGGAGGCGGCCAGGCCGAAGACGATGGACTCGGCGATCAGCAACGGCATCGACAGCAGCATGGCGAAGAAGCGTGGTTGCACCAAGTAGTCGACCGGGTGGACACCCATGACCCTCAGGGCATCAATTTCCTCGTTGACCTTCATCGTGCCGATCTCGGCGGCCATGGCGGCACCGACGCGGCCGGTGACCATGAGACCGGCCAGCACCGGCGCCAGTTCGCGACACAGGGAGACGCTGACGATGCCGCCAATCGTGGTTTCAATCCCGAAATCCTTGAACTTGAAGTAGGACTGGGCGGTGAACACGGCACCAGTGAAGGCGCCGGTGACGACCACCACGGCCTGCGAACCGTAGCCGATGCCCACCAACTGCTCCGCCATCTGGCGCAGGCGCAGGCTGCCGCGAAAAATCGAGTGACTGAGATCGGCCGACAACTGCCCCAGCTGACCCAGATAGGCCAGAAAATTGAGCAGGGCGCGGCCCGGCAGGCCCAGCAGTCCAAAACGCGCATTCATCCTTCGCCCACAATGGCACGCACGGCGGCGATGGCAACCCGTGTCAGTCCCTGCAGGTCAGGCGAGTCGCGCGGCGACTTCGCGACCGATTTGGATCAGGCGTTCCTTTTCCCCGGCATTGAACTCGTAGGCCGTGAGCTTGCCGATGCCGAGTGTGCCGCACAAGCGGTCGCCATCGAGCACCGGCACGGCCAGGCTTCCCTGCACCTGAGTCTGCTTGGCGCCCGGTTTGGCGACGCCGCTGCTGTCGGTCTGCAGGTTGCAGAGCTCGACCGGTTCGCGCCGTTCCGCCGCGGCACCGGCAATGCCCTTGCCGATCGGGATCGACTGGATCACCGGCATGAGTTGAGGAGGAATGCCATGGTGGGCGACCAGTTTGAGGTGGAGATCGGCCGCGTCGAGCCGGTGCAGGGTGCCGGTGTTGCAATCGAATTCCTCAATGACGCGGTTGAGGAAGGCCGACCAGTCCGGGTCGGTGGGGTGAAGGCTGGCGAGATGAGCACTCATGGCGGGAAACGGCTTGGCGTTCGGGCGGTCGGGGAGTAAACTGGAACACCATTCCAGGATTGATGAACGCGCGCGACTCCATTTTTGCCATTTTCTGGCTGCTTTTGGCGGCCGCAGCCCCGGCGGCCAACCCTGCTGCGCAGACGATCGTGGGCCGAACGGTCTACCACCCCGACGATTCCCGCTCGGAGACGGTGCATGACATGAATGTTCGCGAGATGACCGAGACCACCTACAATTCGGCCAACGCCGTGGTCTCCAAGAAGGTCTTCCTGCTCAACGAGAAGGGCGAGCCTGTGCAGGGCAACATTTACGACGGTCGCGGCAATCTCGTCGCTCGCGCCCAGTGCTATTATGACGAGTTCGGACGCCGTCGTGAGGATCGGCTCACCGATCTGGGCGGGGTGGTTTTCCAGCGCATCGTCCATGAGTATGACAAAAACGGCAAGGCGCTGTCGCCAAAGGTCGTCAACCTGAGCCAGAGTCCGACGCTGCGTCCCGAGGCGATCGACTTCACCCATCGCGCCGCCCCGTCAGGTCCCGCCCTCCCGGCAGGTGCGGGGCAGGCGCCGTCCCGGTTTGCCCCCACCCCGGCGGCCCCGACTTCGCCGACACCGGCCCCCGAGGCGCCCAGTGGCGAGGAAGCAGGCAAGGGCAGCTTTTTCAAGCGCCTCTTCAAAAAGAAGGGTTGAGCCTGCCTCGTTGCTGCGCGCGGCGGCAGCGTTCGCTGCAGCAGCGCACCTGCTCCCAGTCACGCGCCCATTTTTTCCGCCAGCGGAAAGGTCGGTTGCAGACCGGGCAGGTTTTCTCGGGCAGATGCTCTTTGCGAATCCCGCGCATGATTCAGACTGGAGCGTCGGCGGCGGCAGCCCAGGCCTGTTCCTGCTCGGCCTCGCGCAGCAGCAGGGCGGCCTGGTCACGCCATTTTTTCACGAGATACCCTCCGAGCGGCAGGCGTGCGGGGGCATCGCCGGCGAGGATGCGCCCAACCACGGCGCGTGCAGCGCGCACCGGATCGCCAGGCTGGCGTCCGTCCACGGAATCGAGCAGACGCCCGAACTTGGCGGCCGGCCCACCGGCATAAGCGTCGATGGCACCGGACGCACGTTCCAGGCCGCGGGCGATGAAGCCGGTCCGGAAGGGGCCGGGCACGAGGGTGGTGACGCGGATGCCGATTGGGGCGAGCTCGAGCCGCAGGCTGTCGCTCATCCGCTCAAGCGCCGCCTTGGCGCCGCCATAGGCCCCGAACCCGGCGTAGTTCGACACGGCCGCCGCGGCACCGACCTGGACAATGTGACCGCGTCGGCGTGCCCGCATGCCCGGCAGGGCTGCACGCAGGACGTTGAGAGGGCCAAAGAAGTGGGTTTCAAAGCAGCGTCGCACCTGATCGTCGGTGCATTCCTCAACGGCTCCCAGAAGGCCGTATCCGGCGTTGTTGACGACCACATCAAGCCCGTCCCAGAGTGACTCAGCTTCGGCGACGACGCGGGCCACTTCCGCCGGTTCGGTGACGTCGAGGGCGAAGACCGCGCATTGGCCCGGTCGCTCAAGATCGGCGAGTTGGCGGACGTCCCGGGCCGTCGCGACGACGCGCTGCCCGGCGTCAAGAGCGGCTTCGGCGAGGGCGCGGCCCAGGCCGCTGGAGCAGCCGGTGAGGAACCAGGTTTGAGCTGTCATGGAGGATTGAGGCGCCAGAGGGTGAAGTTGAGAAAGGTGGCGAAGCCGGACCAGGCAAGATACGGCGCCAGCAGCCAGGCGGCCGCGCGATCCACGCGCCGAAAGGCGTCAAGGGTGGCCACAATGGCCGCGAAAAGGACGAGCAGGACAATCAGGGCCGGGGTGATGGCGCGGGCGCCGAAGAACACCGGCGTCCAGGCGGCATTGAGGGCGAGCTGGAGGAAGTAGAGCGTCATCGGCCGGGAAACCAGACCGGTGCGGCGCCAAACCCGCCAGGCGGCGGTCGCCATGAGAAGGTAAAGCAGCGTCCACACCGGGCCGAAGACCCAGCCCGGGGGATTCCAAGCGGGTTTGGTCAGGCCGGCATACCATTCGCCCGGACCCGGGAAAAAGGCGGCGACGGCCGGTGCGGCGAAGGTGAGCGCGAGCAGGGCCGCGTAGGCTGCGATGGAGCGGGAGGGGTTGGGCGGATTCATGGCGGTGAGGAGGCAAGCCGGTCGCGCAGGAGGTCGGCCTGCCCCCGGATCGCGGCGCGCTTGTCGGTATCGAGGCGCGACAGGTTGCGCAGCTGCATCGTCATGCGCGGGTTGCCGCGCAGCGCGGGTTCGTGGCGCAGCAGGAAATCCCAGTAGAGGGTGGTGAAGGGGCAGGCACGCGGGCCCGTCGACTGACCGGGATCACAGCGGCACTGCGCGCAGTGGTTGCCCATGCGCTGGAGATATTTACCACTGGCGACATAGGGTTTGCTGGCCATGACGCCGCCGTCGGCATACTGCGACATGCCGAGCGTGTTGGGAAGTTCCACCCACTCGACAGCGTCGACATAGACGGCAAGATACCATTCGTGCATTCGTCGCGGGTCGACGCCGAGGAGCAGGCCGAAGAGGCCGGTGACCATGAGCCGCTGGATGTGATGGGCATAACCCAGTCGCAGGGTCTGGCCGAGCGCGTCGCGAAGGCAGGCCCATTCGGTGTCGCCCGTCCAGTAGAAGGCCGGCAGGGGTGCCGTGGCGGCGAGGGCATTGCGCTCGACGTACTCCGGCATGAAGCGCCAGTAAATGCCGCGCACATACTCGCGCCAGCCCAGGATCTGGCGAATGAACCCCTCCGCCGCGGCCAGCGGTGCGCGGCCTTCTCGCCAGGCCTGCTCGGCGGCTGCGACCACCTCGCGCGGGTCGAGCAGTTTCAGGTTCATCGCCGCACTCAGGCGCGAATGGTAGAGCCAGGGTTCGCCCTCCCAGAGAGCGTCCTGATAACGGCCAAAATCCGCCAGGCGATGGGCGATGAAGTCCTCGAGCGCCTCCCGCGCCTGTGGCGCGGTCACTGGCCAGTCAAAGGCGGCGAGGTCGCCGGGGTGATCGTGAAAACGCCGTTTCACGTCGGCGAGCACGCCGCGGGTGAGGGCGTCGGGTTCGAAGCGGCGCGGTGCCGGCAGCAACCCCGGTCCATGGCGGCCAAAGGACTCCCGGTTGTCGGCGTCGTAGTTCCACTGTCCGCCGACGGGTTGATCTCCCTCCATCAGCACGCCGGTGCGACGGCGCATGTCCCGGTAAAAAAACTCCATGCGCAGCTGTTTGCGACCGCTGGCATGGCGGGCGAAGTTGGCCCGGCTGCAGAAGAAGTGGCGATCCTCGCGCACCTCCAGCGGCAGCCCCAATGGGATGGCGGCGTCCTCGAAGGCGCGCTGGATGGCCCATTCACCGGCCTCAACCATGACCAACTCGCGCGGTTGGAGCGCTTGCACGCTGGCGGCGAGTGCGGCAGTGAAGTTCGGATGCGTTCCCAGCTCATGGTAATCCACCTGCCAGCCGCGTTCGCGCAGGGCCTCGCGGAAGTGGCGCATGGCGGCAAGGAAGACGGCAATGCGCGGTTTGGAACTCCACACCTTGGTGGATTCTTCAGCGATCTCGGCCATCCAGACCGCGTCCTGGGCGGGGTCAAAACCGTCGAAGGCGGCGGAACGGGCGTCGAGCTGGTCGCCCAGCACAAGGATGAGGCGGCGCATGGGCTCAGGGGTCGCGATGCGGAGGTCGGGGGAGGAAGGGGCTGGTTCGGCGCTGGTAGGCGCGGTAGGCCTCGCCGCGGCGTTCGAGCGACAGTTTTTCGGTGAGCGGAATGCCGGTGACGTTCAGCAGGAAATGCAGCATGGCGAGCGGGGCGACAACGCTCGTCCAGCCCAGTGGAGACGGCAGGGCCATGAGGAAGAGCCCCCACCAGAGCAGGCTCTGGAAGAAGTAGTTGGGATGCCGGCTCCAGCTCCAGAGGCCTTCGTCGCACACGCCAAGCCCGGCGTTGGGTCGTCGCTTGAAACGAGTGAGCTGGGCATCCGCAAGTGCCTCGCCGGCGAGGCCGGTCAGCCAGAGTGCGAGGCCGGCCCATTCGAGCGGGTGAAAGGCGGGTCGCGATTCCGCAGCGAGCAGGGCGACCGGCAGCATGAGCAGCCAGACCAACACGCCCTGAGCGAGAAAAAATCCGAG
>JAUREI010000236.1 GCA_030827515.1 Prosthecobacter sp. | reverse complement strand
GGTTGAAGACCAGCACCTCATCGTGCTCCGGACCCACGTAGCCTTCCGGCCGGAAGTGCGTGTGGCAGGCCACCACCCAGACCCGGCCCTCGGCATCGACATCCACCCCGGTCGGCGTCACCAGATCCGGATGCTCCGCCACCAGCGTCATCTTCACCCCCGGCTGCAACATCTGGATCTGGGCCGGCACCTCCGCCGGCACAACCGGCGCCTTCGGCGGCGGTGCCCCCTGTTGGGCAAAAACAGGGGAAAGGCCAATCGGAAGAAGGAGCAGGAGCGATCGGAGCATCTCAAACCTACGGGTTAAAAGTTGGAATTCAGCGGGGCAAATTGGCATGAAGACGATGTTTCACCCCAGCCTGCCGTGTTCTCGCTTCACATCGAATCCCCCTGACGGTCTGCAAACCCGTTGGATGACAAGACTGCCGTTCACGACCTCCGGTACAAATCCCGCTTCAGGGTCTGTCGGATTCTGGAATCGAAATCATTTGGATGCCCTTCAGCGTTTCCTTGATTTTCTTTCCCTTCTCCAAGGGAACCGGCTGTCCCTGGGCATCCAGAAATACCGCATCCGCCTCAAGGATGAGTTGGAACACCCAGGGTCCGGTGGACCCCTTGGGTTTGGCAAGGATCGTGTAGGGAGCGAGACGAGCGCCGCCCAAATCCTCATTGACGTTGCTGCCAATGCGTCGGGCCCAGGCACTGTCATCGAGATCGAGTGTCGAGGTGACAAACCTGTGGATGACAGGGTCCTGTCGAAGCAGAGGCATCAGCCATTCAACCGGGTATGAACCACCACCAAATCCCCAGGTCGGCAGCCATGCCATCAGCAGCACGAACGACATCCAACTTGAGCGATGGGTGCGCATGGTTTGGTCCTTTTTAAAATTAGTCTCTTTGCGCTTCCATCGCAAGTGCATGCGGACAGAGACTGCTCAATCCACAAACAGCATCTCGTTCGAGGCAAGCAGGGCGTGGGCGTATTCGCTCCAGGCTTCGGGCTCGGTTTCGCGACCGCTGAGGAAGCGGGTGGCGGCGGCGGTTTCGACGGGCAGTGGCGGGCGCTGGAACAGGCGGGCGTAGACGGCCTGCACGCGCTCGGACACCTGGCCGGGCTGGGCCTGCAGCCAGGCGGCGAGGCGGTCGGCCTGCTGCTGCATGAAGGGCGAGTTCAGGGCAAACAGGCCCTGCAGCGGCGTCAGGGTCTCGGGCCGCCAGGGGCTGTGCGCACCAGGATCCGGCACGTCGTGCAGGCGCAGCATGGGGTCCATGTCCTGGCGGTTCGAGGCGCCGTAGAGGGAGCGACGCGTGTTCGCCGGATCGCTGATCGCCTGGGCCGGTCCGCCGAGGCGGAGATCGAGGGCGCCGGCACCGGCCAGCAGGGCGTCACGCCAGCTTTCCCAGTCGAGGCGTCGGCGCGGCATGCGCGCGTAGAACTGGTTCGCCGGATCACGCGCCTCGGAGGCGGGTGCAAGCGAGCTTTGGCGCCAGGCGGCGGAAGAGAGAATCTCGCGATGCAGCCACTTGAGCGACCAGCCATTGTCCATGAACCGCGCGGCGAGGTCATCGAGCAGTTCGGGATGGCTGGGTGCCTCTCCGAGGTTGCCAAACTCGCTGGGGGTCTCAACGAGGCCGCGGCCAAAGTGATGCTTCCAGACACGGTTGACGATGACACGCGCGGTCAGTGGCGCCGCCTCGCCGACGATGGCTTGGGCGAGTTCATAGCGGCCGCTTCCCTTCGTGAAGGCGCGAGGACGGCCGTCAGCAAGCGGAAAGGCCGAGAGAAAGCGGCGCTGAACGATCTCGCCCTCGTCGTTGGGATTGCCACGCTTCTGCAGCGCCAGGTCGCGCGCCATACCCATGCGGTAGTCGAGCTTGGTTCCCTTCCTGGTGTCGGCCTCGACCACAAACAGTGCCGCCTCCTCGACGGCGTTGGCCATGGGCATGTCGTAGTGCGGTGTCGCTTTTTTGACGAGGGCGATCTTCTCCTCGAGTTCGGCGCTGCGTTCGGCGGGCGCCTTGGCCTTCTTCAGCGCGGCGACCTGCTTTTCCAGCTCGGCAACCACCTCGCGCGCCTTCTTCACCGGTGCCCAGAAGGTTTCATCCATCGTGGGGCGCTCGCTCAGCTTGACGCTCGCGAAGACGCCGGCGAGCGCGTAATAATCGGCCGCCGTGACCGGGTCGGACTTGTGATCATGGCAGCGCGCGCAGGCGACCGTCAGGCCGAGGAAGGTGCGGCTGACTGCATCGACGTGTTCCTCCCACTCGTCGGCGACCGTCGTCTTGATGATATCGGGCGGCAGTTGCAGTTCCTTGAAATAGGTCGGGCTGAGGCCAAGAAAGCCGAGCGCCGGCAGGTCCTGCGGGCCGCACTCGGGCAGGAAGTCGGTGGCGAGTTGGCGCAGCACGAAGCGGTCGTAGGGCAGGTCCTCGTTGAAGGCCTGCACGATCCAGTCGCGGTAGAGGTGGGCGTAACGCGTCGAATCCAGCCAGCTCGGCACCTCGTCGGTGTAGCGCGCCAGATCGAGCCAGTGACGGGCCCAGCGTTCGCCGTGATGCGGGCTCTGCAGCAGGCGGTCGATGCGCGCCTCATGTGGCAGCATCGCCAGGTCCGGTTCGGGCGGCAGGCCGGTGAGATCGAAGGCAAGACGGCGCGCCAGCGTGCGGGCATCGGCCTCAGGGGCGGGCTTCAGGCCCTCGGCTTCCAGGCGCGCGAGCAGGAAGTGGTCGATGCGCGTGCGCGGCCAGGCGGTCTGGCGCACCGGCGGCGGCTCCGTGCGGCGCAGCGGCGTGAACGACCACGGCCGAGGCGGTGGCGCCTCGGGCTTCGCCGCAGGCAGGTCTCCACCGGCGAGTAGGCAGGCGCTGAGCAGGAGCAGACGGAAACGCATGGCTGAGACAGTACAGCGCCGGCGGGCCGACGCTTTCAGCGGGGCGTTCACGACTCGCATTTCGCATTTCCGCGCGACGGATTTCGCGCTAAGAGAGCCCCATGAGTCCTGCCGAACAGTTTCTCGACCACTCCGCCGCCCTGCTTGACCGCGTGCGAGCCCAATTGCCCGAGATCGGCCGGGCGGCCGACTGGTTTGCCGAAACCATTCTCTCCGGCCAGATGGTGCATGTTTTTGGTTCCGGCCACAGCCGCATCCTGGTTGAGGAAATGTGGCCGCGGTACGGCTCCTTCCCCGGCTTCAATCCGATCGTCGAACTCAGCCTGACCTTCCACAACCTCGTCGTCGGCGCCAACGGCCAGCGACAGGCGATGTTTTTGGAAAACGTCAGCGGCCTCGCCGCGCGCATCCTGCGCAACTTCGACCTCAAGACGGGCGACAGCGCGCTCGTCGTTTCCTCCAGCGGCTGCAATGTCGTGCCGGTGGAGATGGCCGAGGAATTCCAGCGTCGCGGCGTGCGGGTGGTCGCCCTGGTCTCCAGCGCCCACGCCGATGCCAGCACTTCGCGCCATCCGGCCGGCAAAAAGCTGCAGGACTGCGCCGACCTCGTGCTCGACACCGGCGCACCGGTGGGAGACGCCATGGTGCGGATCGACGGCCTCGACACGCCGGTCGCCCCCGGCAGCACGATTGGCGGCTGTCTGGTCGTCAACGCCATCAAGGCCGAGGTCGCCCAGCGTCTCACCGCCGCCGGTCAGCCGCCGAAGGTGTTGACCGCCGGTGCCCTGGTTGGCAGCGAACGCGCCACCGAGCTGTTTGAAGCCGCCTACGATGAACACGCCCGCCGACTGGCCGGCTATTATGCCGGGTTGGGTGTGGCGAACTGAAATCTCAGATCTCACATTTCAGATTTCAAACCCGGAGAGGGCTTTCGCCGCGATCTCCCATCTCCTATCCCGTCGCGCGTTTGCGGTGTTTGCGGACCATGCCCATCTCCTTGAGTTTCCGCTGCAGCGTGCGGCGGCTCATGTTGAGCAGCTCAGCGGCCTCGCTGCG
>JAUREI010000152.1 GCA_030827515.1 Prosthecobacter sp. | reverse complement strand
TACTCGGCCCCGGCGCAGACGCCGATGCGCACCGGCCCGGGCGCGGGGGGCGCGGGCGGCGGCCCCTGCTCGTAGCCGGCGATGTCGGCGCCGCAGCTGCGCGCGACGTGCAGGTAGCGGCGCGCGTGGTGCCAGGGCGGACCGACGACCTTCGGTTCCTTGACGATCTGGTGGAGCAGGCGCGAGCGCAGCGAACCGCGGAAACCGACGAGGCGCGGCAGGCCGGCCAGCCAGAATTCGAGCGTGCTGCGGGTTGAATTCGTCAGCAGGACGCCCGCATCCCAGCGTGGACCGGCGGACCGCAGTCGGCGGGCGACCGCGAACAGGCCCTCGCCGCCGGCCTTGCCGATGTAGGCATCGACCTCCGGCTGGGCCTCCCAGAGTTCGCGCAGTTTTTCCGGGCCAAACACCGTCAGCCGCAGGTCGGGGCGGCCCGCCTTCATGGCGCGCACGGCGGGCAGGGCCATGCAGGCGTCGCCCAGCCAGTTCGGCGAGCGCACGAGCAGCTCGAAGGGCTGAAGCCGACCGGCGTCAAAGCCCTCGGGCAGGGCGATGCCGCGCTTGTAGCGGCGCAGCAGGAAGTGCGGGCGCGGGGTTTTCCAGCGGTTGTGCACCCAGAACCAGTTGTGCGGCTGGACACGGATCGCCTTCTCCAGCGCCTGGTTCATCCAGCAGGTCAGGCCCTCGACGGACAGCCCGGCGGTGGTGGTGTCGAGCGTCGGCGAACCGACGATGCGCCAGCGGCCGGGGCCGTCGTCGTAGACGGTCACCGGCATCATCAGCGCGCGGCAGCGGTGGGCCATGAGGGCGGCAACCGGCGTGGTGGAGGCGAGGCGACCGAAAAACGGGCACCACAGGCCCTGGTCTCCGGCGTGCTGGTCGACGAGCACGCCGAGACAACCGGCATCGCGCAGGTGTCGGATCGGCGCGGTGAAACCGGCCTGGCGATCGAACAGCACGTAGCCGAGCTTGCGCCGGCGGCGCATGACGAGGGCGTCGAGAAAGGGATTGCGCAGGGGCTGGTAGACCGTGGCGGGTTGGCGGTTGAATTCGAACACGCGCGGAACCTGGGCGAGCAGTTCCCAGCAGCTGGTGTGCGAGACCAGGTAGACCACGGGCCGGCCGGCGGTCGCTGCGGCCTTCGCCGGTTCCATGCCCTCGATGCGCACGCGCCGCAGCACCTCCTCGGACCCGAGGGTCGCCAGCCGCACCCCGCAGAGCAGGTTCGCGCCAAGCGAGGCAAAATGCCTGCGCGCGGTGTGCCGAAGCCAGGCCGCATCCTTCTCGGTGCCGAAGGCCGTTGCAAGATTGTGCAAGGCCAGCCGCCGGTACCGGCCGAACAGCACGTAGCCGGCAAGGCCCAGACAGCGGCCGAGATGCCAGACCGCCACCATGGGCAGCAGCCGCAGCAGGCCCTCGACGCAGCGGAACAGGGCATATGCCAGCCAGTGCCCTGCAAGTTGCAGCGGGGTGAAGGCGGAAGTCGCGGGTTTCGGCATTGCCCGACCATGGCAAGGCCAACCGCGCCTGCAACCGCCCCGGCACGGATGAGTTTGCGTTGGCAGGGGCCGGGGCTGTGGTAGATTGTGCCTTCATGGCCCTCCTTCGCGTCGACAACCTTCAGGTCCATTTCCCGGTCCGCACCGGCTGGCTGCGGCCGGCCTCGGTGGTGAAGGCGGTCGACGGCGTCAGCTTCGAGGTCGCCGAGGGCCGCACGCTGGGCGTGGTCGGCGAGAGCGGCAGCGGCAAGTCGACCGTCTCGCGCGCCCTGCTGAAGCTGGTGCGTCCCACGGGCGGCGAGGCCTGGTTTGAGGGCCGCGAAATCCTTGGCCTGAGCGAGGCGGAATTCCGGCCGCTGCGCCGGCAGATGCAGATGGTCTTCCAGGATCCGATCGGCTCGCTGAACCCGCGCATGACGATCGAGTCCGTGCTGGCCGAACCGCTGCAACTGCACTTCCCGGACCTGAAGCGCGCCCAGCGCCGCGACGTCTCGGCGGCCCTGCTCAGCCGCGTCGGCCTGCCCGAGGACGCGCTGGTGCGTTACCCGCACGAGTTCAGCGGCGGTCAGCGCCAGCGCATCGGCATTGCGCGCGCGCTGGCGGTGCAGCCGCGCTTCCTGATCTGCGACGAACCGGTGAGCGCGCTCGACGTCAGCGTTCAGGCGTCCATCCTCAACCTGCTCAAGGACCTGCAGGACGAGTTCAAGCTGACCTACCTGTTCATCGCCCATGACCTGGCGGTGGTGCGGCACATGAGCGACGACATCGTCGTCATGAACGGCGGCCGGGTCGTTGAATCCGGCCCGGCGGACACCCTCTGCGAGCGTCCACAGCACGAATACACGCGCCGGCTGCTCGATGCCGTGCCGGCCCTTGGCTGACCTTTTTCGGACCCACCCATGACCCCGCTGTTCAAGAAGTTCCTCGGCATGAACTGGATCCTCATGCTCACGATGGCCGGTCTGCTGAGCTTTGGCGTGTATGCGATCTACAATGCCTCATCGTTCCGCGAGGCGTCCGACTTCGCCCTGAAGTGGAAGCAGCAGCTGACCTGGATCGGCCTCGGGGTGCCCTTCCTCTTTGCCTCCAGCCTGCTCGACTACAAATGGGTGCGCTGGGCCTGCTGGCCGATGTATCTGGCCGGCATCGGCGGCCTCGTCTACCTCCACCTCTACGGCATCGAGATCAACGGCAACAAAAACTGGGTCATCATCGCCGGCCAGTCCGTGCAGCCCTCCCAGTTCGCCATCATGGCCGGCATCCTCATGCTCGCCGTGGTCTTCGGCGACCTGCCGCGCGTCTGGCCGGTGTTTCGCCGCCCCTGGCTGCGCATCCTTGTCGGCGGCATCCTCGCCGGCGTGCCGGCGGCCATGGTCATCAAGGAGGACCTTGGCTCCGGCCTCGTCTGGGGACCGGTCTTCCTGTCGATGCTGCTGGTCGGCAGCATCCCCTTCCGCTACCTCATCACCTTCCTGCTCGGCGCGCTCTGCGTCATCCCGCTCGTCTACTTTTTCGTCCTCAAGGACTACCAGCAGGCGCGCATCGACACGACCTGGTACCTGCTCACGAATCAGAGCGAAAAGGTCGACACGCGCGGCCACGGCTGGGTGCCGAACTTCGTGCAGACCGCGGTCGCCTCCGCCGGCTTTGAGGGCAAGGGACCGCTCTCCGAGAAGGTGCCCGACCAGCGCTCCATCCACCGCCTGTTCTTCCCCGAGGCGGAGTCGTTCAGCGACTACATCTTTGGCGTCATCTGCGAGGAGTTCGGCTTCCGCGGCGCGGTGCTGCTGCTCACCGGCATCGCCCTGCTGCTCATCCAGGGGGTGTTCATGGCCTTTTACTCGCGCGACCAGCTCGGCCGGCTCATTGTCGCCGGTGTCGTGACGATGTTCTTCGCCCACACCTTCCAGAACGCCGGCATGAACCTGTGCATGCTGCCGGTCATCGGCCTGCCCATGCCCTTCATCAGCTACGGCGGCACCTTCATGATCGTCACCCTCTTCCTGATGGGCATGGTCCAGAGCGTCTGGGTGCACCGCAACATCTCGCCCGTGCTCAAGAAGGCCGGCGCGCACCGCCCGGACCTTCCCGAGGACGAGGAGGCCTGAGGCCTGCATCTGGGCTTGTGCCCGCCACCTTTTCACCTTCATTATCCGCGCATGCTCGAATTGATCGGCGTCTCCCGGCGCGTCCCGCACAAGCGTGGTGACGTGCCCGTGCTCCACGAGGTGAGCTTCGGCGTGCCGGCCGGCCACCTGATGACGGTGATCGGCGCCACCGGCAGCGGCAAGACCTCGCTGATCAGCCTGCTGGCTGGTCTCGAGAAACCCGCGCAGGGCGTCATCCTCTTCCACGGCGAGGACTGCGACAAGCGGCCCCTGCACCCCAACCAGGTCGGCTATGTGCCGGCTGCCGACGATGTCCTCGACGAGGCCCTGACCGTTCGCGAGAGCATCATGAGCGCCCTGATGCTGCGCGTCGCCGGCCTGACCAAGGATCAGCGCGTCGACAAGGCCTCGCACCTGCTGGTCGCGGTCGGCCTGGAAACGCTCGCCACCGAGCGTGTCGCCAGCCTCGGCCTGCCGCAGCGCCGGCGCCTCAAGCTCGCCCTGGCGCTCGTCAGCGACCCGGCCCTGGTGCTCTGCGATGAGTTCACCGACGGCATGGACGCGCGCTCCGAACGCGAGCTGGCGGCCCTGCTGAAATACGTCGCCGGCGACCACCCCGCCCGCGTGGTCATCCACGCCACGCAGACCGTGGGCAACCTCGCCGCCTACGACACCGTCGTCATCCTGCACGAGGGCCACGTCTGTTTCCACGGCCCCTCGCGCGCGGTCACCCACTACTTCAGCATCGCCGCGATGGACGAGCTGTACCCGCGTCTGGCCAAGCGTCCGGCCGAGCGCTGGGGCGATTCCTGGTCGCGCCACCGCGACTCCTACTACGACGCCTTTCAGCTCGGTGGCCTGGGGGAACCCGCACCGACCAGCCATGAAGTCGAGCCGGCGGCCGAATCCAAGCCGCCGTCGAAAAAGACCGGCTACGTCGAAATCGCCCCCGCCCCCGGAGGCCCGCCGCCGACCCCCACCCTGCCCACCACCTTTGCCCAGGCGGGCCACCTCATCCAGCGCCGCTGGACCCTGCTGCGGCGCACCCGGGCCCAGTGGCTGCGCCACCTGAGCGTGCTCGTGCTGGCACCGCTGGCCGCCGTCCTGCTGGTCCTGCCCAACCGCGGCTTTCTCGCCCGTCTCGCCGGCCAGACGCCGCCGCCGGAAGTGCTCTGGCCCGCCGCCTACACCTGCATGATGGCCTTGTGGGTGCAGATTCTGCTCGCCCTCATGATGGGCGTTCGCGCCGGGGCCCGCGAAATCGGCATCGAACGACCGCTGTATGAGCGCGAACGCGCCGGCGGCCTGCGCCCGGGCGCCTACCTGCTGTCCAAGCTCGGTTTCGTGCTGCCGCTGGTCCTGTTGCAGGCCTTCGCCCTCGGGGTGTTGTCCGATCTGCTCACCGGTGGCCTGCCGGGCGACGCCCTGCCCCGCCTGCTGCTGCTGGCCCTGACCGGGGTCGCCTTCGCCTGCCTCTGCCTGGGCATCTCCGCCTGCAGCGCCAATTCCGAGCGCGCCCACAGCCGCTGCTGGATGCTGTTTTTCTACAACGTCATGCTCGCCGGCGCCCTGCTTGGCTTCCCGCGCGCGCTCGGCAACGTCATCCACCCCTTCATCACCGCCTACTACGGCTGGTCGGGCAGCATCGAGACCCTGGAAAACACCACGGTCTTCGTGCCCATCACCCAGCTCGTGCGCACCTGGTTCGCCACCCCGGCCCAGGCCTTCCTGGCCCTGACCGTGCACGCCGGCCTCGGCGTGCTGGCCGCCTGGTTCGGCCTGCGCAAGCGGCGCTGAAGCGTTTTAGCGGCCGGCGTCACCGGGCCGCCAGTCGCCGGGCGCCGGTTGGGTGATGTCGACGGCCTCGATGCCCGGATGGGTGAAGCGCAGGCGCTTCTGCCGAAACAACGCACCGAGGGCCTGTTTGAAGGCCTTCTTGCTGGCACCAAAGACCTCGCGAATGCGCTCGGGCGGACTGTCGTCGTCCAGGTCGAGGCGGCCGCCGGCGGCTTTCAGGGCCGACAAAATCTGGTCGGACAAAGGCGCGACGCGCTGGTAGCCGGCGGCATCCAGGCTGAGGTCGATCTTGCCGCCCGGGCGCACGGCGGTGACGTAGCCGCGCAGCGTTTGACCCGGCTGCAATGGCGGGTCCTCGGGGCGACGGAAGATCAGGCCCAGGTGGCTGTTTTCGACCACGGCGTTCCAGCCGAGCGGCGTGCGCCCGGCAACGAGCAGGTTCACCTGGCTGCCGGCGCGCCAGGGCGGCGGCTGGCGGCTGGCGTGGCGCGCCAGGCGGGCGCTGGCGACGAGGCGGTGGCTCTTCGGGTCAACCCCGACGTGGACGACCACGGTTTCGCCCTCGCGGACGCGGCCGACCTGTTCGGCGTAGGGCAGCAGCAGATGCTTGGACAGGCCCCAGTCAAGGAAGGCGCCGGCGCGCGGATGGATTTCCACGACCCGCAAGGCGGCGAAGTCGCCGGCCATGGCCAGCGGTCGCTGGGTGGTGGCGACGAGGCGATCCTCGGAATCGCGGTGGAGAAAGACCTCAAGGGTCGTGTCCGGGGCCGTGCCGGGGGGCACCTGGCCGGAGGGCAGCAGGATCTCGCCGAGATCACCGCCGTCGAGATAGGCTCCATGCGTGGAGCCGCGCACCACCGTCAGCACGTTGAGTCTGCCGAGCTCGGCCATGGCGGGGAGCCCGGGGTGCGGGCAGGCAAAAAACAGATCTGGCGCCGCCGGAGCGACGCCCGGGCCGGATCAGCCCTCGTTCTGGCCGACTTCCTTGACGGTCATCGCCTGCTTGCCGATGCGGCCGCGCAGGTAGTGAAGACGCGCACGGCGGACCTTGCCCTGCTTGGTGACCTCGATCTTCGCGACCTTCGGGCTGTGCAGGGGGAAGACGCGCTCGACGCCTTCGCCGTAGGAGATTTTGCGGACCGTGAAGGCCTCGTTGATGCCGAAGCCTTTGCGGGCGATGACGATGCCGGCGAAGATCTGAATACGCTCCTTGTCACCCTCGACAACGCGGGTGTGAACCTTGACCGAATCACCGACGCGGAAGGCGGCGACTTCGGTTTTCAGCTGTTCAGATTCGATTTTGGAGATGATGTTGCTCATGGCGGTGATCTTTTTCCCCTCGTCAACGCAGTTCCCATGAGAGGCGAACCGGGAGAGGGGCGGGCACGTTGGATGCGTTCTTCGCTTTCGCAAACGGTTTTTCAAGCCTTTGAAAACCTTTTGCCGGCACCGTCAGGCCCATGCATAAGGGGACCATGACCGCCGAATTCCTGCTCGCCGACGTCGGCAACGGGCGAATCAAGCTCGCCCTGGCCTCGCCGGAGGCCCTGCTCGACCGTCGCGAGTGCCCGACCGCCGGCCTCGACGCGGCGGCCCTGCGGGCGGTGCTGGCCGGCTGGACCTTCACCCGGACGGTGCTCTGCAGCGTCGTGCCCGCGGCGGTGCCGGCCTTCCGGGAAGTCTGCGGCCCCAGCCTGACCGTGCTCGGTCACGACACCCCCATGGGCATCGGCATCCGCTACCCCCAGCCGGAGCGCATCGGGGCCGACCGCCTGGCCAACGCCGTCGCCCTGGCCCATTTGCATGGGGCTCCCGGCATCGTCATCGACTTCGGCACGGCGGTGACCTTCGACATCCTCTCGGCCGACCGACATTACGTCGGCGGCGTCATCGCGCCCGGACTGCGCCTGATGACCGATTACCTGCATGAGCGCACCGCCCTGCTGCCCAAGGTCGAACTGCGCGAGCCGGAGCACGCCATCGGCCGCTCAACCGAGGAGGCGATCCTGGCCGGAGCCGCCATCGGCTACCGGGGCATGATCCGCGGCATTCTCGACGCCCTGCGCAAGGAGTTGCCGGATGGGCCGCTGCAGCTGGTTGCCACCGGTGGCGACGCCGGCTGGATCACCGCCGGTCTCGGTGAAAGCGTCGTTGTCGACGCGGATTTGACCTTGCAAGGCCTGCGATTGGTGGGCAATCTCGCCGCCGCGTGTCCGGGCACCTGATCGGCCCGCCCACCCCTGACCCTGCGGCCTTGCGGCCTGTTTCCATGTCCTCCGCCCCCATCACCTCCATCGGCATCGATTTCGGCGGCACCTCCGTCAAGCTCGGCGTCTGCCGCGACGGCGAGCTGCTCTGCACGGACACCCCCATTCCGACCGCCAACTTCCACGGTCCGGCCGCCCTCATCGGCGAAATGGCGGCCCGCGTCGCCAAGCTGCGCGAAACCTATCCGGACATCGCCGCGATCGGTGTCGGCGTGCCCGGCCTGGTCGACTTCGAGCACGGCTTCGTCCACATCCTCACCAACGTGCCGGGCTGGAAGCACGTGCCCCTGAAGGCGTTGCTCGGCGAAAAGACCGGCCTGCCGGTGGTCGTCGAAAACGACGCCAACGCCATGGCCTACGCCGAGTTCCGCTACGGCGCCGTGCGCGGCCTCCACAACGTCGTCGCCCTGACCATGGGCACCGGCATCGGCGGCGCGCTCATCCTCGACGGCAAGATGTATCGCGGCAGCAACTGCGCCGCCGGCGAGATCGGCCAGATGAGCATCCATTTCGACGGCCGCGCCGGTCACTACGGCAATTTGGGCGCGCTGGAAAAATACACCGGCAACCAGCAGATCGCCGAGCACGCCCTCCAGCGCTACGCCGAGGCCGGCATCGTCAAGACCGCCGACGACTGCACCCCCAAGAGCATCGCCCAGGCCGCCCAGGCCGGCGACGACATCGCCCGGCAGATCTGGGACGAGGTGGCCGACTGGCTCGGCACCGCCTTGTCCAGCATCGCCTGGCTGCTCAATCCCGACGCCTTCGTCATCGGCGGCGGCGTCGCCCAGGCCGGCGACCTCATTTTCGACCCGCTGAAGCGCAAGGTGCAGTCCATGCTCAGCACCGTCGTCTGGGAACACCTCAAAATCGTGCCCGCGCATTTCAGCAACGAAGCCGGCATCATCGGCAACGCCGCCCTCGCCGCCGACAGCCTGCAAAGCTGAGTGCCCTGATCTCTTTTCCCTCATCCCTTTTCCCATGTCCCTCGAATCCGACCGCGCTGAACTGGCCGCGCTGCTGCGCAC
>JAUREI010000028.1 GCA_030827515.1 Prosthecobacter sp. | reverse complement strand
AAGAACGGCACGCAGGCCGACGAACGGGTGCTGTTCAGCGACAGTCAGGGCGAGCTGGTCGCGCCGCTGACCGGCAAACCGCAGCCGCCGCGGCCCCTCGACGCCCCCGCGTCAGTGTCACTCACTGACACCCGCGACCGCCGCGCCGTGCTCGCCGACTGGTTGACCGCAACGGACAACACCTTGTTCCAGCGCGCCATCGTCAATCGAGTCTGGGCGAACTTTTTCGGTAGCGGTCTGGTCGAGCCGGTCGATGACCTGCGCGTCACCAATCCCGCCAGCAACGAGCCTCTCTTCGCCGCCGCCTGCGAGCATTTGGTGCAGCAGAAGTTTGACCTGAAGGCGCTCATGCGCGCGATCCTGCAGAGCGAGACCTACCAGCGCAGCAGCCTCACCCGGCCGGAGAACGCCGGTGACACACGCTACGGCTCGCACTATGTGCCGCGCCGGCTCAAGGCCGAGGTCCTGCTCGACACCGTCTCGCAGGTCACCGCCGCGCCGACCACTTTCAAGATTGACCGACGCAACGCCAACCGCGGCACCGCCGACGCCTACCCGATGGGCTTCCGCGCCCTGCAGTTGCCGGACAGCAACATTGCCAGCTACTTCCTGAAGAGCTTCGGCCGCGCCGACCGCGTCGCCACCTGCGAGTGCGAGCGCACCAACGAACCGAGCATGGCCCAGGCCCTGCACCTTGCCAACGGGGAGACGCTCAACCAAAAGCTCGCCCAGAAGGACAACCGCATCGACGCCCTGCTCGCCTCCAAGCAACCCGACGCCAAGCTCATCGAGGAAGCCTACCTCATCACCCTCGGGCGCCTGCCGACGGAACGCGAGCTGGACAAGGCCACGCCACTGCTGGCCACCGCAAAACCCGAGGAACGCCGGGTCGCTCTCGAGGACCTGTTCTGGGGCCTCATGAGCTCGAAGGAGTTCCTGTTCCAGCATTGAGGTCCGTCGCTGCCCAGAAACGTCATGAAACGCTTTTTTCTCCTCCTCGCCTTCGCCGCTTCCAGCCACGCCCAGGACGTGGATTACGCGAAGCAGATCGTGCCGCTGTGGGATGCCCACTGCATCGACTGCCACAGCGCCGATGATGCCGATGGCGGCTTTGCGCTGGACACCTTCGCCGCGCTCGTGAAGGGCGGCGAGGAGGGGGCGGCGCTGGTGCCGGGCAAGGCGGAGGAATCGCTGCTGGTGAAGTTCCTCGAGGGCCGCTCGGGCCGCGGCGGCAAGAACGAGTTCATGCCGCCGGGCAAACGCGACAAACTCAAGCCGGAGGAGATTGCGCTCATCAAGTCGTGGATCAACGCCGGCGCCAAGGGGCCGGCGATCGAGGCGAAAGCGGGTCCGCGGGTGGTGGTCACGCCGAAGATCGCCCCGACCGTGCCGCCGAAGCGCTCGATCCAGGCGGTGGCGTTTTCGCCGAAGGTGCAATTCCTCGCCGTGGGACGCTATGGCGAGGTCGAGCTGCTCAACCCGGTTTCGCGCGACGTGGTGCGCCGGCTGACGGGCTTCACCGGCAAGGTCAACGCGGTGGGATTTTCCCCCGATGGCGAAACCGTTTACGCCGCCGGCGGTGAAGCGGGGATCGTCGGCAACGTGCAGAGCTGGAACACGCGCGATGGCGGCCGGCAGCGCTCGTTTGAAGGCCACAGCGATGCCGCCTACGCCCTGGCGGTGTCGTTCGATGGACGCTTCCTTGCCACGGGCGCCTACGATCAAAAAATCCGCCTCTGGGACACGGCGACGGGTCAAGAGGTGGCGCTGCTCAAGGGTCACAACGGCGCCGTGAACGGCCTCTCCTTCCGCGCGGATGGCAAGGTGCTCGCCAGTGCCAGTGCGGACCGAACTGTGAAGCTGTGGAGCATCCCTGACGGTCGGCGGCTCGACACCCTGTCGCAGCCGACCAAGGAACAGACCAGCGTCGTGTTCAGTGCCGACGGCAAGACGCTGTTCGCCGCCGGAGCCGACAACCGCATTCGTGCCTGGAGCATCAGTTCCGCGGCGACTGAGGGCACGAACCGGATCCTCGCGAGTCGTTTCGCCCACGAGGGCGGCATCCTCCACCTGGCGCTCTCCGCCGACGGAAACCTGCTGGCCTCCTCGGCCACGGACCGCTCCCTGAAGTTGTGGAACAGCGCTGACCTGACCGAAAAGCTGCTGCTGGAAGCCCAGCCCGACTGGACGCCCGCGCTGGTCTTCACGGACAAGGCCCGGCTCATCGCCGGCCGCATCGACGGCAGTTTCTCCCTCTACGAGGCCGCCACGGGCAAGGTCGTTGCAGCTCCGCCGCCCGCGAAACCCGCCATGACCGCAAAGCCGGCGAAGCTGGAGCTCACTGCCATCACGCCGCGTGCCGCGCGAATTGGCGGCGAGCTACTGGTCACGGTCACCGGCAAAAACTTCACCGAAGACATGCAGGCCACGGCCTCGCACCCCGGACTGAAACTGCAGCTCGCGAAGTCGAGCCTCAAGGCCACGAGTTCCCGGTGGAAGATCACCGCGGGCGCCGACGTGCCGCGCGGCGCCCACGACGTCTGGCTGAAGAACGCCTCGGGTGAGTCCGCGCGACTCAAGGTGCATGCCGACGAACTTCCGCCGACCGCAACGAAGACCGCCGATTTCCAGCAGGGTCCGGTGCAGGTCCCCGCCCTCCCGGCGAGCCTCTGGGGCACGCTGACCGAAACCGGCCAGCGCGATGCCTACCGCTTCACCGCGAAGGCCGGCGAGGAACTCGTGCTCGACCTTGCGGTTGCCCAGGTGGGCAGCGCGGCAAAATCGCCGACCCTGGAAATCCTCGGGCTGGATGGAACGGTGCTCGCCGTCAACCGCGGCCTCGACAGCGGCAGCGACCCCTTTCTGGCCTGGAAGGCCCCGGCCGACGGCGACTACCTCCTCCTCGTCAGCAACACGACGATGGATGGCAGCGCGAACCATGTTTACCGCCTGACGATCGGCTCGCTGCCCTATGTCACGGGCTGGTTTCCGTTCACCGCGCAGGCGGGGCGTGAGACGAAAGTCACGCTCATCGGTCATCATCTGGGCGACAAGGCCACGGTGACGATGACGCCCGCCGCCGAGGGGGTCGCCGAGGTGCCGCTCGACACGAAAACGCTGCGTTTTCGCACCAAGCCCACTCTGCGCGTCAACGCCCTTGCCCAGGTGAACGAGGTCGAAGGCACCGATGAACCCGGCAGTGCGCAGGTCGTCCCTCTGCCTGCCATGGTTCACGGACGGCTTGCCGAGGCCGGCGACACCGATCTCCATGCGTTCGACGCGAAGAAGGGCCAGACCTGGATCGTCGAAACGATTGCCGCGCAGGCAGGGTCACCGGCCGACACCAAGCTGGAGGTGCTGCACGCCGACGGCCAACCCGTTGCCCGCCTGCTCCTGCAGGCCGTGCGCGACAGCTACAACAACTTTCGCAGCGTCGACGCCAACAACCCGGACATTCGCCTGCAGAACTGGGAGGAGATGGAGTTGAACGAGTTCGTCTGGTTCAACGGTGACATCCTGAAGATCGTGCGCATGCCGCGCGGTCCGGACGGTGGCTGCTTCTTCTATGTCAGCGAAGGCAAGCGCCGCGCCTATTTCGACACCAGTGCCACCGCGCATTCCCTTGATGAACCCTGCTACACCGTGCAGCCGCATCCGCTTGGCACGGAACTGGTGCCCAACGGCCTGCCTGTGTTCACCCTGAACCACCAGAACGATGACAGCGGCGACCGCAAGATCGGCCGCGACTCGCGCCTGACCTTCACCGCGCCCGCCGACGGTCGCTATGTCGTCCGGGTCACTGACGCTCGCGGCTGGGGTGGCGAGCGCTTTGTCTACGCCCTGGCCATCCGCGAACCCAAGCCGGACTTCAGCGTCAAGCTCGCCGGGATGAACCCCACCGTCATGCCCGGGGCCTCGGTGGGCTTCTCCTTCCGTGCCGACCGACGGGACAATTTTGACGACCCCATTCAGCTCGACATCACCGGTCTGCCGGAGGGATACTCCGCCACCTCACCGCTGGTCATTGAGGCGGGGCACGATCTCATCAGCGGCAGCCTGCACGCGGCGCCGGATGCCAGGGGCGACGCGGATTGGTCGAAGCTGAAGATCACCGCCCGTTCCGGGGGGCTCGTCCATGACGCCGGCACGTTTGGCAAGGTCACGCTGGGTGCAAAACCCAAGTTCATCATCGTGCTCGAACCCGATGCCGGCGGCAAACCCGCCCTGAGGGATCCCGAGGCTGACCGTGAACCGCTGGAGCTCACGCTCGTTCCCGGCCGCACGGTGAAGGCCTGGCTGCGCGCCGTGCGCCAGGGCGACAACGGCCTGATCAACCTCGACATCCACGGCCTGCCGCACGGGGTGATCATCGACGACATCGGCCTCAACGGCGTGCAGATCCGTGCCGGCGAAAACGAGCGCCCCATTTTCCTGCGCGCCGCCTCCTGGGTTCAGGAGCAGGACAAGCTCTGCCACGCGGCGCTCAGTTCCGCGCGCAGTGAGCACGACAGCGCCGGCCTCCAGACCAGTCGGCCGGTGCGGCTGAAGATCCGCAGGCCGGCGGGCGTGGCGGCGAAGTGAGGCTCACGCCACCAGCGGCAGGTTGGGATCGACGTCGGCCTCCAGAGGCGAGGACTGGCCGGCGAGAAAGCGTTGCAGGCCCGCGAAGGCAATCATGCCGGCGTTGTCGGTGCACAGGTCCGGTCGCGCCAGCAGCAGGGTCAGGCCCTCGGCGGCGCAGCGCTCGGTGAGGCGGGCGCGCAGGCCGCGGTTGCAGCTGACGCCGCCACTGACGGTGACGAGGCTTTCGCCGCACCGGCGCGAGGCCAGCACGAGCTTTTCCACCAGCACTTCGACGATGGCCTCCTGGATGCTGGCACAGAGATCGGCGAGCACGCCGGGTTGGGTGAGGTCGAGTTTGGGCAGTTCGTACAGGACGGCGGTCTTCAGGCCGCTGAAGCTGAACTCCAGGCTGCGGCCATCCAGAAAACTGCGAGGGAAGGCAAAGGCGCGCGGGTTGCCCTGCGCGGCCAGGCGATCCATTTCGGGGCCGCCGGGGTAGGGGAGGCCGATCATCTTGGCGGTTTTGTCGAAGGCCTCGCCGGCGGCGTCATCGCGCGTGCGACCGAGCAGTTCGTAGTCGCCTGCACCACGCACGCGCACCAGCATCGTGTGACCGCCGCTGACAATGAGCGCGATGTTCGGCCGAACGGGCCCGGCACCTTCCATGAAGGGCGAGAGCAGGTGCCCCTCCATGTGGTTGACGGCCAGGAAGGGCTTTTTTTCCGCAACCGCCAGCGCCTTGGCCATGCTGGTTCCCACCAGCAGGGAGCTGACCAGGCCCGGGCCGGTGGTGGCCGCGAAGGCGGCGATGTCGCGCAGCGCGATCCCGGCGTCCTCGAGCACCTGCTCGACCAGCGGGCGCACCTGCAGGATGTGATTGCGCGAGGCGACCTCGGGCACGACGCCACCAAAGCGACGGTGGATGTCGGCCTGCGAGGCGACGCGGGCGGCGAGCAGGCGTCCATCCGGGGCGCAGATCGCGGCCGCGGTCTCGTCGCAAGAGGATTCGAGGGCGAGAATCATGGCATCAAAAGCCGCAGAGCAGGCGGGCGAAGCGCAGTCCTTCGACGGTGATCTGGCCGCCGTTGTTGATCAGGCCGCGGGTGTTGTAGTAGTGCGGCATCGGGTCGTCCTTGACCCAGGTGGCGACCCCGGTCGCCACCGCACGCGTGCCGGGACGGATCGACACGGGAAAACCCCAGCGCGTGCAACGCAGCACCCACGAGGGCGCCTCGCCCCGCGGCCCGGCGCCGAGCCAGGGGTAGCGTCCGATCAGTTCCAGGCGCGCCGAACCCGGGACGGTGAGTTCGAAGTAGGCTTCCTGCGCGCGCAGGAAGTCGGTCAACCCGAGTCCGGGGTTCTGCTGCCGCTGCAGGTAGAGCGACTGCAGATCGAGTCCGAGCAGGTTGAGGCCGTTGTAGAGCCCGTGATGGTTTGGCGTGCGGAAGAACTCGGCGTGCCACTCCGGGAAGCGCTCGGACAGCAGCACATTCAGCTCGACGTGCAGGTGCGCGCGACGGCGGTCGATGCCGCTGCCGGTGAAACCCATGACACCGAGCTGCTGGCCGGCCTCGACACGATCGCCAACGGCGGCACGGATCGTGCCGAGATGGGCGTAGAGGCTGTAGAACGGACCCTCGGGCAGGGCATGCTCGACGACGACGTAGCGACCGTAGTTGCTGCGCCCGGCCTCGGCGCTGGCATGGACGACGCGTCCCGGCAGGATGGCGCGCACCTCGTCGAGCGGATTGCCGGTGGCGTCGCGCTGCAGCGGTTTGACGTCCAGTCCCTCATGGAAGCGGGCGAAGGCAATGCCGGCGGATACTCGGCGGGCGTCGCGCACAAAACCGAACTGGCCACCCTCCCAGGGCGTCGATTTCACGCCCTCGAAATCGCGGTCGACAAACTGGAAGTAGCCGGGTCCGTCCCCGCGCAGCAGGGCGTCGTTGTCGGTCGGCAGGCGCAGGTCGAACCCGCTGGCGGCGGGCGCGAGAAGCAGGCAGAGCAGGCGGCGCATGTCGGGTGATACACGCGGAAGCGGGCACGGGCAAGACGCGCTCGGGGTTCCAGGGTAGGGCGACCTTGTCTCAGGAAGCCTGGATCGGATGATCCAGACAACGTCCTCGTCACCGCCCGAAGGCGGTGACGCTGCATTTGCCGGCGGAGGCCGGTGCAGCCTAGATCTCCCAGCCGGCGCGGTAGTTCGGCTTCACCAGGGCGTTGGCGGCCTCGTTGTTGGCGATCTTCAGGCCGGGGGCGTCCCAGACCAGGTCCTCGCCGGGGAAGGCGCTGGCGAGGCAGCCGAGCAGGACAGCCTCGGTGAGCGGGCCGGCGTAGTCGAAGTTGGCGCTCGGCTTGGCGCCGCCCTTGAGGCAGCAGTCGATGTAGTCCTTCCAGTGGTCGCGCGGCTCCAGTTTGGGGTATTTGTGGCCGGTGAACTTGTCGCGCGGATAAAGCATCGGCGTGCTGCCGTGCGGCGCGAGCAGGACACCGTCGGTGCCAAGGTAAATGCTGCCCTGGCCGGGGAACTTGGCCGGATCGGCCAGCGCCATGACGTGGGCCGGTGGCCGGGCGTCGCCGTCATACCAGGTCACCTTGACCGTGTCGGCCGCCGTGTGGGCGGTGCCCTTGAAGGTGTATTCGACGACCGCGTTGATCGCCCAGTTCGTCAGGTTGACCGGGGCCGGGCCCGTCGACTTGACGCCGATCGGCGCCGCCAGGTCGAGGGCGCGGAACCAGCCGCTGAACATGTGGCACCCCATGTCGCCCAGGGTGCCGGTGCCGAAGTCGCGTCGTTTGCGCCACTGGCCGGGGTGGTAGTATTTGTCGATGTAGGGACGATCGGCCGCCGGGCCAAGCCACTGCTGCCAGTCAAAGCCCGCCGGCACCGGGTCGGTGCGCTGCGGCACCGGGTCCATGTCGCCCCAGAACTTGTTCGAGAAGGTGTGCACCTCCTTGACCTTGCCGATGGCGCCTTCCTGGATCAGGGCGACCGCGTGGCGCTCGGTGAAGGCCGAGGAAATCTGGATGCCCATCTGGGTCATGACGCCCTTTTCGCGCGCCTTGAGCATCAGCTGGCGGCATTCGTAGAGGTTCTGCGCCAGCGGCTTTTGGCCATACAGGTGCTTGCCCAGTTCGAGGACCTTCAGGCCCATCGGACCGTGCATGTGGTCGGGGGTCGAGACGTTGACCGAGTCGATGTTGCCGGCCTCCTTCTCAAGCAGCTCGCGCCAGTTCTGGTAGCAGCGGGCGTTGGGGAATTTTTCCTTCAGCCGGGCGAAGTTGCGGGTGTCGACATCGGCCACCGCGACCAGTTCCCACATGTCATGGTTGGACATGGCATTGATGTCCGACCAGGACATGCCCGAGGCGCCGAAGGCGGCGTGGCGCAGCTTGCCGTTGGGCGAGGCGGCCTTCATGCCACTGGTGACGAAGGGTGCGGCAAGGAGGCTGCCGGCGGTGCGGGAGAGGAATTGGCGACGGGTGGTGAGGCTCATGGCGGAGGGAATCTTACGCGGCGAAGGGCGCCGTCTTCGCCCTTTTTGACGGCTGGCCGACCGGAAGGGAAGCCCGGAATTTGCGGAGGACCGGATTCCGCGATAGTAGCGGGGCATGTCCCTCCTCCTCGGCATTGACCTCGGCACGACGAACTCGCTCGTCGGCGTCATGGACAGCGGCTTCCCCATCCTGCTGGCCGACGCCGAGGGCAGCCGGCTGACGCCGTCGGCGGTGCATTTCGCGAGTGACGGCACGGTGACGGTCGGGGCGGCCGCCCTGCGTCGCCGCGCCCTCGACCCGGCGCGCACGGTCACCAGCGTCAAGCGCCTCATCGGCCGGCGCGCCGGCGAGGGCGACTGGCAGCCGCCCTACGCCCTGGCCGCGCTGGGCACCAGCCCCGTGCAGGTCTCGGCCGAGATCCTGCGCCACCTGCGCGGCATCGCCGAGCGGGCCATGGAGCAGGAGATCACCCGCGCCGTCATCACCGTGCCGGCCTACTTCAATGACGCCCAGCGCGCGGCCACCAAGAAGGCCGGCGAACTGGCCGGCCTGCAAGTCGAGCGCATCCTCAGCGAGCCGACCGCCGCCGCCCTCGCCTACGGGCTCGACAAGCTCGGCGAACACCGCAAGGTCGCGGTCTACGACCTCGGGGGCGGCACCTTTGACATCAGCGTGCTCGAGCTGCGCGACGGCGTGTTCCAAGTGCTCAGCACCGCCGGCGACACCCAGCTCGGCGGCGACGACCTCGACCGCGCGCTCGCCGAGCACCTGGCTCCGGCCGGTGCCGATCCGGCCCGCTTTCTGGAGGCGGCCGAGGCCGCGAAAAAGCGCCTGTCCGAGACGGAGAGCACCCGCATCGAGCTGCCCTTTTACGATGGCACCCACAGCTTTGCCGCCGAGGTGACGCGGGTCGAACTGGAAAAGCTCGCCCGTCCCCTGCTCGACCGCACCCGCAGCCACTGCCTGCGCGCCCTCGCCGATGCCGGCCTGCAGGCCGCCGACCTCGACGAGGTCATCCTCGTCGGCGGCAGCACGCGCATGCCGCTCGTACGCCAAACGGTCGCCGAGATCTTCGGCCGTGAACCCAACCTTTCGCAGCACCCGGACGAGGCCGTCGCGCTCGGCGCGGTCATCCAGGCCGGCATCCTCGATGGCAGCCTGCGCAACGTCCTGCTGCTCGACGTCACCCCGCTGTCGCTCGGCATTGAGACCTTCGGCGGCCTGATGAACGTCATCATCCCGCGCAACACGACGATCCCCTGCAAGGCCGGCGAGATGTTCACCAATGCCGTCGCCAACCAGAGCGAGATGCTGGTGCGCGTGCTTCAAGGTGAGCGCGAGCTGGCGCGCGACAACTGGGAGCTCGGCCGCCTGGTCGTGCCCTTCCCGGCCGGCCCGAAGGGCAGCGCCCGGGTCGGTGTGCAGTTCCGCATCGATGCCGACGGCATTCTCGAGGTGCTGGCGCGCGACACCGCCAGCGGAGTCGACACCGTGCTGGAGATCCGCAACACCGCCGTCGATGTCGAGGACGAGCGCGTCGAGGCCATGATCAGCGCCAGCGTCGAGCATGCCTTTGAGGACATGAATGAGCGTGTCTGGACCGAGGCTCGGCTGAAGGCCGAGGAACTGCTGGGCGCCGTCGCGGCCGCCCTGATACAGTTCGGCGAGGCGGTGACGGCGGAGGAACGCGCCGGGATTGAGGCCGCGGCATTGGCCGTGCGCGCCGTTCTGGACGGTCCGGAACACGACGCCCGGGCCCTCAAGGCCGCCAACCAGATTCTCGACGACGCCACCCAGGAACTCGCCGTGCGCCTTGTCGAACAGGCCATGGAGGAATCCCTGGCCCGGCGCGGGCTGGTCTGAGGCGAGGGGCGGGACCGCCCGGCCTCAAGGCACCGGGCTCAGGGTAGGGCCGCCCTGTCCTCAGGGCGCCGGGATTGGGGATGCAGGGCCGGCAGACAGGGCAAACTCACCTTTGCAGCTCATCGGGATCACAGAACGGCGGGGCTGGGACAGCCCGCCCTACCACCCACCCTCGCCTTGCAATGTTGCCGGACGCCCCCATCTTGACGGCCCTTTATGCCCGAACTCGACAAGACCTACCTCCCGGCGGAGGTCGAACCCCGCTGGTACCAGCGCTGGCTCGACGACAAGTGCTTTGAAGCCGATCCCTCCCGCGTCAGCGAGAAGCGCCCGGCCTACAGCATCGTCATCCCGCCGCCGAATGTCACGGGCATCCTCACGCTCGGCCACGTCCTCAACAACACGATTCAGGACATCCTCGCCCGCCGCGCGCGCATGCAAGGCAAGGAAGTGCTCTGGCTGCCCGGCACCGACCACGCCGGCATCGCCACCCAGAACGTCGTCGAAAAGACCCTGAAAAAGCAGGGCGTCATCAAGCACCGCGACGACCTCGGCCGCGAGGGTCTGGTCGCCAAGATCTGGGAGTGGAAGGAGAAGCACGGCGGCATCATCATCGAGCAGCTGAAAAAACTCGGCGCCTCCTGCGACTGGAGCCGCGAGCGCTTCACCTTTGACGACGACTACAACGCCTGCGTCATGCGCGTGTTCGTCGACCTCTACCAGAAGGGCCTCATCTACCGTGGCAAGCGCATGGTGAACTGGTGCCCCTCCTCCCTCACCGCCCTGAGTGATGAGGAGGTCGTCATGAAGGCGCAGAACGCCATCATGTATCACTTCAAGGTCGAGGTCGTCGAGGAACCCGGCACCTGGCTGGAAATCGCCACCACGCGCCCGGAAGTCATCCCCGGCGACACCGCCATCGCGGTGAACCCGAAGGACGAACGCTACGCCCACCTCATCGGCAAGAACGTGCGCCGTCCGCTGCCGGTCGAAAACCAGGCCCTGCTGCCGATCGTCGCCGACGAGCACGTCGACTTCACCTTCGGCACCGGTGTGCTGAAAGTCACGCCCGCCCATGACAAGGCCGACTTCGAGATCGGCCAGCGCCATGACCTGCCGGTCATTGACGTCATGCACCCGAACGGCACGCTCAACGAGCTCGCCGGCAAGGATCTCGCCGGCATGGAGCGTTTTGCCGCCCGCAAACGCGCCGCCGAGCTGCTCGCAGAAATTGGCAGCCTCGTCAAAGAGGAGCCGTATCAGAACAACCTCGGCTACTCCGAACGCGCCGACGTGCCCATCGAGAGCCGTTTGAGCGAGCAGTGGTTCCTCAAATACCCGAGCGTCAAGGAAAGCCAGGACGTCGTGGCCAATGGCGAGATGAAATTCCACCCCGACCGCTGGGCGAAGGTCTATGACCACTGGATGACCGGCCTCCAGGATTGGTGCATCAGCCGCCAGGTTTGGTGGGGACATCGGATTCCGGTGTGGTATCGCGGAGAAGAGACTTACTGCGGCATCGATGCTCCGAAAGGTGAAGGCTGGGAACAAGACCCCGACGTCCTCGACACCTGGTTCTCCTCCTGGCTGTGGCCGTTTGCGACGATGGGATGGCCGGAGAAGACTTCCACGCTGAAGGCTTTTTACCCAACCACCGATCTCGTCACCGGCCCGGACATCATCTTCTTCTGGGTCGCCCGCATGATCATGGCCGGCTTCGAGTGGATGGGCGAGCTGCCGTTCAAGAATGTCTATTTCACCGGCATCATTCGCGACAAGCAGGGCCGCAAGATGAGCAAGTCGCTCGGCAATTCGCCCGATCCGCTGGAGCTCATCGCGAGCTACAGCGCGGATGCGCTGCGCTTTGGCATCATGCGCAGCGCCCCGCTCGGCCAGGACATCTGCTTCGACGAAAAGAACGTCGAGCTCGGCCGCAACTTCTGCACCAAGCTTTGGAACGCCGCCCGTTTCCGGCAGATGCAGGGGGGCGCCACCGAAACCGAGATCGATCCGGCGCTGCTGAGCAGCGACGACAAGTGGATCCTGCTGCGCCTCAACACCGCCATCGACGAAGTCAGCGCCGCGCTCGACGAATACCGCTTCAGCGACGCCACCGCCTCGCTCTACCGCTTCTTTTGGAGCGAGTATTGCGACTGGTATGTCGAGGCCTCCAAGGCGGTGCTGCAAGGCAGCGACGAGAAGCGCAAGGCGAACACGCTGGCGGTCATCGACTTCGTGCTCGGCCAGACGCTGCGCCTGTTCCATCCCTTCCTGCCCTTCATCACCGAGGAACTCTGGCACGGCATGGGCTTCAACCAGGACATGCCGGAGAACCAGGGCGGCAACAGCCTCATGTTCGCCCCCTGGCCGAAACCGCTCGATGCCGACGAGCTCGCCCACTTCGGGCTGCTGCCGGAGGACGAAAAGGCCGCGAACGACAAGTATGAAACCGTCGTGCTGGGCCGCGGCCTGAAGAGCACCTTCAACATCAACAAGAAGGTCCGCTTTGTCCTTCAGCCGAACCAGGAACTGCCGGCCCACGAGGTCGAGGTCCTGCGCCTGCTGCTCAATGCCGAGCCGCTCGAGGTCGATGCGGCCTTCACGCCGACCAAGGGCACGCCGAGCGCGCTGACCCCGCTTGGCACGATCTTCCTGCCGCTCGACGGCCTGATCGACGTCGAGGCCGAGCGCGCCCGCGTCGGCAAGGAACTCGCCAAAGCCGAGGCCGAGCTGGAAAAGGTCGCCGCCAAGCTCGCCGACACGAACTTCACTTCCAAGGTCCCGCAAAAGGTGCTCGACGAGCACCAGCAGCGGAAGACCGACTGGCAGGAGAAGCTCGCCAAGCTGCGCGAAATGCTCGCCGCGCTGGGTTGAAGGCGGCGAAGCCGCCCTCAGCCGAGCTTTTCGCGTTCCTTGACCAGGTCCTCGCGGCCCTGGCGGTCGGTGTATTCGAGGTGGCCGTCCTTGCCGAAGACGAGCGGACGTTCGTCGTCGGTGAGCAGCTTCACCGTGCGGCCGTCGTGATCCTGAATCGTCGAATGCTCGAAGTGGAACTGGCGCAGGGCGCCGCCGAAGGCGCGCGTCAGATTCGGCTCCGTGAACACCTCCTCGGTCGGTCCGCAGGCAAGCACGGTGCGGTTGATGAGCACGACCTGGTCGCAGAATTCCGGCACGCTGCCGAGGTTGTGGGTTGAGACGAGGATGATGTGACCCTCGGCGCGCAGCGCGCGCAGCAGCTCGATGATGGCGGCCTCGGTCTGCACATCGACCCCGGTGAAGGGTTCGTCGAGCAGCATGATGCGGCCCTGCTGGGCGAGGGCGCGGGCGAGGAAGACGCGCTTTTTCTGGCCGCCGGAAAGCTCGCCGATTTGGCGGTCGCGAAACTCGGCCATGCCAACCCGCTCCAGACTTTCCAGGGCGATGCGCTTGTCTTCGGCGCTGGGCAGGCGCAGGAAGTTCATGCGACCGTAGCGACCCATCAGCACCACGTCCCAGACGCTGACCGGGAAGGTCCAGTCGACCTCCTCGGTCTGCGGCACGTAGGCGACGAGCTGGCGCTTGCGCGAGGCCTCGACCAGGGCGCCGGCGATGCGGATGCGGCCGCGCGCGGGGCGGACAAAGCCCATGATGGACTTGAACAGGGTGCTCTTGCCGCTGCCATTGACGCCGACCAGGGCGCAGATCGTGCCGGGCCCGAGTTGGAAGGAGGCGTCACTCAGGGCGACGTGGCCGTTGGGGTAGGCCACGGTGACGTCCGCAACCTCGATGGCGAGCGGCGCTTCCGGCATGGGTTCAGGGAGAGGTGAAGGCCTGCGCGAGGGCGCGGGCATTGTATTGCAGCAGGTCCAGATACGTCGGCACGGGGCCGTCGGGACCGGTCAGCGAGTCCACATACAGCACGCCGGCGTAGCGCGCACCTGTTTCCTTCGCCACCTGGCGCATCGGTTTGTCGCTCACCGTGCTTTCCGAGAACACGGCGGGAATGTTCTGGCTGCGCACGGTGTCGATGACCCGGCGCACCTGCTGGGGCGTGCCCTCCTCGTCGGCGTTGACCGGCCAGAGGTAGAGTTCCTTCAGGCCGAAGTCGCGGGCCAGGTAGGAGAAGGCGCCCTCGCTGGTGACCAGCCAGCGGCGGTTCTCCGGCACCGCGGCGAGGGCCTCGCGCACGGGGGTTTCGACGGCGCGCAGGCGCTCGCTGTAGGCGGCGGCATTGGCCGCATAGACCGGGGCGTTGGCAGGGTCGAGCTCGCTCAGGGCACGGCGGATGTTATCGACGTAGATGAGCGCATTGGCGGGCGACATCCAGGCGTGCGGGTTGGGCTTGCCGAGGTAGGGGCCCTCGCCGATGCCCATGGGTTCAATGCCCTCGCTCAACACCGCCGAGGCGGCTCCCTCCGCCTGCTGGAAGAAGCGCTCGAACCAGCGTTCCAGGCCGAGACCATTCCACAGCATCAGATCGACGTCACGAACCTTGACCAGATCCTGCGGGGTCGGTTCGTAGTCATGGATCTCCGCGCCGGGTTTGGTGATCGATTCCACCACGGCGGCATCCCCGGCCACGTTGCGCGCCATGTCGGCGAGGATGGTGAAGGTGGTCAGCACGCGCTTGCGGCCGTCGGCCGGCGCTTCCGGCGAGGGACTGCAGGCGGCGAGCGTGAGGGCGGCGAGCAGGAGGAGGGCTTTCATGGCGGATTAGAAGCGGAAGCTGACCCCGGAGAAGACGCCGAAGTCCGGCGCCGGCCGGTTCAGGCCGAGGCGGACCCCGGCATCAAAGACCAGAGTGGGGGTGAGGGCAAAGGTCAGGCCGGTGTTGAACAGGCCCTGGTAATTCGTGTCGTTGCCGGCGATGCCGACCAGCTCCACATACGAGCCGAAGCGCTCGGTCAGACCGATGCCAAGCGTGGCCGAATGCAGCCATTCGAGGTCGTGACCGCCGGTCTCGGCATCGCGAACGAGGTCGACCTCCGCCATCAGGCCGAGGGTCACACGTTCGCTCAGGTTCAGGCCGAAGGGCACGATCAAGCCGCCGGCCCAGGCTTCGTCGCTGACATCCGTGTGGGTGGGCACCGTGAGGTAGGGCATGAGCGCCAGCGCCGGTCCGCCGCCATCGTTGCCGAACAGGTTGCGCTTCAGGCGAAGGGTGAGATCGCCGAAACCGGTGGTGCGGGTGCTGTCACCGCGTTCCGAGACGCCGGCGACCGCGTGGCTGTTGACGATGAGTTGCAGGTCCGTTTGGTCATCGAGGCCGGCCTTGAGGTTGACCTGAGCGTAAATCCACTGGGTCTCGCGCAGCCCGCTGGTGTGGTCATGACTGTAGTCGAAGAGGCTGGTCTCGACCTGGAACATCCCGGCCGGCACGGTGATGGCGGATTCCGTGGTGTCGGGTCGGTCGGTGCTCATGGGCCGCGGTTCTGCGGCCAGAACCGGTCCGGCGGCGAGGAGGCAGATCCAATGATTGGCAGGCATAGTAATGTTAGGCCGGTCTAATTCCTCAGGGCGACCCGGCTGGCAACCGGAAAAGATAGGCTGGGCTAACTTTTTGCAGTCGGGCAAAAAAGGGTTGTTCGTTTCCCTGCGGCGCGCATCCATGCCGCATGCCGCCCAAGCGCCAAGAGCCGACCGCCCATGTCCATTCCCCGGCCATGGAGGACTACCTTGAGCAGATCCACAACCTCATCGAGGCGAAGGGTTACGCGCGGGTTGTCGACATTGCCGGCAATCTGGGAGTGTCGCAGGCCAGCGTCACCAACATGATCCAGCGTCTGGATGCCGAGGGTTACGTGGTCTATGAGCGCTATCGCGGGGTGACGATGACCGAGGCGGGCCGGAAGATTGGCCAGGAAATCGCCCGTCGCCACGAGGTCCTGACCCGTCTGCTCGCCGGCTTCGGGCTCGACCCCAAGACCGTGCATGAGGACGTCGAGGGCATGGAGCATCACATCAGCCGCCAGACCCTCGACGTGCTGACGCTGCTCATGGAGGAGCTGGAGGGCAATGCTGAGTTGATGACGCGTCTCAAGCGCAAGCTGGCGCGGAGTTGACCCGATAGATTGCCTTGCCGGCCGCGTTGTTCAGGCGGAGATTGATCTTCACATGCCTCGAATCCGCACCGCTCACCGACCTGACTGCCGCCTGCTGGCGCAGCTGGTCCACGGCCTGTTGCTGGCCTGCTGGCTGCTCTCCTCGCACGGGGTGGCACCGGTTCTGGTGCTGGCTGCGGCCAAGGCCGACGGAGATCATCGCGTTGTAGTGGAGGCGAAGGCGGGAGGGGCGGTGACCCTGGTGCTGGCCCACGACAGGGCTGCCCTGAACGAGCATCGTCACGGCACCCTCTGCGAGCTCATCCTGAGCTTTGCGGGCGACCGCACGGGTCCGGATCATGTCCTGAGTTTCAAGTCGGTGGACGAACGACAGGTGCGCGAGGCCGCCGACCCGGCGGGTTTGCCCACCGCGAATCCGCCGCGGTTGCTGGCGCGCCTGCCAGTGATGGACTGGCGGCACGCGCCGCCGGCCTGGAAACCGGCGCGTCCTTGGTCGCCGGGACCCGGCGTGAAGGCCAGCCGGACGAGGTTGGTGTGTTGAGGAGGACCTGACCGGTCCGTCATTTCCGAAAGCGCGGTCGCGCTTTCGCCACCGCTGCCCCCACGATGGGTGCGCGGATTCCTCAACCCTCTGCCTTGCGTTCTTATGATTTTCCGTTCCATCCTGTTCTGCCTGCTCGCCGCCACTGTCAGCGCGGCCCCCGTTTCCGTCACTTCCCTGGTCCAGAAAGCCCTGGCCACCCACCCCGAGCTGCGCTTCTACGAGGCGCAGGTCGACGCCGCCCGCGGCGGCAAGACCAGCGCTGGTGAAATTGCCAATCCCGAACTGCTGACCGGTGTCGGCAACTGGCGCGTGCGCGACCTTTCCACCGGCGGCGTTAGCGACGGCCCGACCTGGTCGGTGCAGCTCACCCAGACCTTCGAGTGGCCCGGCCGGATTGCCCTGCGCAAGGCCATTGCGCAGAAGGACATCGAACTCGCCCAGCTCGGCGTCGAGCAGTTCCGCACCGCGCTGGCGGCCCGCGTGCAGAACCTCTGCTGGAAGGTGCTCGCCGGACAGGAGAAAACCCGCGCCGCCGAGGAGGTGGCCCAACGCTATCAATCGCTGGCGACGGTGCTCCTGCAGCGCGATCCCGCCGGGGCCGCGCCGCGTCTGGAGGCGCGCATTGTGCAGGCCAACGCCCTCAACCTCAGTGCCGCCGCCGCCGCCGCCCGCAACGAGCTGGAAGCCGCCCGCTTTGAACTCAACCAACTGCTTGGCGAAAAACCCGGCCAGTCGGTGGAACTGCGCCGTGAGACCACGACTTTGAATCCGCCGCCAAACCTGGAATCCCTGCTCGCCAGCGCCCGCCGCCACAACTTCGATCTGCGAGCCCGCATGCTCGATGTCCAGCAGCAGGGCTTTGAGGTGAGCCTGACCGAAAACGAGCGCTGGCCCTCGATCAGCGTCGTGCCCTACGTGCAGCGCCAGCAGAGCGAGACGCGCGAAACCCAGGCCGGCATCGGCATTTCCATCCCGCTGCCGCTGTGGAACCGCAACAAGGGTGCCATCGACAGCGCCAAGGCCCGCCAGGTGCAGGCCGAGGTCATGCTCACCGCCCAGATGCGCCAGCTTGAGCGCGAGGTCGCCGCCGAAGCCAGCCACTACCGCATCCATGTTGAGGAACTGGCCAAATGGCCCGGCGACACCCTCGACAGCTTCCGCGAGGCCGCCGCCGAGGCCGACGAACACTACCGGCTCGGCGCCCTGCCGCTGGCCACCTACACGGAATTGCAGCAGCAATACGTCGACTCCGTCAACGCCGTGCTCGACTCGCAGATCAACGCTGTCGAGGCTCGACTCGCCCTCGAGAAGTTGACCGGCACCAAGCTTCCCTGACACGCCGAAGGATTTGTGCGCCGATCACCCAACCCCGGTCATCCGGGCCGGCTGCACCTGTCCCAACCCCACCGCCATGCTCAACGCCCTTCTTGAATTCTCCATCCGGCAGCGCGCCGTCGTGCTGCTCGCCGCCCTCGGCCTGCTGGCCGCCGGCGCCTACGCGCTCCTGCACCTGCCGGTCGATGCCGTACCCGACCTCACCGGCCCGCAGGTCCAGGTCAACGTCAGCGTGCCCGCCCTCGCACCCGAGGAATCCGAACGCGCCGTCACCCGACCCATCGAAATGGCGCTCGCCGGCATGCCCGGCGTTCTCGACTCGCGCTCCATCACCAAGTTCGGCCTCAGCCAGGTCACGATCGAGTTTGAGGATGGCACCGACATCTTTCGTGCCCGCCAGTTGGTGACCGAACGCCTTGGTGCCGTGCTTCAGGACCTGCCGACAGGCAGCGAACTCAGCCTCGCGCCGATCAGCACGGGTTTGGGAGAGATCTTTTACTACACCCTGCATTGGAAAAAGGACGCGAAGGAACGCCCCGCCGATGAACGCGAGGGGCTGATGCGCCTGTGGGAAACCCACGAATACATCGTCAAACCCATGCTGCGCACCGTGCAGGGCGTCGCCGAAATCAACAGCAACGGCGGCCACCAGCGCCAGGTCACGGTTGAACCGATGCTCGACAAGCTCAAGGCCGCCAACATGACCGTCGGCGAACTGGCCGACATCATTCGAGGCAACGTTGAGAACGCCGGCGGCGGCGTCATCAGTCGCGAGGGTGAGCAGCTCACGGTCCGCAGCATCGGCCGGGTCAGCACGATTGAAGAGATCTCCCGGCTGCCCATCAAGTTTGGCGCGGCGGTCGAACCCCTGAAAGTGTCCGATGTCGCCAAGGTCGCCTGGGGCGCTGGTTTCCGCAGTGGCGCGGCCACCATGGACGGAGAGGAGGTGGTGCTGGGCACGGTGATGATGCTCATGGGCGAAAATGCCCGCGTCGTCTGTCACCGGGTCGAACCGCGCCTGCATGAAGTGCGCGACAAACTTCCTCCCGGCATGGACATCACCGTGGTCTATGAGCGGAGCGACCTCGTGGAAGCGACGGTTGGCACGGTCGAAAAAAACCTCTTCGAGGGTGCCGTTCTGGTCGTCGTCGTGCTGCTCGCCCTGCTCGGCAACTGGCGTGCGGCGATCATCGTCGCGCTGGCCATCCCGCTGTCCTTCCTGTTCGCGATCTGCGGCATGGTCCAGGGCGGCTGGTCGGGCAACCTGATGAGCCTGGGGGCGGTCGACTTCGGCCTCATCATCGACGGTGCCGTGGTGATGGTTGAAAACATCGTGCGCCGGCTTGGCATGCGGCAGCATCACCTCGGCCGCATGCTGACGCCCGAGGAACGCAGCCGCGAGGTGCTCGCCGCCAGCAAGCAGGTGGCCAGCCCGATGTTTTTCGGCGTGCTCATCATCACCATCGTTTACCTGCCGATCCTCTCGCTCACCGGCATCGAGGGGAAGATGTTCCGCCCGATGGCCGTCACCGTCATCTTCGCGCTTGCCGGCGCGTTGCTGCTGTCCCTGACACTGATGCCGGCGCTCTGCTCCTATTTCCTCGGCGGCAACATCGCCGAAAAGGAGAACTTCATCATTTCCGCGCTCAATCGCGTGTTCCAGCCGTTGCTGCGTGCGGTCATCCGCCTGCGCTGGCTCGTCGTGATCGCCGCGGCCGGATTCTTCGCCTTTTGCGGCATCCGCTTCGGCAGTCTCGGGGCGGAATTCGTGCCCAAGCTCGACGAGGGCAGCATCGCCGCGATGATCTACCGCAAGGTCGGCATGAGCCTGCAGGAGTCGCTTCACGAGGACCTCGAGCTTGGCCGCATGGTTCGGGAAAAATTCCCGATGGTGACCCGATTCTTCACCCGCAGCGGCACCAGTGAGGTGGCCACCGATCCGATGCCGCCCAACGAGACCGACTTCTACGTCTTTTACAAGCCGCTCGCGGAGTGGCCCAAGGGACCGGGGCTGCCGACGAGCAAGCAGGAACTCATGGACGCCATCGAGGCTGAGGCGGAGCTCGAACACAAGGGGCAGACCATTGAGTTCGGCCAGCCCATCGAAACGCGCTTCAACGAAATGATGGAGGGCACGAAGGCCGAGTTGGCCGTGCGCATCTATGGAATCGACTTTGATGTGCTGGAAAAGCTGGCCGCGCAGGTGCGTGACAGCATCAACGCCACGCCCGGTGGCGAGGCGGAACTCGAAACGGACGGTCGCCCGACAACCCTGACGCTGCAGGTGAAGCGCGATGTGCTGACCAAATACAACGTGCCGCTCGCGGAGGTGAATCGCGCAGTCTCCGCCGGCCTTGGCGGCGAAGTCGCCGGGCAGGTTGTCGAGGGCAACCGCAAGCGCGACATCGTGGTGCGACTGCCCGAGGATGAGCGTTCGAAGAACGAGGTGATCCAGGACCTGCCGCTGCGCGTGGGTGAATACGGCATGATCAACCTCGGCGAGGCGGTCGACATCCGCACGGAGAAGGCCGTCGATCCCATTCGCCACAGCCGGACCCAGCGGCGCGCGGCGCTGCTGGTCAGTGTCCATGGCCGCGACATGGAGGGCTTCGTCCATGAGGCAACCGACCGCATCAAGCGCGAGGTCAAGTTCCCCGAGGGCTACGACTTCGAGTTCGGCGGCACCTTTGAGAACCTCCAGGAAGCGCGCGCCCGTCTGGCGATCGTGGTGCCCACCGCCCTGATCCTCATCCTGGCGCTCATCTTCTTTGCCTTCGGCAGCCTGCGCCAGACCTTCCTGGTGGCCACCGGCATTCCGCTGGCCCTGACCGGCGGCATCCTCGCCCTCGACCTGCGCGGCATGCCGTTCAGCATCACCGCCGCCGTTGGCTTCATCGCCCTCAGCGGTGTCGCCGTGCTCAACGGCCTGGTGCTGGTGAACTACTTCAACGAACTGCGCGAGGAGGGGCTGAGCCTGCGCGAGGCGGTGCTGCAGGGGGTCGCCACCCGCCTGCGACCGGTCATGATGACCGCACTGGTCGCCGCGCTCGGCTTTGTGCCAATGGCGCTCGCCCACGGCCCCGGCGCCGAGGTGCAGCGACCGCTCGCCACCGTCGTCATCGGCGGCATCCTCAGCTCGACCCTGCTCACCCTGCTGCTGCTGCCGATGCTCTACGACTGGATTGAGCGCCGCAGCAAATCCGACTGAATCACGCCGCGCGGGAGCCCGCTCAGGGCTCCCGCTCGACGGCCAGGGCGATGCCCATGCCGCCGCCAACGCACAGGCTGGCGATGCCGCGTCGCAGACCCTCGTCCTCCATCCGGTGCAGCAGGGTCACCAGCACGCGCGCACCGCTGGCTCCGATCGGATGACCGAGGGCAATGGCGCCGCCGCGCCGGTTGAGCTTGTCCGGGTCCAGTTCCAGCTCGCGCACGCAGCCGAGCACCTGCACGGCGAAGGCCTCGTTGATTTCGACGGCGTCCACTTCGTCGAGACTCCAACCGGCCTGCGCACAAACCTTGCGGATGGCACCGACCGGGCCCAGACCCATCAGCGCGGGGTCGCAGCCGACGGCGGCGGCGGCCACGACCCGCGCCCGCGAGACGAGACCGTGGGTGCTCAGGGCTTCGTCGCCGGCCAGCAGCAGCATGGCCGAGCCATCGTTGATGCCGGAGGCATTGCCGGCGGTGACTGTTCCATCCTTGCGGAAGGCGGGCTTCAGCTTCGCCAGTGACTCCACCGTGGTGTCGGCGCGCGGATGCTCGTCGTTGGCGACTGCGCCCACCGGCACGATCTCGCGCTCGAAGGACACTCGGCTGGCGGCGGCGCGAGATTGGCTGAGGGCGGCGAACAGATCCTGCTCTTCACGGCCAATGCCGTGCTTGTCAGCAATGCGCTCGGCCGTCTCGCCCATGCCGAGCTTGAGCAGCGGGTCGCAGAGGCCGTCGCTGAAAATCGCGTCCTCGACCTCCGGGGCGCCGAGCTTTTTGCCCCAGCGCGCGTCGCGCAGGTAGTGGGGGGCGGCGCTCATCACCTCGACTCCGCCGGCCAGCACGAGCCCGGCCTCGCCGGCGCGGATGGCATCCGCGGCCAGCGCCACCGCCTTGAGCGAGGAACCGCAGGCCATGTTGACCGTGAAGGCCGGCACGTGCTGCAGCTCGCCCAGCTTGAGCGCAAGCTGACGGGCCACGTTCATGCCGCAGCCGGCCTGCAGGACCTGGCCGAGGATGACCTGATCGAGCTGACCGCGCAGGGGCGCCGGCACGGTGGCGTCGGCGACCGCCAAGGCGAGGTCGGTGGCACTGAGATCCTTGAGCCCGCCGCCAAAGCGGCCGATGGGCGAACGACGGGCGGCAACGAGGTGGACGGCATTCATGGCAGGCGGGCGGGTTGGGCGGCGACGACGGGCTGGAATTCCATGCGTGCCAGGAGGTCGGCCTGCAGGTCGAGGCCGTCGGCGAGTTCGACGAGGCGCAGGCCGTCGGGCGTCAGCTCGAAGACGGCGCGTTCGGTGACATAAAGCACCTGCTGGCCGCGCGCGAGGGCGGTGGGACCGTGGAAACAGACGTGGCGGATCCGGCGCACGAACTTGGGTTGATCCTTGGCGAGGAAGGTGCAGCAGAAGACCAGGCGGCGGGCACTTTGGGCGATGTTCATGAAACCGCCGACCCCGGCAAAGCGGTCGCCCATGCTGGCGACGTTGACGCTGCCCTCGGCGTCGACTTCAACGGCGCCGAGCACGGCGATGTCGAGGCCGCCGCCGTCGTAGAAATCGAACTGCGCAGGCTGGTCGATGACCGCCTCGGGATAGTGACTGCAGCCGAAGTCGAGCCCGGAGGCCGGCACACCGCCGATCGGACCGCTTTCCACGGTGAGGGTGAACTCGCCGAGCCGGCCGGTTTCCGCTGCGATGGCGGCGACGGTTTCCGGCAGGCCGATGCCGAGATTGACGATGTCGCCGGCGCGGATTTCGCGAAGGGCGCGCGCGCCGATGCGCTTGCGCTCGGACTCCGGCAGCGGTGGCAGGTCGAACTCGCCCTCGGCGCTGACGAAGGCGTCGTGAAAGGCGGTGCCAAAGGTCTGGTCATGGCGGTCGCCGCCGGAGACGACGACGCGGTCGACGAGGATGCCCGGCACGCGCACCTTCTTGGGATCGGGCAGGCAGTCCACCACGCGCTCGACTTGGGCGATGACGAACCCGCCGTGGTTTTTGGCCGCCTGGGCGATGGGCAGCACCTCGCCAATCAGGGCCTCGCGTTCGAAGCTGAGATTGCCGTGGCGGTCGGCGGTGGTGGCGCGGATGAGGCCGACCTGCACCGGCACGGCCTTGTAGCGCAGCCAGGGTTCGCCATCGAGGACCAGCCGCTCGACGAGCGGCTCGGTGGTGCGAGCGTTCAGGCGTCCGCCGCCCTGCTCCGGCTCCATGAAGGTGCCGAGTCCGACGCGGGTGATGAGGCCGGGACGCTTGGCGGCGATCTCGCGCAGGAGCACGCACAGCACGCCCTGCGGCAGGTTGTAGGCCTCGATGGCGTTGTCGAGCGCCAGGGCGCCAAGTTTGGGCGCCAGGTTCCAGTGTCCCCCGATGACGCGCTTCAGCAAACCCTCGTGAGCGAGATGGTTGAGCCCGCGCGTCGCGCGGTCGCCCTGGCCGGCGCAGTAGAACAGGGTGAGGTCGCGCGGTCCTGCCGTTTGCAGAAAGCGCTGCTCAAGTGCCTCGGTCAGCAGCTCGGGATGACCGGCTCCGACAAAGCCCCCGACCGCGACCGTTGCGCCGTCGGGAATGGCGGCAACGGCCTCGGCGGCGGTGCAGAATTCCGGGGTGCGGCGCATGGGGTTCTCCTCAGCCGAACACCGCTTCCTTGATGCGCGCGCTCAGGGTGTCGAGCGCGCGCCGGTTCTCGAGCTTGTGGCCGTTGGCGTTCTGAACATAAACGGCGTCGAGCGCGACGCCCTTTTCCGTGGCGATGCGCGCATGGGTGACACTGAGGCCGAGCTTGCCGATGGCCATGAAGATGTCATGCAGCAGGCCGAGGCGGTCGACCACCTGCAGTTCGACGACCGTATGATCCGGCGAGAGGTCGTTGTTGATGTGGACGCGCTGGGGGATTTCCGCCATGACCTCGTCATAGCCAGGCACGCTGCGGCGCGACTTGGCGATGGCGGGCGCGAAGTCGAACACCTGGCCGACGAAGGCGGCGCGCACGGCGATCTCGACCCGCTGCTTGGCGCTGCGGCTGGTGACCGCGCTCAGGTTCGTCGTGCAGACGCGAAAGATGTCGAGCACAAGGTGGTCGGAGCGCTGGAACAGGTCGGCGCTGAGAATGTTGATGCTCTCCGCGGCGAGCGCGCCGGAAATGCGCGCCAGCAGGAGGTGTCGATCCCAGCAGGTGACCACCAGTTCGCTGTAGCCGTGGACGGGGAAGTCGTTCCAGGCCATGACCGGCAGCAGGCCGGCCTCCGCGTCCTCCTTGGCGAGCTGGACGAAGAAGCTCCGGAATTGGCGGATGTGCGCCTCGATCTGTGCCGGCTCACGGAAGTTGAAGTAACTGCGCGGCATGTGCTCGAAATGCGCGGTGATCTCGTCGGCAAAATTCGCGGGCAACAGCTTGTCGACCTCGGCGCGCACCTCGTCGAGCGGCACGCTGGCGCGGCGCATGAAGTCGGCCGGAGCCTGCATGAACTCGAGCGCGTTGTGGTAGAGCTGGCGGATCGACGCCTCCTTGTAGCCGGACCAGCTGGCCTCGCTGGTGCCGCGCGAGTCGGCGTAGGTCATCACCAGCAGGCTGTCGAGGTTCTCCTTGGTGCGGACGATCTGGACGAAGTCCTCGATCACCTTGGGATCCTCGAGGTTGGAGGTGGTCGCCACGCGATACATGAGCAGGTGGTTGTCGACCAGGAACAGCAGCAGCTTGCGGCGCTCGCCCTTGATCAGCAGCCGGCGTGCGACGGTGTCGGCGAGCAGGGTACTCTCGTCGTCGTGCGACTTCTTGTTTGCCGCGCGGCCGGTGTCGTGCATGATCAGCGCCAGATACAGCATGGAGGGCTGCTGCAGGTCGTGAAAGAGTTGCTGGTAGAAGGCGACCCCGCCGGCCTGGGGCGGACCGGCGAGTTCATCGAGGCGTTCCAGGGTGCGCAGCGTGTGTTCGTCGGCGGTGAAGCGGTGGAAGAACTCGTGCTGCACCAGGCAGGTGAGCGCGCCGAACTCCGGCAGGTAGCGGCCGAGGAATCCCACGCGGTGCATCTGGCGCAGTGTGCGCGCGACATCGCCGCGCCGCGACAGGATGGCCTCGAAGACCTCGCGCACCTCCTTGCTGTAGCGGAAGCTGGCGTTGGCGAGGCGGAAGCTTTTCTGGACGAGCTGGAACAACTCCGGGCTGAGGCGCAGGTGGCGCTGCTGGGTGTGCGAGAACAGGCGCATCAGCCGGACATGATCTTCCTGGAAAATCGTCTCGTTCTCGGGGAAGACGCGGCCGTTGCGACTGATGAAGCCGTCGAAGCGGTCGGCGCGCTTGACGGCCTTGACGCCCTTGCGGCGTGCAAGGAAACCGAGCAGGCCGCGCTTGCCGTTGCTGCCCTCGAGAGCCTCCAGATGGAAGCGGTCCATGATCTCGCTGCTGCGCTGGAGCACGTCGCGCGTCGCCATGTAATAGTCTTTCATGAACGCCTCGATGCGGCGCAGGACGCGCTTGTGGCGGTAGCCGAGCTGGCCGGCGACGACCCCCTGCAGGCGCAGGGTGAGCACATCCTCGCCGCGCCGCTCCGAGTAGTGCATCTCGTTGCGCACGCGCAGGATGAGGTCGTAGGCGGCTTCGAGCTCCTTCCAGGCGCCTGGGGCGACGAAGTCGCGGGCCACCAGATCCCGCGGGTCGAGCCTGCGCAGCTTGGCGTAGGTCATCCAGATCAGATTCTGGTAGTCGCGCAGGCCGCCGCAGCCGTTCTTGACGTGCGGCTCCTGCACAAAGGGCGTGCCGCCATACTTCTCGTGGCGCGTCGCCAGATCTTCCTGGCGCTGGCGCAGGAATTCCTTTTCACGGCCGTCGATGCACTCCGCGTCGAAGCGCTTGCGGAATTCCCGGAAGGCGGTCTCGTCGCCGGTGAGGAAGCGCGCCTCGACCAGCGCGGTCATTGCATGGGGATCGCCGTTGGCGTGACGCAGGCAATCGCCGACGCTGCGCGTGCCGCCCTGGCCGACCTTGAGGTTGAGATCCCAGAGGGCGGTTTGCAGCGTGCTGACCAGCGTGGCGACCGCGGGCGGCACCTGGGCACCGTTGCCCGGCAGCATGAAGGTGAGATCGACGTCGCTGCCCGGGCTCATGACGCGGCGTCCAAAGCCGCCGTGGGCGACGACGCTGATCTTCAGCGCCTCCGCGCCCGGCTGCGCCGCCACGCACTCCTCCCAGAGCACGCGGATCAGGTGGTCGAGCATGTCCGAGCGCATGCGGCAGATCTCGACGCCGCTCCAGCCGGCGCGGTGGCGCTGCTTGATGCGCTGTTCCTTGAGCCGGAGGAACTGCTTGCAGAGGCGGAGCGTCGCGGTCTTGCCGCGCGGCACCGGCGCGGCGCCGGCAAACACCTTCTGGGCGGCGGCCTCGATGCGGCGCTTGTATTCGCGTTCGGTCATGCGCTTCAGTACGTCAGCAGCGCATGCACCGGCGCGCTGTCCGCCAGCCGGTCGCGGCCGTTCAGAAAGGCCAGCTCGATGAAGAAGGCGACCCCGAGCAGTTCGGCACCGGTCTCTTCAATCAGCCGCATGGCCGCTCCCGCCGTGCCGCCGGTCGCCAGCAGGTCATCGGCCAGCACCACGCGCTCACCGGGCGCGAGGGCGTCGAGGTGCATCTCGATGGCGTTGCTGCCATACTCAAGGTCATACTCGCAGCCGCGCGTGCGCCAGGGCAGCTTGCCCTTCTTGCGCACCGGCACAAAACCGGCGCCGAGGCGTTCCGCCAGCAGGGCGCCGAAAATGAAGCCGCGCGCGTCTATGCCCACCACCTTGTCGACCTCGCGCCCAGCAAAGGCCTCGGCCATGCCGTTCACTGCCTCGCGCAGCAGCGCCGGATCGGCCAGAACGGGCGTGATGTCCTTGAAGAGGATGCCGGGCTGGGGGAAATCCGGCACGTCGCGCACGGCGGCGCGCAGGCGGTCGAGGGAGTCGGGACTCATGCGCGGGCAGTGTGGGGGAGGTGAAGGCGGATGCAAGCGGCAATGGCGCGGGCCTCAGGCGCCTGCACGCCCCACCCGCAGTTTCCGGCCCGGTTGGCAAGGCAAGGGATCGGTCACCTGGTGCGGCGGGGTTGCCCCCTGGTCCGTCCGACCGAGTGTCGGTTTGGAACAGCGCCGGAAAGGAGGGAATGGTGCTGGCGAATGTCGGGCGCTGTGGCAGCATGCCGCCATGTGCGGACGGTATGCCTTCTCCTCGCGTGGCGTTGAGCGACTGGTGGCCGAGTTGCGCACCGCGGCGATTGCCGTCGAGGTGGTGGAAAACATGGCGCCGAGCCGGCGCGCGCCGGTGGCGGTGCAGCGGCAGGACCGGCCGCAGGTCGAAGCCATGACCTGGGGGGTGCAGCCGCCCTGGAAGGGGGCCCCGCTGATCAACGCCCGCTCCGAAACGGCGGCCACGAAGACCGTTTTCCGTGAGCTGTTTCGCCGGAGGCGCTGCCTGGTGCCGGCGGACGCCTTTTACGAGTGGCAGGCCAGCACGAAGCCCAGGCAGCCCTGGCGTTTTGCCCTCGCGCAAGAGGAACCCATGGTCATCGCCGGCCTCTGGCATCACTGGCGCAGCGAGAGCGGCGAGGAGGCCGAGGGCTTTCTGCTGCTGACCACCCAGGCCAATCCGACAGTGGCGCCCTGCCATGACCGCATGCCCGTGCTGCTGCCGCCGGACGCCTGGCGCACCTGGCTGAATCCGGATTCCCCCGGTGAAGCCCTGCAGCCTCTCCTGCGACCCTGGCCGGGCGCGATGACCGCCTGGCCCGTCACGACCTCCCTCAACCGCGCCAGTTACGACGGTCCCGTCAACCGCGTCTCCCCACCGCCAAGTCAGGCGGAGCTGTTTTGAGGAAAGGGACGGGCTTGGGTTGAGTCCGAAGAACGGGGAAGACCAAGCCCGTGCGTCCCTAGGTTTCGTTGCCCTGATGGTTTTCTACGGTAACAGGGACCGGCCAGGAGAAGCGGCCGATTGGTTCACCTAAAAGCAGGGAACGCCGATTGCCCTTGGACACATGCTGCGAATCACCGAGCTTTCCCAAACTCGTTCGCGCCCGCCTCTAGATTTCGAGACTCAGTCGGTGATTGGTTCCAGAAGGAATCGAAGGAAACTAAGGCCAAGTCATGGTCAATTGTGAGGTACAGACGGCCACGAGCATGAGTGTTATCAGGAAGCCGGACGTAAAATTGCTTTTCAATGGATCTGCGCCATTCAGCATCTGAAGAAGTGTTGGCAGGCATTGAGAATTCAACGCTTGACTCATAACCCTCGGAAGGCGCCATAAAGCCCATTGGATCGCTGCGTTCCACCAAGCCACCCCCCGGCACACTCAATCGGCACTTCCACTGAAAGCCCCTGCGCTGACCCGGTTGAACCGCCGTGACCCATACCTCAACTCGCAAGTGCCCTGATCCTGCCATCTCAAGCTTCTTTCGAGAGAGATGGATTTCCTTGGGTGTACCATCCACAGGAACGTGACATCGTTCCACCGCATTGCCTACAAGGATTTGCGGTTGCCCCGCGACCTTCAGAACAAAAATCGCGGGCATTTCTGGTGAAGTCAATTGATTGGCCCTGACCGAACCATAGGACCGCTCAGGTATCCGATAATAGCCTTGCTTTTGAGCATGAACGTAGACCGAAGCCCCATTGCCCTGGATGATAAAATTCCCGTTCCCATCGCTCACTGTAGTGCCCTTCGTGCCATCCTTAAAGTACTTGTCGTTGAGGCTGTATTTGATCAATGCACCGCTGATGGGACTTCCAGCCTCGTCTTCGACCCTGCCATACAGATGAACCGGGGCGGAGTAAATGGCCGAAATTATTCCGATGATATCGTTCTTGGTTTCAGCACCTTTTTTGTAAGGCAAGGCCGCCGCTTGTTCGTCCACAGCTATTGAAGTATTCTTCGGAATTTCTGGAGAGAACTCGCCACGAGCAACCGAAGGATTCGGATTTTCATTGCGCCACAATAGCATAGTTATAACTGCACCGGCGAATACTGCGGTTGTTATTTTTCTTTTCATCTGATGCTAAGATTTTCAGATAATATTGAGTAAAAACTACTAACCTCTTGGATGCTGCGGTTAAACTCCGCACTGTGCTCATCGTCGAAGCCGAATAACTCATCGTTATTAACCCACTCCTTGATGGCTCCGCGCGTCTTACCTTGCGCCCCCACCGCCTTCCCCCACGAGCGGCAAGTTCGTGTCAAAGCTTCATATCCATGCAATTCATATTCCTTGGAAAATCCCTCATAAGGATCATCAATGATGAACAAGCACCTCTTTCCAGGATCACGATCTTTGCGATACGTATATTTCCAAGAAAGAAAACCCGGGGGTTTTGTCAGGTCGTTGTTGATTTCCCAAGCATAGCTCGTGGCCACATCGTCGGGCTGATAGAAACTCGTCGGTTCGCCGCCAATGCTCAACAACTTGCCGCGGTAGGCTTCGGGATCATAATCATCGTCTGGCGTCCATTCGTCCCACATGGTGGGGTCAGGCAGCCAGTTGATGTTGTGCTTGAGAGTTGCCGCCTCTTTCAATTCGACACGATCATCATAGCAACTGGCGGGGACTGCGGCTTGCAAGAGAACGTACTTGTCGACATTTAGACCTTGAGCCAGAGCAGATCCGGCCACGATGTTGCCCATGCTGTGGGCCACCAGCATCGAGCGATACGAGGCGGGACGAAGATTGACAAAGTTTTTGAGTGCCAATCCGGAATTCCAAGCTGTGAATTCACTGCCGTTGTAGTCCGCCAGATAGGCTTCCAACGGTTCACCGATGCCGGGGACTTTGTCAAAGGCGTCGCTCCAATCAGTGTTCCAGCGGAAGGCTGCAAACCGTCCCTTGAACCCCTTGTGCCACAGGCGTTTGAACAGGGTTTCGGCAAACACGGCGGCTCCTTCCGGTGACATGTTCCAGCCATGAACGAAGGTGATGGCTTCCTCCGTTTCCGTGCCTCTGACGGGAGGGACGAATTCGGAAACATTGTTTCTGACATACATCTCCTTGATGTCGCACAGTTCCAACCATGGCCCCGGGCATTCTACCGTCGATCCGTCTTCATAACGGTATAGCAGGCAAAGCTGACCACGGCCTTTGCCGATGCCTTCGAAGAGGATGAACGGAGGCTCGGTGTAGCCAAAACCATGTAACGAGTAGGAAAGGTAGTTGCGAGGCAATGATGTGCCGTTGGTGTTGTCGATGACTGCGACACCGTGTGTGTAACGTGACCCCATCACTTGAAGTTCTGCTTTGTCTTTATTCCAAACGTAATCGTTCGTGCTGGCAATACTCGGATGAGCGCGGAAAAGCCGGATGGAGGGAACCGAACCAGACACGTTTTTCCATTTCAACCCGATGTGGGCACGACCTTCGTTGGCCGCTTGAATGATGGGTTTGGGCAGCGAAAAACGCAGCAACTGAAAGTCTTCGAGGTCGCGAAGATTCGCGAGGATGTCGTCAGCTTGATCCTCTGCTCCTGAGGTGGCTTCACCTGTGGTGCTTCCGGAATCATGATCGTTGTTGATCCAAAATCTCAAGGGTTGTTCCTTGGAGGCGGTTTCCCCTTGGGCGATGGTGCCGTCGCGGTTGGCGTCGATTGCCAAATCCATCGGCAACAAGCTTATGGCCAGCGTTTTTCCCGTGTCTTGTTCAGCGGCACCAGGGTTGAGAGGGATGGCGCTGGATTCAGCCGCAGTCGTGGACAGATGTTCCGTCAAAGAGGATGCGGTTGTGGTCACGACGGGCTCTGTGCCGACAGAGTGTTGTCGCTCGGTGCGGATGAGCACGAATCTCTTCAGCCAGGCTTCGCGGCTTTTCTCGTTCAATCTCACCGGGTAGTTGGGGTCCCAGGCGATGATCACTTTGCCTTGGCTGCGATGGCCGCTGTAAGTGGGGTTGTCACCCGACTCCGCCGGCTCGGTCCTGGTCAGCTGCATCGAGACACTGGCGAGGATGCCATCCCAATCCTCCTGCCCGTTCGACAGTTGCCGCTGTCCGTTGGGCAAGCGTTTTTCCTCAAGCCGGATCGTCGTTCCCAGGCTGTTGAGCATGCCCACTGGGTCGGTGGTCGCCTGTCTCGTGGAGTCGATTCCCCCCTGCACGGTTGAAAACGTCTGAGGCACCCGTTGTTGGTAAGAGTGCCGGGTCTTGTCCTGGGGTGGATCCTGCGGGTCGGTGGTGCCGCCGCCGCTCGGACTCTGTTCGGGATACACCGCGACCACCTCATCCCAGGCACTGCCGTCCACGTCATAATCATCGGCCAGCGGACTGTTCATATAGTAAAAATAATCCTCCTCGCTGCCTAGGGATAGGACGAGCGTCCGATTCTCGAATTTCTCAATGCCATTTTCAACCCGAAACGTCTCCGCGTAAACGCCGTTGTCCGATGCTCCCTCGATCCACTGGGCGGCATGCCGCCTGACGGTGTAGGGCAACGGTGCCGTTCGGTTCCACTGTTCCATCCAGGCCAGCGCCGACTCGGCGGTATGGGTGCCGATGGATGCTTCATGGGTGCCACCACTCGGCACCCGGGTGGGAGGTCCACCACCTGCCATGTCCCAGCGCATGCCGCGCTTGCTGGCTTTGTAGGCTTCGCCCGAGCTTGACCCAGACCCTGGGATTTCACTGCTCACGGAGCCGCTTTGCCAGTCGACAAACCGAATCACAAACGGGGCGTGTGAATTGCTGAAGCCTGGATTGTCGCCGTTGTT